>JAVVXN010000024.1:0-9436 GCA_036651575.1 Raoultibacter sp. | reverse complement strand
CTTGAGAAAAAAGGCGTCACGTTCAAACTGAGCCTGCGTGCCACCAACTTCATCGTCGACGCTCAGGGCGCCCCCATCGGAGTCCGCTTCAACGACGAGAAAAAAGGCGGCTCAGTCGACATCAAGGCGAAAAAAATCATCGTCGCCACCGGCGGATTTTCCTGCAACCAGGAAATGGTTTCCGCCTACCTCCCCGCACAGGCAACCAAGGGTCCTTTGACCGTCAACTCCATGGGTGAAGGCCATCAATTGTGCAAGGCACTTGGCGGCGTATACAATCGCATGGACATGGAAGCAAACCTGATGAGCGACTTGGCGCAGGTTACCGTTTGGGGTTACTTCGGCCCGAATGTGCAGATCACCCCGCAGGGTCGTCGCTTTATCAAAGAAGATCAAAGCCACGATTCACCGGACGTTGCGACCAAGCTTGGCCTGGGTTTTTGGTGGAGCATTTTCGACAATCAGCTGATCGACGGCAGCCAGAAATGGAACGTTGCCCTCAACATGAAGAGCAACGCCGATCGCTTGGTCGGCCCGTGCAACACGCTTGAAGAACTCGCTGCCGCGATGGACGTACCCGCAGACACCTTGAAAACCACCTTTGAAACCTATGATGCCATGGTCGCGGCGGGCGAAGACACTGAATTCAAGAAAAAGTTGTTCTTGCAGTCCCTTGCCGCACCGTTTTACGCCATGAAACACTTCCCCTATCGCTACAAGACCCACGGCGGACTCAAGGTCACCACGGAAAGCCAGCTTGTCGACAAAGACAACAAGCCGATTGCCAACGTGTACTGCTGCGGCTCAACGGTTGCCGACAGCGGAAGCGATCTTTCGCCCAACGCTGCTTCCGGTTTGATTTCGGGTAAAGCGGTTGTTGCAGCCTTAAAAGCCTAGGCGTTTTACGCAAGCAGCTCAACCCCCTCCTCGCGCTTGCATCAACGCTTTGGGTAGCACGGCAGACGGAGCCACACCAGCGTGCTCCGTCTGCCTTTTTTTGATGCACACCACATTGCCATGAAAAGCAACCAATTCAGCCACATAGCGCACCGCTCTTCCTGTTATCATCGCAGCTATACGTCAGCTGACCGCGCCCCGCACGGTGCGCCCAAAGGAGGATATCGGTGGAATCCAATATGAAACGTCGCGATTTCCTTAAAGCCTTTGGACTCAGCGCCGGGGTGCTGGTAGCAGGCGGCGTTATTTCGGGCTGTTCGGTCACGCAGGCCGTCAACACAACCGTTGCCAAGACCACCAGCGAAACCGATGGGGGCGATGTTCTTTTCGGGTCGGCCGCCGTCAACTTCACCTCGAAGTTTGACGTGCTGATCATCGGAAGCGGCATCGCGGGATTTTCGGCCGCCATCGACCCGCTTGAAGCAAAAATGACGGTCATGCTCGTTGATAAGCAAGACCTTTTAGGGGGAGAAAGCTTTCTCTCCAACGGCCTTTTTTCGGTAGTGGGAAGCGATATCCAGCAAAAAGCGGGCATCTCGCTTACGGTCGATCAGGCTTGGCCGGGGCGCGAAACCGAACTGAAAGCGGCTATTCCAGCGGCGGATCTTCCCTTTCAAAAAAAGCTTTTCTCGCTACAGACGCAATGGATCAACCGCGTCAGCTCCCAGTATGGTGCCAAATTTGCCAACCCCGCAGCCGGCATGAGCCAGGGAGTTCCTTCCGATATCTTGCTTCCCGAAGGAGGCATCGGTGATCTGGAAAGTGTTTTAGCGCCTTTGCGCGACAACCTGGCAAACCAGGGTCTGACCACGAAGCTGGGTATGCGAGCCATCGCCTTTATCGTCGACAAGCACGCGTCCGTTATCGGCATGCGCCTGCATTCCCAAAAAACAGGTGACTTCCTCGATGTTCGGGCAAACAAGATCGTCATGGCAACCGGGGGGTTTGCCTGCAATCAGGAAATGGTTACCGCCTACACGCCCAGTCAGGCAGAAATAGGCTGCTTAACCACCCATTCCGCAGGCGAAGGACACTTGCTCTGTAAAAACCTTGGCGGCCAGCTTGCCAGCATGGATCGCACTGCCGATTTGATCGGAGATGTGCCCAACGCGTCTGCCTGGGGGCTTTTTGGGCCCGTAGTGCACGTCAACCCGTTTGGCAATCGCTTTGCCCCCGAAGACAACCGTCACGCCGCGGCAAACCGCTGCCAAAACGACGGCCTGGGATACTGGTGGACCATTTTTGACAAACAGTTGCTGGAAAGCACCCAGGCAAGCAATTTAGCAAAAAATCTCAAAAAAAGTGCTGCGCGCAAAGTCGGACCTTTTGACACCCTTGACGATCTGGCAAATGCCACCAATATCGCTGCCGACACGCTTAAGGCAACGTTTGCCGCCTGGGATCGCAACGTCGCAGAAAAAAAGGACGCCGAAGAGGGACGAGCTCGCTTTTTGAAATCTTTAGCGGCACCGTATTACGCCGTCAAGCAATTTCCCAAGCGCTACCAAACACTCGGTGGTGCCAAGACAAACGAAAACGGACAGCTGCTTGACGAAAACGGTACACCGATAGCCAACGTATACTGCTGCGGGGCATGCGCAAACGGAAGCCTTGCAGGCCTGACCAGCGCGGCGGCCTTCGGTCTGTGCGTCGGACAGGCCCTGGCAGAACAAGCGAAGTAAAAGAGCAAGACCCCCAAAAAGTTTGACGTACAGGGTAAAAGGGGCCTCGAACATACTTCCTACAACAAACGGTGCCTATTCGGCCTTTACCTGCCGCATCAGAGTCGCCTTTGGGATGCGAAACTACAGGGGTGCCCCGTCAACGAATACATCGAATGCCCCAAACGTGCGCACCTCGACCGCCGGCGCACCGGATCCGTAAAAGATATGAGAGGGATAGGGAGGTTCAAGCGCCCGCTTGTAGGCACATGAGTGGGCGGCAGCAACCACGCGGGCAACCTGCGCCGCATCGTAGCCCGCAGAAGCAATCGTCTCGAGCGTTTCACCGCGCTCGAAAGCGGCAATTAAAATCGCATCGAGTGTCGGGTAATCGATACCGAGACTCTTCTCATCTTCTTGTCCCGGGGCAAGTTCGGCACTGGGCGGCTTCACAAATACGTTTTCGGGAATGGGTACACACTCGTTGCGCTGCGTGGCGACTTCGTTGCGCCAGCGCGCGAGGGCGTAAACGTCGGTCTTGTACAGCCCGCCCAAAGGAGCAAATGCCCCGGCGGTATCGCCGTAGAGCGTGGAATACCCCATCATGGCTTCGCTTTTATTGCTGGTGTTGACCAGCATCCAACCGTGCGTGTTGGAAAGTGCCATCAAGCACACCATGCGGCAACGCGCCTGGGTATTTTCGGCGGCAAGGCCATCAAGGACACCCGCGCACCCCTTTGCCAGCACGTGGGCAAAGGCATCGAAGGGCTGGGTGATGGAAATGGTTTGGGTGGCAATACCCAACGCAGCCGCCAGATCGAGCGCATCGGTAACGGAGCTTTCGCTGGAATAAGGACCGGGCAACAGCACGCCATGCACGTGGTCGGCGCCAAAAGCATCGACGCACATGACGGCGACCAGACTGGAATCCATGCCGCCCGAAAGCCCGATGACCACATCGGAAAACCCGGCTGCGCACACGAAATCGTGCAGGGATTCAACGCAAAGCGTGTATTTTACCTCCGGCAACATAGGCACTCAACGCGTTACTGAATTGCGGTGATACGGTCGCTTAACCAGGCCGCCCACACTTCGACTCCGTCGCCGGTGGTAGCGGCGATCGGGAAAATGGGGGCGGTGGGATTGAGCTGCTGCACGGACGCATAAAACGCATCGCGATTGAAGTTGAATACGGGCATGGTGTCGACCTTATTCAGGATGACGGCTTCGGCAACCTGAAAGATACCGGGGTATTTAAGCGGCTTGTCGTCGCCTTCCGGCACGGACAAAATCATAACCTTGGCGTTCTCGCCCAAATCAAAATCGGTCGGACACACCAGGTTACCCACGTTTTCGATGATGATCAAATCGAGGTTGTCCAAATCGAGCACATCGACCGCGCGGCGAATCATGTCGGACTCCAGATGGCACGCGCCACCCGTGTTGATTTGCACTGCGGCGATACCCTGCTCTTTGATTTTTTCGGAATCGACCGACGAGGCAATATCGCCTTCGATAACGGCGATATTAAACGTGTCGCGCAGCGCTTCGATCGTGGCCAAAATCGTAGAAGTTTTACCCGAGCCGGGGCTGGCCAATAAATCGAGCACAAACACGTGCTTTTCGGCGAACAGCGCACGATTAGCAGCTGCAAGCGCATCGTTCTTGTCGAGAATCGGCTGCTTGAGATCTATTTGCATACACGCCTCCAACTGGTTCGTCTTTTGGGAAAAATCCCCTTCTTACTCGCCCTCGATTATAAACCCCGATTCTTCGCTGCGCTCAAAATGACCACTGCCTTCTTTGTTCGGGAGGGCGAACGTAGTTGCTACTCGTTGTCGTCGGGGATGTCCACTTCAATAGAATCGATTTGCAGTTCGCGACCGGCGATCAGTTCCGTGGCAAATTCACCGCATTGAGGACACGTCATGTGGAACCGATCGTGCTCAAATTCGGTACCGCATTCGAGACAGCGGCTCCGCGGTTGCACCATGGTGATCTGCAGTTCGGCATCCTTATACATCGGATTGCTTTCCGCAAGCGCTTCGAAGGCAAACCGCAGCGCATCTTCGATGGCCTCGGTCATAACACCGACCGAAAGCGACACCTTCAAAATCTTGTCGGCGCCAGCTTCAGCCGCGGATTTGTCCACAACTTCCATGACGCCGGTCATAATGCCCAATTCGTGCATTTACTTATCGCCGTCCTTGGCAAGTTTCTTTTCTTTTTTGGCAGCCCATTCTTCTTGCCATTCGGCTTCTTCGGCGGCTTCCTTTTCCATTTCGGCCTTCTGGCGCTTTACGCGTTTTCCGAGTGCGATGCGCGCAATCAATAAGCTGCCCTCGTAGAGCACCACCATGGCGGCAAACATGAGCGCCATGGTAACAGGAGAAGCATCGGGCGTGACCA
This sequence comes from Raoultibacter sp., assembly GCA_036651575.1. Taxonomy (GTDB): domain Bacteria; phylum Actinomycetota; class Coriobacteriia; order Coriobacteriales; family Eggerthellaceae; genus JAVWGW01. The sequence goes on along the minus strand of JAVVXN010000024.1, from coordinate 4,409 downwards.
TGGCGGAAATAACCAGCAACACGAGATAGACCATGCGCCAGCTTTTGCGCAGTTTTGAGTAAGAAACGACATCAAACATGACCAAATAAAAGATAATCAGCGGGAGTTCGAACGCAAAACCAAAACCGATTTCGAACTTGATAATGGTGTCAATCCACTGCTTGGCTTCGGGCATGACCTGGGCAAATCCTTGCGACTGATCGGTCAGCCACTGGAAGGCAGGGTTCAAGATGATGAAGTAGCAAAACACCGTACCGAAGATAAACAATGAAGTTGCAGCAGCGAAAGTGGGAATGAACCACTTGCGTTCGCTGGGTTTTAACGCCGGCAAGAAGAATGCGAGAATCTGCCACAGGATGACCGGAGCACAGGCAACCAGCGAGGCCCACAGCGATATCATGAAGCGAACGGTGAAAGAATCGAATGCGCCGAACACGTTGAGCAATGCTAAGCCCGATTCGTCGTGCGGCATAAATTCCGCAACCGGCTGCAGCAACAGCTGGGCAATCGTGGGTGTCGCCATGTAGAAAACGCAGACCGCGATGGCGAGGCAAGCCAGTATGCGCACCAAGCGCATACGCAGTTCACCAAGATGATCGAAGAGGGGCATTCGTGCGGGACCGATAGGCATTGTTTATTCCCCCTTCTCTTCTGTGGTGGCATCGATTGCGGCATCCGTTGCCGGTTCCGGCTTGACGGTTGTTGCCGCTTGCGAGGCGGTCTGAGTCGAGCGGGTTGTGGTGGGTTTTGCCGTTGCCGGGCGCGTGGTTTTCGCGGTCGTTGCCGTCTTTGCCGGGGGCGTATTGCCAAACAGTTCATCGGCACGGGGCTTCGCAGAAACATCCGATGTCGACGCCTTCACCTCATCGCGAACAAGCGGCTTTTCTGCAGAGGCAGCAGCCACACTCGCGACAGCTCCCGTCGCCGTCGCAGCACTACCAGCCTTTTCTTCCGGCTTTTCTGCAGCCGCCTTTTCTTCTTCAGCTTTTTTAGCTGCACGTTCTTTGTCGTATTTCGCTTTGCGTTCGGAAAAACTTTCAGTTTTTTCGTTCTTTTTCTTGTCTTCTTCAAGCTTTGAAAGCGCTTCCAGAGGGTTTTTGAACGGTTCATCTGAAGTGGGATCATACACTTCGGTCTTAATGACCTTGCTCATTTCCTCTTGAGCACCTTTAAACTTGGCGATCGCCTGGCCTACCGTTTTTGCAATAGCAGGTAATTTGTCGGGCCCGAAGATCAGGAACCCGAACACCAAAATCAATATGAGTTCAACTCCGCCGATACCAAACAAGCTAACCCCTTAGGCAATTAGGCGCACCGAGTATCCGGCACACGCAACGAATTTTATGGCGTAACCGCAACATAGTACCGCAAGACGTTATGCGCCGCCACCCATGACCATCAATGCCATGGTGGGCAGCGAAAGCGCGAGAACCAAGATTACGCACACGCCGACTACCACTATTTTTTTCACCCGTTCGGATTTTTCACTTTTTTCCTTCGCTAAGCGTTCGCGCTCCTGCGCTTGCGCGATGCGCTGCTGGCGTTCTTTTGCCGTAAGGTTTTGTTTCTTCGACACATTAACCCCTCAACTTGCCACGGATTTCGATGACGCGAGCGATATTTTTCGCCACTTCGACATCGACATGCCAGTGATTTTTTTCGTAAAGCATAGTGCCCGCCACCATGGTCATCAACACGTCCGAGCCGCTGACGGTATTGACCACCGCAGAAACAGGTTCGGTCGTAGGCGTTTGGTGCGAGCCGGAAAGATCGACCGCGATGATATCAGCGTGTTTGCCAATTTCGAGCGACCCGATTTTATCATCCATACGCAACGCTCGTGCGCCGCCCATGGTTGCCATTTCGAGCATAGTTGCAGAATCGAGGAACTTGCCGACGTTGACCGCGCGCTGCACCAGCATACCGATGCGCATTTCGGTCAGCATGTCGGTCGAATCGGTCGCGGCCGGAGAATCGGTTCCCAAGCCTACGCGCATACCGGCGCGCAAGAAATCGGTGAGGGGAGCCACGCCCATACCCAGTTGCGCATTGCAACGTGGACACACGGCGATAGCGACATCGTGTTCCTTCAGCTTTTCAAGATCTTCATCATTGATATGAACACAATGGATGGCCAGCACGTTGGGTGATTCAAACGCACCCCAGTTAAGCGCGTAGTTCACCGGTGTCGCGCCCGTGGGTAACCACGGCGGAATTTCAACATAACCACGCTTGACATCTTCTGCATGGATAGAGAAGGGCGATGAGCCGTACTTGATGAAGTCATACTCTTCGCGCGTGCCCGCCAAATGCATGGCAATCGGCATATCGTCGCCCGCGAATTCGACCACTTTACCGAAGACGGACGGATGGCACACGAACAGCGCCGTAGGAGCGATGCCAATCGTGATGCGGTCAGGGTCGACTTCCGTTTTCCACCTTCTGATATCCGCCTTAGCCAACTTCATAGCGTAATCAACGCGACGCTTATCCATGGCACCCACTTCGCGGTAAATGACCGAACGAAGGCCGAGCTTCTGGGTTGCACGACACGCAGCGCCCGTAGCCGTGATATCGGCCACGCACGTAATGCCTGATGAAAGCGCTTCAAGACCACCGAGAATGGCAGAATCGTACCAGTCGCTCGCGTTCATGAGCGAAGCCTTTTCGTTGACCGAGTTGATCCACGTGGAATAGGGGACGTCGTGCACGATGCCGCGCATAACAGAGTTTTCGAGGTGGGTGTGCAAGTCGACCAAGCCCGGCATGAGAGCCGCCAAGCCGAAGTCGCGCATTTCTTCATCGGGATAGCGAAGCTTGAGAATGTCAGCTTTGCCGATATCTTTAATTTTGCCTTCATGTACCAGGACCGCCCCATATTCAATGGGAGCAGAGGTTACTGGCAGAATATATTGAGCGCACAATAACATAGGAGCCTCCTGCTTTTTTGTGTGCGAATATCATAGCATTTCCGTCTCGTACCGCGTCGCGCGGAGAACGCTCCTCCCCTATTTCTCAACAGAGTTGTGCGGCGAACGGTTATCGCTCGGTTTCGGGGGGCCGAAGGATCGGGGGTTATGGTTGCGCTTTGCTTTTTCTCTTAGCTTCACTCGGTAGCGCAAAAACCTTTGTTCACCAAAAAAAGTACTGGTATACTTCATCGTAAGAGACAGGGGCTTCACCAGATGTAACAAATGGACATGACGGAAAGCCCGCGCTTCGACAGCGTGCGGTTTCCGCAGGCGCAACCTAACATCGATAACGCCCCGATCGACCGTGAACACTTGAAACATACCAACCCAAAACGCTATGGCGGCTTCCACATGACAGCTAGGAATACAGATCAAACAAATCCGACAGGACGCGCGATTCCGGCCGTCCACACCATCGACACCGCAACCGGCAAGCAAGCTCCTGCCGACATCTCGGCCGATCGGGTGTATGAGATTTTTTCCACCATCGCAAAAAAATATGAGCGATTCAACGCGCTTTCCAGCATGGGCGCCTACAAGCTGTGGCTGCGTGGCATGATGCGCCAGGCCCCGATCGCGCCTGGCGATAACGTGCTCGACATCGCAGGCGGCACTGGCGATGTGGCGTTTTCCGTCGCGCGTGCCAAACATCCGGCCCACATCCAAATAACCGACCTCGTGCCCGAAATGCTCGACGTTGCCCGCGCTCACGTTGCCGAAGGTGCCGCAGAGGACGTGCCGGTTGATTTCGAGGTGGTCGACGCACAGGCCATTCCCTACCCGGACGAAAGTTACGACGCGATCACCATGGCCTACGGCATCCGCAACATGCCCAATCGCGAGCTGGCACTGCGCGAAATGTATCGCGTGCTCAAACCGGGCGGCAGCCTGGTGTGCCTTGAATTTTCGCGCCCCCCTTTTGCCCCCTGGCGCGCGCTGTACACGTTTTATCTCAAGCACATGATTCCGCTGATCGGCGGCGCGGTGACCGGCGACAAGGAAGGGTTTGTCTATCTGAGCAAATCGATCAAAGCATTTCCCGATCAAAAAACGTACGCCGACATGCTTTACAATACCGGTTTCACCAAGGTGACCTGGAAAAACTACACCGGAGGCATAGCTGCCGTCCATGTGGCCGAAAAGCCAAACCGACCATAAATCTTCCCACTGCAATAACAGCAGGCCACCAAACCCCCGGTGATGAGTACGCGCAGGCTGTGGGTATTGACAGGGTGTCAGTAGTTTTGTAGGCTGCCTTGTATGACGAGCGGGGCGTAAAGCCTGCAGCGCGCATAAGGATAGGCCGGCAGCGACACAGGGGGTCGGGTATGGCACCGGGGGATTTTGATCGGCGAGACGATTTCGTGTGTGCTGCGCGCGAGCTTTTCGAAGAAAAAGGCTTGAGCAAAACCACCGTCAAAGACATCACCGAACACG
>JAVVXN010000023.1:0-23880 GCA_036651575.1 Raoultibacter sp. | reverse complement strand
TCTACAAAAATGACGAGGGGGATTACGTGGTGGATCCGGCTCAAAATCAAAGTTCGGGATTGTTCGGTGTGTTGCAGCGCAGCAACTGTCTGGCCGTTATGCCAGAAGGCCTCCAATCACGTACTGAAGGTGCGCAGGTTGCGTGCATCCTGCTTGATGTTTCTGAGGAGTTGAGTATATAATGGCTGATCAATTGCCACGTTTTGCCATCATTACCTGTTCTGATACGCGGGGGATAAAGCAGGATACCGCCGGCTTGGCCCTTGAGGGGCTCATTGCCGAACAGGGTTGGGAATGCGTCAGCCACGTGGTGGTCAAAGACGAGCGTGCCGATATTTCTGCGGCTATTGTGCGCGCCGTTGACGAACTTGAGGTTGACGTCGTGCTCACGTGCGGCGGCAGTGGTCTTTCCCTGCGCGATGTAACCCCCGAAGCAACACAGGATGTCTGCGAGCGCAACGTGCCGGGCATTGCCGAAGCGATGCGTTCGCACAGCCTTGCCATCACTCCCTACGCCATGCTGTCTCGTGCGCGGTGTATGCAGCGAGGGCGCTGTCTGGTGGTCAATTTGCCGGGGAGCGAGCGTGCTGCTCGAGAAAATTGGGAGGGCATGGTAGCTGCGTTGCCCCACGCCATTTCCATGATGGCCGGAGGTGGACACGAGCGTTTGTTAGAACCCAATGGTCATGTGCATGTGGTAAAAAGCGATGCGGGTGAGAAAGACCGCTCCGCACAAGATAAGGCACGCTCCGCCGCGAAGGGCGATCCTCTTTCGTTTTGAGAGCGTGCGCTTCAGTGAAAAAGTAGCGCAGGCAATGCCCAGACATCCCAGCGCAACGTGAGCCCAAATGAGCTCACGATAATGCGGCACCATTGTTGCTGCGATGATTTCGTTGTTGGCAAGGTGTGCGAGGTCGGCGTTCTGCGCGAAAAGACACAGCGATCCCACCACGAGGGCTATGGTGGCAAGTACGGTTAAAGCGACGGCATAACCGTTGTGCTGATAATCGGCAAGGGTGTAGGTCAGCATCCCTATAATCGGTCCTGCAAGAAGCCCTGAAAAGACAAGGTTTGCAGGAACAAAAATCGTATTCCAGGTGGGTACGGTAAAGACGGAATAGGCCACCGATGTCATGGCAATAAAGCCGATGCCGGCAATGCAGGCGACACCCAGCCAAATCTTGGCAAGTGTTGCGGGGAAGCGCTCTTTAAACATCACCATCCAATACGACCCTCCCGCCGCCAAAAAACAGATTGCGGCGAATACCTCGTTGGAAAGGGGTGATCGTCCGATGCCCGAAAAGACGTGCAGGGCGTTTGCTGGCGTTCCGAGGTGTGTCGCCGAAGCGATGAACCCGATCAGGACACAGGAAAGGGGAAGGGCGAGAAGGCGGTTGAGGCGCTGAGTGCAGGTCTCGTCAGGTTTTAAGACGAGCACCGCGAATGCGACCGCGATAAATCCCAGGGTGCCTGCGGGGGAAAGCGTGGTGAACAACGAAAGAGAAAAGGCCTCGAATCCGCTTTCCATAATCAAATCTCCTCGAGATTGGCGATGTGACCCCCGCCGGTTTTTTCTGCGCGCACCGCGGCGGGCGAGGGCTTGATGCGCATGTTGGGAATCGTGTGAGAGCCGTCTGCTAAAGGGGGAATACTCAGCGTGCAGTCGGGGTATTTTTGTTCGAGCGCTTCGATATCGTCGAAATCAAGGGCTCGAAGAGGGCAGGCTTCGACGCAGATAGGTGCTTGTCCCTGTGCCACCCGATCGGTGCATCCGTCGCATTTGCTGCTTTTTTTGATGTGCTGGTCGATGTGGGGAGCGTGGTAAGGGCAGGCCATCGTGCAGTAGCCGCAGCCGATGCATTTGCGGGTATCGACACAGACGAGCCCCCGTTCGTCTTTATGCATAGCGCCGGTGGGGCACACGTGAACGCATTCGGGAGCGCTGCAGTGATTGCAGGCAAGCGAGAGATGGTACATGAAACAATCGTGGGTAACGCTGCCGTTGGGGTGCTCGATACAAAAGCCGCCCTCATAATCAATGACGCGCCGATAGCGAAGTCCGCTATCGAGATTCTTGTAGTCATTGCACGCCATTTCGCAGGTTTTACATCCGGTGCAGCGGGTGTTGTCAAAGAAAAAACCGTATTGCATGAAATCCCCGATTCATTGCTCGAACGCCGCCGACTCCGGTGGTTTAGGTGGAGGGGACAAACCCTCGACCCGTTACCTGAAATCATTATAGCGGTAACGTTGAGGCGGTGGGACAAAGGGATCGCGACACCGCCTCCAGGGGGGAAGGCGGTGTCGCGACAGAGAGAAAGACAGGGAAGTGCTCAGCCTAGACGGCTACACCCGTCACTTCCTTTTCATTCATGATAGCACCGGTGGTATCTCCGGGCTGTTTTGCTGCAGGACAGGGCTTGATGACGATACTGGGGGTGGTTATGTCGGCGGTGGGCATTGGCGCGATGGCCGCTGTGGTGCCGTATTTCTTCTTAAGCTCTTCGATATCGCCAAAGTCAAGCGCACGCAATGGGCAGGCTTCCACGCAGATGGGCTTTTCCCCTCCGGCAACGCGGCTGGCGCATAGGTCGCATTTTACGGCACGTTTTTTCTCGGGATCAAGAATCGGCACATCGTAGGGGCAGGCTTCCACGCACATACCGGAACCGATGCATTTTTCTTCGTTGATCGTTACGATGCCGGTGTCTTTGTTTTTCTCGATGGCACCTTGCGGGCAGGCTCCCAAGCATTTCGGAACCGCGCAATGATTGCAGGCAAGCGAAACGTGGTAGGCGTAGCAGTCGGTGGTGTATGCTCCGTCCGCTCCGGCGTTCCAGGTACCGCCTTCGTAATCGTACACTTTACGAAACGCGATGGTCTGGGGAAGATCTTTGTAGTCTTTGCAGGCCATTTCGCAGGTTTTGCATCCGGTGCAACGCGAGCTATCGAAATAGAATCCATATTGAGTCATGATGTCACCCTTCCCTTAGGCTTTCGTCACTTGGACGATGATGGAATGGACTCCGTTACCTTTTGCCAAAGGCGAAGGATGGTACGTAGTCAGTGTGTTGATGCAACCGCCCTTGTCGATGCGATCGCCGGTCATATTGGCGTCATGCCAGGCTCCCTGAGGAATACCGATGGTGCCCGGAACGATACGGGGAGTAACCTTTGCTTCGATGCGCAGTTCTCCGGCAGGGCTCTTTACGGCGCACAGGTCGCCATTGGCAATGTTGCGACTTCCCGCGTCGGCGGGGTTGATCCAAAGCTGTTGGCGGCAGGATTGGTTGAGATCTGCGACTCCGCCGAACGAGGAGTGGGTACGGCTCTTGTAATGGAACCCTGAGCAATACAGGGGATACTCGTCGGTCGTGCTGCCGTAGCCCTGGAATCCCGGATCGAATACGGGAATCGGGGTGACGACATCGCCTTCTGCAAGCTCCATTTTTGCGATGTTTTCAGCCAAGCTTTCGGAGTAGATTTCGATTTTCCCGGAGGGGGTTTCGAGGGGCTTGCCTGCGGGATCGGCGATGAAGTCTTTGAGGCCGATAACGGGCTTGAGCTCCCGCTTGAACAGGCCTTGCTTGACCATGTCGTTCCACTTCGGCAGATCGCTTTCCTTTTCAGCGGCCTTGTTGTAGAGCTCTTCGATCCACTGTTCTTGGGTTTTTCCTTCGGTGAAAGCATCCTTGACACCCAGTTTGTCCGCGATACCGGAAACGATGTCGTATTCCTTCGTGGCTTCTCCGGGTGCATCTTGCGCGGGCTGACCGACCAGGATGCCGTCATAATACTCGGCGTACCCGTTGCCTGCCATGTGCATTTGCTCGGCGCGCATGGCGTCGGGCAGCAGGATGTCGGCGTATTTGGCCGAATCGGTCAAAACGGTGTCGAGAACCACGATGAACTCGCATTTCGATTCGTCCTGAAGAATGTCGTAGACCTTATTGATCTCTGAATGCTGGTTGGAAATAGTGTTGCCGGCGTAGTTCCAGAGGAATTTAATTCCGGTGGTAAGCGTGTCGGCTCCGCGCACGCCGTCTTTGGCTGCAGTCATCGTTTTGCCATGGTCGATGGCGTTGAGCCACTGATAGCAGTTGATGGCGGTTTTGACAGGGTTTTTACCCTTGGGCATGCCGCTTACGATGCCGGCAGGCTCGGCTTCACGCATGCCGGTGTTGGTGCCCGGTTTGCCGATCATGCCGGTAAGAATAGGAATCATGCAGATGGCACGGGCGGTGTTCTCGCCGTTGCTGTGGCGCTGTGATCCCCAGCCCTGAGCGACAAAGAGAGCCTTTGACGCGGCGATTTCGGTAGCCAGCGCGCGAATCTTGTCCGCGGGAATTTGCGTGATGGGGGCAGCCCATTCGGGAGTTTTTTCGATCGAATCGTAGCCGGTACCCATAATGTAATCCTTGTAGGATTTGTTTTGACCCTTTGCGGAGTCGGGTAGAGTTTCTTCGTCGTATCCGACGCAATAGGTGTGCAAGAAGTCGAGGTTGACCTTGTCGTTGGCGATGAGCTCGTGGGCGATGGCGTTGACTAGCGCGGCATCGGTGCCGGTGCGGATGGGCAACCATTCTTCGGGATGGCCCGAGCTCGTTTCGTTTAAGCGATAGTCGATGTTGACAATCTTGGCACCGCCTTCGCGAACCTTGGCAAAGTCGTAGACAATGTTTGCTCCGCCCATGCGGGTGTCTGCGGGGCTGTTGCCAAACAAAATGATGAGGTCTGAATTTGCCGCCTCACTCATCGATGATGCGTAGACGCTATCGTAGGGGGTGCACTTTTTGCCATACGTATACGGCATGCCGGCCTGCATCATGTTTGTTGAATAGTCCGAATACGAACCGAGGGTTCCGCCCATAAGATTCATCAGGCGCGGGAAGAGTCGGCTCGTTGTGGAGCTGACGCCACTGCCGTAGTTTGAATAGATGGCCTCATTGCCGTACGTGTCGATGGTGTGCTTCAGTTTGTCCGCGATGGTGGTGTAGGCTTCATCCCAGCTAATCTGCTCGAACTTGCCTTCGCCGCGCTTGCCGACGCGCTTCATGGGATACATCAAGCGATCGGGCGAGTTTACCCAGCGACGCAGGGTGCGACCGCGCAGGCAGGCGCGAGCCTGCAGACCGGCGGGGTCTCCGACATTGTCGGTCTCCGCGTATAGCAACTTGCCATCTTTGGCGTGCCAGCGAATCGCGCAAGCGCCGCCGCAGTTGACCACGCACTGACTCCAGGTCACGGTGTCGTCTGGGGCAGTGCTTTTGGCGGCATTATCTTTCTTGCCACCGGGTGCGCATCCGAACAGCGTGGCGGATCCCGCCAACCCTCCGGTTACCGCAAGCCCCGCCAAGCCAGTCTTGACGAACGTGCGTCGCGACAGGGTGATCTTGTTTTCGTTATCCATAGATTCCCTCCTCATTAATTAATCCCTGGTATCAACCTAGCCCATAGAGGGGGTAAAACAATCACACAACCTATGTGATTTAAGCATTTTGCCTGGTAAAAGCTTCATGATATCTCGTTTGTGCTCCGAAGGAGCGACGAGGTGCTTATCGGGCGGTTGAGGCGATAGAGAGTCTGCTCGGGGGAGTTTTCCTACCTTTTCTTTCAGGAGATCTCGGCAACCTGCTACCATAGACCTTGTTTGTAAAAGGCTATAAAAGTGAAGGGAAGCGTGTTTGTGGGGTCATCCGTTTTGAAACCTCATGTCTCAAGTTGGGGCTATGCCTTTTTTCTGACCGTCAATGCCACTTCGATTTGGGGCGGAATTTTTCCTTTTCTTCCCGTAGGTTTTCAGACGGCCGAAGTCACACTGACGTTCTTTCTTGCTCAGGCCCTTGCGTTTTGGGGGGCTTTTTGCGCGAGCGCCTTCGGGTCGTATTTCTTTCCCCGCGAAGCGCGTCGCATGATGGTTTCCCTTTCGGCTCTTCTCATCTTCTCGGGCTCGGCCTGTCTGATCGGCGCGATGTATCTCGATGATTTCACGCTGGTGCTCGTCGCGTCGGGGGGCGTGCTGCTCGGCGTTGGGTGTGCGGGCATGTTTATGCTGTGGCAGCGCTATTTCGCCTCTCTTCCCTCGGAGCAGGGAAACCTGCGTCTGATCATGGGCACGGCACTCGCTCCGCTGAGCTATTTTGCCCTCTACCTGGTTCCTATCGCGATTACGGCCTACCTGCTTCCGCTGCTGTTCGTTCCTTTGTGTGGCTTATGCATCGCGCTTTGTGCCCGGGAAATGGTTACCGACCAGCCGATGTTTGAAGATATTCCGCGGCAGCACCCGCGGGTGTATCGCCGAGTCGTGAAAAACTATTGGAGATCAGCTTTGTGCGTGGCCTCCCTTGCCTTTGCAAGTGGTGTGATTCGCGGGATTGCTTTGTTGCATGCAGAAATCAGCACGGTGGTAAATATCTCTTCCATGCTCGGATCGCTCGTATCGGCGATTGTGCTGCTGGTCCTGTGGTTTCGTATCAGCTTCCGCTTTAGTTTGACTTCGGTATTTCGTGTCGTATATCCGCTGTTGATAACGGGATTTTTGTTGTTACCCTTCCTGGGAGCAAGCTATCTCAATATCTTTTCCGCCACGACGTATATGATATTTTCACTGGTGTTGATGCTGATGATGATGCAGTGTGCACAGATTTCGCGCGATCGCGGTATCAATCCGGTGTTTATCTATGCCTTTTTCGGGATGATCGTTTATCTGATGCAAAGTTTGGGATTTTTGCTGGGGTGGCTTTCTGACTCCATCGACTTTATGGGATTTGATCAGATGGCTCTTGTTGCGATGGTGTCGAGCTACGTTTTGGGTCTGACGCTTTTTGTGGCGAGCGGAACCTTGTTTCGTCCCTTTTCTTCCCTGACCGCCTCCGATGCCGACCCGATAGAGTTTTTGGTGCTGAAGGGATCTGAGGGAAAACAGGATCACCGCCACGAACAGGCGGAGAGCACCCGCGACACGCCGCCCGAAAAGGGAAAACGTCCGCCTCGCCGCAACCGTCCTTCCGCTTCGCAAGACTCCGGAATCATTCGCGACCGCGTTTCGAAGCAGTGCCTCGTCTTGAAGGAATCCTACGGGCTCTCTTTGCGCGAGACCGAAGTGACGGAGTTGATTGCGCGAGGCAATAGCGTTGCAGCCATTGCGGAGCGGCTGGTTATTTCGGAGAACACCGTGCGCACGCATTCAAAGCATATTTATGCGAAGCTCGATATTCACCGGCGCCAGGACTTGCTTGATATGTTGAAGGATCTTTCCCTTTAGGGGGAAATGCTATACTGAATGACTCGCAAGAAGAAAGGCACGGCAGTGAGCGACATTCCAAACGGTTTCACCGGGTTTTCTCAAAAGAATAATTTCCAATATTCTCGTGCGTCGGCAGCACGCACGGCATCGGATGCGGTCGCCTTTGATGAAGCGGCGCTTGATGAGGCATCCGATCTGGATAAACGATGGGCGTGGGTCGAGATCGATCTTGGTGCCATTCGCCACAACACGATGGAAATAAAGCGTCGCCTGCATCCTGGCTGTAAGCTTATGGCGGTTGTCAAGGCGGATGCCTATGGTCACGGTGCGCTGCGCTGTGCGCGAATCGCTCTTAACTCGGGGGCGGAATATTTGGGGGTTGCTACGGTTGGTGAAGGCGTTGAACTGCGTAAAGCTGGTATTGGGGCACCGATACTTGTTTTGTCTGAACCGCCGATAACCGCGATCGCGCTGCTGCTGCACTATCAAATCATGCCCTCGATATACACGACCGAGTTTGCAATCGCGTACGGGGAAATCGCTGACGCTCACGGTATGCGTGCTCCGTATCATCTGGCGATCAATACGGGCATGAATCGTATTGGAGTTCGCTACGATGCCGTGATGGAATTTATGATGCAGGTCAGTTTTCATCGAGCGCTTGATTTGGTTGGTACGTTCACCCACTTCGCGACGGCTGACTGTGCCGAAAACCTTGACTTCCACGTACAGGCGAAGCACTTTGTTGAGGCGTTGTCTGCCATGAATGCTGCGGGTATTAATTCCGGTATCGTACACTGCGACAATTCGGCCGCCCTGTTGCGCTATCCCGAAACGAATTTCGACATGGTTCGGTTGGGTATTGCGCTCTACGGCTTCCAGCCTTGCCCGGAAACGCGTCGAACGATTGAGCTGTATCCGGCCATGAGCGTGCACGCGCGCATCACCGATACGAGAACGGTTCCCATGAGTGAAGGGGTGAGCTACGGGTTGAACTACCGCAGCCCCGGTTCGGTAAAGATTTGCACGGTGCCGGTTGGCTACGCCGATGGGCTACGTCGGGCGCTTTCGGGACGCACGTCGGTTTTGCTTGACGGGCAGCGGTGTCCGCAGGTTGGTAACATTTGCATGGATCAGTGCATGTTCGAGGTCGATCTGCGAGTATACGGCAACAGGAAGCGCCTCAATCCTCAAATTGGCGACGAAGTGGTGCTGGTCGGTCATCAGGGCGATGCTTTTCTTACCATCGACGACATGGCTGTTGCAGCGGGTACGATTCCTCATGAAATTACGATTGGATTTTCTCACAGAATGCCGCGATTCTATGTATAAGGGGGAACAGTAGCCGTGCATAAAACACCTATCGCGCTGGAAGAGTTGCAGGCTCAGGTTGAGCGGTGTCGCCGGTGCGCCTTGGCCGAAGGGCGCACGCAGACCGTTTTCGGTATCGGCAACCCGAATGCGCGCGTCTTGATCGTGGGCGAGGCTCCCGGAAAAAATGAAGACTTACAGGGGGAGCCGTTTGTGGGCGCTGCGGGGAAGTATCTCAACGAGCTTTTGGGATACGCGGGACTCGTGCGAGAAGATATCTTTATCGCTAACGTGCTCAAATGCAGGCCGCCCGACAACCGCAATCCCTTACCTGCGGAAATCGAAACCTGCACGCCGTTTTTGCGCGAACAGACCCGCACGATCGACCCTGATATCATCGTGACGTTGGGTAATTTTGCGACGAAGTTCATCCTGAAAACCGACCGGGGTATTACCGGTTTGCATGGGAAGCTGTACCAGGCGGGCAAGTTCAAGGTGTTCCCCATTTTCCATCCGGCCGCGGCAATTTACGACCGAAGTAAGCGTGAGGCTTTGGAGGCCGATTTTTGCGCCCTCGGCAAACTGCTGCAAACATTTGACAATCAGTGCGATATGCCCACAACCGAAGGCCCCGATTCTCTTCCGTCAACGTAGAGCGTCCGTGAAAGAAAGTGGTAGCTCAGCATATAAAGGATAACCTGGGGCTATGCTACAAAAAAGCGGGGAAGAACACCTGTCAGCTCTACGACGGGGGAAGCTTTGTGGGGTATCCCTCGCACCGAGCCGAGTCTACAACCACTTCTTCTTCTTGAAATAGATCAGCTCGACGCACACCAATACGAAGCAGATGGCGATGATGACGAAATAGGCTTCGGGACGATGAAGCTCCGGCATGTTTTCGAAGTTCATACCATACCAGCTGGTTATCAGTGTGAGGGGTACGAAGATGGTCGTTATCACCGTGAGCCATTGGATCGTTTTGTTCTGGCGAACGTTGATTTGCGTTTGATAGAGTTCGTAGAGCTGCAGGCTGTATTCTTTGATGGTGCACGTTCGATCGAACAGGCGATCGGCGCGCCGGGCAAACATGGCAAAGAGACGACAATCATCGGCACTCAACAGGCCGTTTTCGTTTTGATCGAAAATTATTCCCATGTCGACCAATTGCTGGTAGTAGTAATCGAGACGCGAAAGTTGGCGGCGAATGTCGAGGATCTGGCGATTGCCAACGGAGGTTTTTTGATCGAGGAGCTCTTCTTCAAGCGCTTCCATATCGTCTTCAAAAGCTTCCAAAAATGCCGCATCGTCTTTGATGAGGTATCCTAGAAATTCAAAAAGAATACGCCCGACGCTGGGCTGTTGGTGGTTTTTTGCTTCCGCAAGATGATCGAGTACGGTGGTGCACAACGTGGTTTCATCGATGAAGATAAGGCGGTTGGTCTTCATGAAAAACCTGCAGGTTGTCGGCTCTGCAAGCAGGTTATCTTTGTTGGGGATAAATATGTCTCCCATAAAACCCGCCTCGAACGCATCGACGTGACAGCTTGCTATTCGGGCGAAGGTGTTCAGCGCAATCGGCTTATCGAGGGTGGGAACGATTTCGGTTTCGAATTCTTGAGAGGTCAATACGGCCACAAAAGGGGTTTTTGGCATCATCGCGCCGGGGTCTAAGGCGCGTTCGAGAAAATTCTCGATGCGATAACGGGTGGCCATGGTTGTCTCCTCTGATGGGTACTGTCGTCGATGCTGATGCGGCGGGTCTGCTCGGCGTTTGAAGTCGTCAATTATTCTCAACTGCAAGTATAGTCGCTTTTCTCCATTCGAGCATCCCGGCCTCGCGCGACGCTTCTTGCGGTATGTGTCCTTGCGGGTGTTGGTGCGCCAAAAAGAGGTGTCGAACGGCTGATCGCAATTGCAAAGGGGTAATCGCCCATCGTGGAGAGCTATTGCTCCGATGGCCAAAGTGTGGTGCCTCGGGGGTGTGTCTTTGTCGTATCATCAGGGTTTTCCGCTATCAACGAATCGGCTTGCCGAAAAGGAGCTGCGCTATTATGCAGAAGACGTCTCTCTCTGATTTTCTCCGCCGCAAAGACATCGAGGTGTCGGTGCAGCGTTACGCCATCGACGCAATGTCGGCTATGGCCCAAGGATTATTCGCCTCTCTTTTGATCGGCACGATCTTGTCCACGATTGGTGATTTGTCGGGCATTGCCTTTTTCGGAGAGGTCGGTACGTTTGCAAAGAGTGCGGCCGGTCCGGCAATGGCGGTGGCCATCGGTTACGCTTTGCGCGCCCCGGCGTTGGTGCTGTTTTCTCTGGCGGCGGTTGGTTATGCCGCCAACACGCTGGGTGGTGCCGGAGGCCCGCTTGCCGTGCTGGTGGTGGCAATCATCGCCACCGAACTGGGAAAACTGGTTTCAAAGGAGACCAAGGTCGACATTATCGTCACGCCAGCCGTTGTCGTGGCGGGCGGCTGCGGTATCGCTCTCGCGTCGGCTCCCCTGATCGGGGCGGTGGCATCTTCTGTTGGCGGCTTTATCATGTGGGCAACGGAGCTGCAGCCGTTTTTTATGGGCGTTATCGTTGCGGTTGTGATCGGGATCGCCCTCACTCTGCCCATTTCGTCTGCGGCCATTTGCGCGGCTTTGGCGCTGACCGGGCTGGCCGGCGGTGCGGCTTTGGCGGGTTGCTGCGCTCAGATGGTGGGATTTGCTGTCATGAGCTTTAAAGAAAACGGTTGGGGTGGCCTGTTTTCCCAGGGTATTGGCACGTCGATGCTGCAAATGGGCAATATTGTGAAAAAGCCGCTCATCTGGATTCCGCCTATTGTCGCTTCGGCCGTCGGTGGTCCTTTGGCAACGTGCGTGTTCCAGCTCAGTCAAAACGGCCCCGCTATCGCTTCAGGCATGGGCACCTGTGGCCTTGTCGGTCCGATCGGGGTGTACACCGGCTGGATTGCGGGTGCTACGGTGCCCGGTATCTTTGACTGGGTGGGGCTTGTGGTGGTTTGCCTGGTGGTGCCCGCGCTGGTGAGCTGGCTTGTGTGCGAGGGTATGCGCCGGTTCGGCATTATCAAAGATGATGACCTGTTGTTGAGTGATTGTGCCTGACGCGGCATTGCTGCGGGGCTTAGTGCCCAAGTTTTGAAACAGGTCGCTTTGCGCATCGGGTGTCAGGAATTTGATAGAGGTGACTTTGTGGCTCTTATGAATATTCACAGAAACCGTGTCCGTTCAAAGGAATCTGAGCGCCATTACCTGCTCTGCGGGGAGCGGTGCGGGCCGATGTTATAAAATGGCGCAACAACACGTAACTATTGTGGGGCAGCACCGAATCATATGCGGTGCTGTTCGTATCTTGAGGTGAAAAGGACAAAATCCCGTGTATCCGATTCTTGAAGTTGAAGCACTCAATTCTGAAGTCACGCGCATGGTTGTCAGCGCGCCAGAAATTGCGGCAAAAATCAAACCTGGCCAGTTTATCATGCTGCGCATCGATGAAGTGGGCGAGCGCATCCCTTTGACGATGAACGACTGTGACCCGCAGGCGGGCACGATCACGATCGTCTTCCAGGCGGTGGGTGCGACAACGTTGCAGCTCGCGCACATGAACGTGGGGGAATCCCTGCTTGATTTCGCGGGCCCTTTGGGTAACCCGACCGAGCTGGCCGGCGCTCGTCGCGCCTGCGTTATCGGAGGTGGCCTGGGTACCGCGATTGCGTATCCGCAGGCAAAGTGGTTGTTTGAAAACGGATGCGAAGTCGATGTGATTACGGGTTTTCGCACTATCGATCTCGTGTTGCTTGAAGATGAAATCGCAGCGCACTCCACGCGTCAGATCATCATGACCGACGATGGGTCAAACGGCAATAAGGGTTTGGTTACCCAGGCTCTGCAAGCTCGCATCGATGAAGGCGCCGATTACGATTTGGTTTTGGCGGTTGGGCCGGTCATCATGATGAAGTTTGTGGCGGCAACGACGAAGCCCTATAACATAAAGACTCTTGTTTCCATGAATCCGCTGATGGTCGATGGTACCGGCATGTGCGGTGGCTGCCGGGTGAAGGTGGGCGATGACTATATGCATGCCTGCGTCGATGGCCCCGACTTTGATGGTCATCTGGTTGATTTTGATGACGCCATGCGACGCGGCGTGCAGTATCGTTCATTTGAAACGCAGGCGAGGCAGTCTGCCGAAGATCATTTCTGCACCGCCGAGAAGGGGGAGTAATCATGGCGAAAGCGAACATGCAAAAGGTTAAAACCCCGATGGCCGAACTCGATCCCGTGCTGCGCGCGACAAACTTCGAGGAAGTTTCGTGCGGTTATACCGAACAAGAGGCAGTCAACGAAGCGAAACGCTGCATTCATTGTCCCAAGGCGCCCTGCGTATCGGGCTGCCCGGTCGGCGTGCCGATCCCTGAATTTATCCGCGCGGTTGGCGAAGGCGAATTCGCTCGTGCTTACGCCATCGTGAAGAACACCAACACCCTGCCCGCTATCTGCGGCCGGGTATGCCCGCAGGAGCATCAGTGCGAAGGCAAGTGCACACGGGGTAACAACGGAGAGCCGGTGGGTATCGGTCATCTCGAACGGTTTGTCGCCGATTGGGCGTTTGATCACCCTGAAGAAGCTGCTGTCGCTCTGGCCGCAGCCCAGGCCGAAGATGCGAGTATGGCTGTGTCTGCGCAGCTTTCCGCCAAGCGCGTTGCGGTAGTCGGTTCGGGCCCCGCTTCGCTTACCTGTGCGGGAGAGTTGGCAAAACGGGGTGTTTCTGTCACGGTGTTTGAGGCGCTGCACAAGGTTGGCGGTGTGTTGACCTACGGCATCCCCGAATTTCGTCTCCCGAAAGATCTGGTGGCGCGCGAGGTTTCCGCCATCGAGGACTTGGGCGTGGAATTTAAGGTGAACGCCCTTGTCGGCAAGCTGTTCAGCATCGAAGAATTGAAGGAAGAAAAGGGTTTTGACGCCGTGTTTGTCGGAACGGGTGCGGGCCTTCCGGGGTATCTGGGTATTGAAGGCGAAGGTCTCAATGGCGCGATGGTCGCAAGTGAGCTTTTAACCCGCGTAAATCTGATGAAGGCGTATCGTTTCCCCGAATATGCAACACCGGTGTATACCGGCAAGCGTTGCGTCGTTGTCGGTGGCGGCAACGTGGCTATGGATGCGGCGCGTACGGCGCGTCGTTTGGGTGCCGATGTGACGATTGTGTATCGCCGCAGCAAAGAGGAGATGCCGGCTCGTGCCGAAGAACTGCATCACGCAGAACAGGAAGGCATTCACTTTCAATTACTGACCAACCCGACGCGTGCCTTCGGTGACGATAAGGGCTGGATTTCGGGGCTGGAATGCGTTCGTATGGAGCTGGGTGAACCCGACGAAAGCGGTCGCCGTCGCCCCGTTGAAATTTCCGGCAGTGAATTTACGATCGACATCGACATGCTGGTGATTGCCGTTGGATCGAAAACCAACCCGTTGGTTGCAGAAACGACACCGGGCCTAGAAACAACGTCTCGAAATTTGATCATGGCTGATAGCGAGACCTGTGCAACGTCGGTTCCGGGTGTGTATGCCGGAGGCGATGTGGTGATCGGCTCGGCAACGGTGATCCTCGCGATGGGCGCCGGCAAGCGTGCCGCTGCGGGTATCGTGGATTATTTGCAGGCGCTGTAATGCCTTCCAGCTTTGACGCGCATGCGTTTGATCCGGTTGTCTACATAAACGAACCGCGTTGGATGGATTCGCGTTTGGGGCTTGAGCGCACCGTTGAGTTGCTGAAGCGTTTGGGCAACCCGCAGGATAGTTTGCGGTTCGTGCATGTGGCGGGAACGAACGGCAAGGGTTCGACCTGTGCCTTTCTGGCGCAGATTTTGCAGGAGGCTGGGTACAAAACGGGGCTGTTCACCAGCCCCTATATCATTGAGTTTGAAGAACGCATCCGCATTGATGGCGTCAATATTTCCACGGTTGATCTGACGGAGGTTACGCTGAGCGTCAAGCAGGCGGCTGATGCTATGGAGGATCACCCCACCGAATTTGAGCTGATGACGGCGGTGGCGCTGCTTCATTTTGCGCGACAGACATGTGACATCGTTGTCCTTGAAGTGGGGTTGGGCGGAAGGCTTGATTCCACCAATGTTATCGCCGCTCCCGAGGTATGCGTGATCGCGTCGATCGCGCTTGACCATACGGCATATTTGGGAAAAACTCTCGCCGCAATTGCGGGCGAAAAGGCCGGCATCATCAAACGCGGAGCGCCCGTGGTGTCGTGGCCGCAGGAGGCGTCTGCTTTGCAGGTTGTCGAAGGGGTGGCTGCAAGTCGCGATACGACGGTGCGTATTTCTGATTTTTCCCAGGTAACGATCGCGTCGGTCGCGACGCCAGCCCACCCCCGCTACCGTTTTTCCTACAGGGGATACACCGATCTGGACATCGGGCTTATGGGGAGCTATCAGCCCTTCAACGCAACGCTTGCCCTCGAAACCGTCGAGGTGTTGCGTGAAAAAGGATGGAACATCACCGATGAAGCTTTGCGCGATGGTCTGGCGCAAACGAAATGGCCCGGGCGGTTTGAAATTGTTGCGGCAGATCCGACGTTCGTTGTTGATGGTGGGCACAATATCGAAGGTGCGCAGGCGTTGGTCAATTCGCTGAAGGCAAGCTTTCCCGGCATGCGACCGGTGTTTATCATCGGCGTCCTCAAAGATAAAGATTATCCCGAGATGCTTGAAATCGTCATGCCGCTCGGTGCTGCATTCATAACCATCACACCGGACAATCCGCGCGCTCTCCCTGCCGATAAGCTGGCAAGCGCGATTCGGTGGACCTGCCAGGATATGCTGGGATGCACTGCCAGTAAACGTACTTTCGTCGCGCGCGATGCTTCCGACGCCGTTGCCCGCGCGCGCGAAATCGCCGGTCCAACCGGGCTGGTGTGCGCGTTCGGCAGTCTGTATTCCCTCGCCGATATCAAGGCCGCGCTGGGGGACTGCTCGAAGGTTTCTGCCGAATAGACACGCCTGTTTCGGGGCCTCAAGGGTGCCCGAGGGTAAATCGAAGGCATACGCAAACGCCCCTTGGATTTCGGTCCAAGGGGCGTTTTGAAAATGCGGGTGGAAGTGGGGATCTTCGCGCCCGCCGGAGAAATCGAAATTACGGCAACAGGTTCAGCGACTGCATTTCCTGCTTGACGTCGTCCATCTCGCCCAAATGGTCGAGGCAGGCGGCCGTCGGGCATCCCAGGGTGTCATCCCAGCCGAAGCGGGAATACACCATGGTCAGCGCAGTTTTGAAGTCTTCGCGATCCATCTTGTCCGTACCTTCGGTAAAGGGCTTGAGATCGGGATCTTTCGTAAACGCCCACTCGGTGATGACGTCGTGCTCACCGCGCAGGTTGTTGGTGCCCATGCCGCGCACGGTATTGCAACGCTGGAGCGTCATGATGCGGGCGGCCGCGTTGTAGAGATCATCGGTGGACATATCCTTGCCGGTGACGGCCTTGAAGAATTTGGATTCAAGGTCAAGGTCGCCGCGGTAATCGCGTGCTTTAGTTGGGCTCATGGTCATCGGCCACACCCAGTTGCACAAAGTCAGGCTGTCGTGCAGCACGTCGGTCACGATGGACCACCAGCAGAAGTTTGCCTTGTGCTCGTTCATCGGCGTGTAGTTCTTGTCGGCCGTGATGGCATCTTCGCCGCCCCAGACTTCAGTGGCGATCTGCTTTTTGATTTCGAGCGGCAAGCCACAACCCTGGAAGTTGACGGCGGAGTGAATCATGTCATCGCGATTAAACATTTGGTTGTAGACGGCACCAACCTGACCGAAGCACTCGATGGAGTGATGGACGGGCCAGCCGCGGTAGTTGACCAAGGTTGAAGCCTTGTTGTCAAACCACTTCTGCTCATCCCAGCGTTCGCACCAAACGAGCGGTCCGTGGGCAAGGTAGGAAATTTCGTATTTATTGGACGCGATCTTGTTCAAGATTTCAATCATAACGGTGGGGTCGCGACGGGAGGGGTCGAACTTGCCCCAATCGATGGAAGCGTATTCGTCGGCAGGTAAGACACGCTTGAAAACGCCCGTGGTGTAGCAGTAGGCGATATCGCGGTAAAGCTGCGCGTAGTTGCACCACAGACCCAGCTCGTCCATCGTGTTGGCGGTCGTGGTGTCCCAGACTACCGAAAGGTCGCCGTCTTCTTTGAGTCCCATCTTGAGGAAGGGTTCCATGTAGACGCTGACGGGGAAGTTTGCCGCGCAGGTGTTGCCGGCAATTTCAAAGCCGGTATTTTTTCCCGTTTCCTCGACGCGCAAATCGGAATAGCAGTGGATCGGACAGCTGTGGCAACCATCCATCTTGATGGTATATTTTTCTGCAGCAGGCCCTAAATCCTTGGTTGCCTTCATGCAGCGATAGCCAACCGTGTTGAGCTCGCCCGGCTTCGGTTCGCCGGTTTCAATCGGTTCGCCTTCGGCGGCAGCCCAGAACAGACCCTTGCGCGCGGTCCAACGGGAGCCCTTGTCGTAGTACTCGGCCCATTCCTGTTGCGTTGAGGGAACGACGTGGTTGTTGTTGGATCCAATGATTTCACGCAGCATGTAGTCGGAAAGTTCGGCCACGGCTTGCGGGTCTTTGACGTTGACCGAGCCGTCCCCTTCGACGACAAGCGCCTTGCACTTTTTCGAACCCATGACCGCACCGACACCAGCGCCGGCGGAGTGGTTGCGGGAGTTGATGATGACGGCGTAGGGGGTCTGCGCTTCACCGGCAGGCCCGATGGTGGCGACGCAAGCCTTGACGCTTTCCTTGCGGCACAAAGCCTCGGTTGCTTCGCGGGTACCCAAGCCCCAGACGCCCTTGGCGTCCTTGATTTCGACCTGGTCATTTTTGATATTGATGTAGACCGGATGATCCGACTTGCCTTCGACAACGATGGCGTCGTGGCCGGACAGTTTGATCTTGGCGCCGATCATGCCACCGCAGTGGGCGTCGATAACCAAGTGGTCTTTCGTGAAAGTGGAAAGGCTGCAGATGGTGGTGCGGCCAGCTAGGGGGGTACCCGAAGCGGTCAGCGGTCCCACTGCGAAGATAACCTTGTTTTCCGGTGATAGCGGGTCGGTTCCGGCGGGAACTTCATCATACATGATCTTGTTCGCCAAACCCATGCCGCCGATATATGCTTTATATGGTTCGGTTGGTTCGGTCGTGATCGCACCGGTCGTCAAATTGACGCGGAGGATCTTTCCGGCCCAGCCGTACGACTTTTCGTCAGCCATGTTTTCTTCTCCCAATCTCTCAAGGTCTTTACCTGTTGTGTGGGACGTTGATGAATATGAGAGATGTGCGGATGACCATTTCGTCGTGTTCCAGTATGCAAACAAAACCTTTTTCCGCATCCCCTCTTTCAGGGTAATTCGGCCTTTTTGGCCTTTTATCCCGAAAGAGGGGAGGGTTCAGCGCACAGCTCTTTCACAATTGTTTCTGTTGTGTGAGATGGGAATATGAGATATGTCGGCTATACCCGTGTGGCTTTTGGAAAAGGCTACACGCAGGGTTTCCAAACGAACATAAGACTCACGGATGAGAAAGTGAGGGGGGAGTACTAGGATGACAGATAATAATCTGCAAGAGAACACTTCCGCGCAAAAGCAAGACCAGAAGACCGCGGCGGAAGCATCCACTACTGATTCCACCAAGACCGGTTCCACTAAAAAGACCGTAACGCGTCGCCAGGTTTTGGCGATGGCGGGTTGCGGTGTGGGTGGCTTGGTTATCGGCGGCGTGCTGGCGAAGTGGGGAGTCATCGAAGATTCGATCGCTTCCGGTCGCATCGCAATTCGCACGACGCCTACTAAAATGATCGTAACCGACCGTGCCCGTTGCTCGGGTTGTCAGCGCTGCGAGTTGATGTGCACGCTGAAAAATGATGGTCGTGTGTGCCAAAACATTGCTCGGGTGCGAGTGTGGCCGAACTATCAATACGGACACAGCGTTGACACGATGGATGGCATCTACAACGATTGTCAATTCACGATTGAAAGCTGCAAGCAATGCGAAGATCCCGAATGCATGAAGTATTGCCCGGTGCATGCAATCTATGCCGATGAAAAAACCGGCGCACGCACCGTCGATGCCACCAAGTGCATCGGGTGCGGCATGTGCCACATGGCCTGTCCTTGGAACATGCCGGTCGTCGACACCGAAACCGGTGTTTCGACCAAGTGTATCGCGTGCGGTCGCTGCGCTGAACAATGCCCCAATGGCGCCATCACGTTCATCGATTGGAAAGACATCGCAGATGAAGTGATTGCGCAGGGTCTTGTTTCGACGGTGTACGCCCCGGCGCTCGGGTAGTTCCGGAGGGAAATCATGAGGGCTTTACCCAATACGACAAGGAAGGAGGGATGACGATGATGGAGGACGAAGCGGTTTTTTCCGTGATAGCACAGTGCTTTGCCCCGGTGGATGCTGCCGAATGGGAGCAGATTACCAAACCGGCAAAGTGGTGTGATTTTCTTGATAGCGCACGCCGTGCAATTCAAGATGAAAAGTCATTTGGAAAGCAAACGTCTGCGATATCCCGTGTTGGCAAACGCTGTCCACTGCAGGAGTTTCTTTCCGCCGGCGAGGTTGATGCTCTTTTTGCACCGCCGACGTTCGAAGAAAAGTGCGCATTTGCATCGCAGCACTTTGTGGGAGGACTGCCCGATTCTGTGATGCCCGTCGAATCCCTCTACACCGCGTGGTCGCAGAGTTTGAAGGCAGAGACGCCTTTTTCTTGCCAGACGGGGCTTTATCTGGGGGATTCTGCGATTTACATGAGAGAGCTCGTCGAGCGAATGGGCATGGAGGTGCCTGCTGGTTTTGAGGCGTATCCCGACCATCTCGCGCTCGAACTCGACCTTGTTGCCGTCATGCTGCGCTCGGGCATGTCTGGTCAAGCTCAACAATTTCTTATGGAACGATTCGAGTGGTTGACCGCATTTCGGATGCAGCTTCTTCGCATCGAAGAGGATGCCCGTTTCTACATTGGACTCGTTGATGTGCTGGTAGGGATACGGGCTCAACAGGGCCTTGTGGAAGCGAGTGTAGACCATGGGTCAACCATCTAACAGAATTCATGCGCATGTTTATAGAGAGGAAAACGTTATGTCAGAAAACGCAATAACCAGGCGAAGCTTTCTGGCTGGCAGCGCAGGGGTAGCTACCCTTGCCGCAACGGCCGGTTATGTAAGCTTTAGTTCCTGGGAACAGGCGCATGCTGCTGACACCGTTACCGGTGGAAAAACCGAGACGGTTCATACGCTGTGCAACGCCTGTTCCACTAAATGCGGGTTCACGGCTTACCTCGTTAACGGGCGACTCACCAAGCTTATCGGTGATGCTGATCATCCGTATTCGCAGGGCAAGCTGTGCGCTCGTGGTTATGGCTATTCGCAAATTGCCTATTCCAAAGACCGCTTAACCGACCCTTTGAAGAAGAACGACAAAGGTAAGTTTGAAGCGATCAGCTGGGATCAGGCATATAGCGAAATTGGCGAAAAAGTGAAGGCGATCATCGCGTCAGACGGCCCCGAGGCTTTGGCTTTGGTGCAAGACCCTCGCCCTTCCGGTAAGTATTACACGAAGCGTTTCATGCAGGCGTTGGGGTCTCCGAATACCTACACGCATGGTGCTGCCTGTAATATTTCGAAAGAAAGTGGCTTCACGCAGGTTATCGGCGCGGGCAACTACGAAAGCGATCTTGCCAACACCAAAATGGTCATGTTTATCGGTCGGAGCTATGCCGACGCGATTCGTCCGTCGTCGGTGGCCGAACTGCAGCGCGCTCACGAACGCGGTGCCCGCGTTGTGCTGGTCGATCCGCGCTGCAACAATACGATCACGCTTGCCGATGAATGGGTGCCGATCAATCCCGGTACCGATTTGGCTTTGATTTTGGCTATGGCGAACGTGCTCGTGACTGAGGGGCTCTATGATAAAGAATACGTGGCTGCCAATTCGGTTGGGTTTGATGAGTGGGCCGCAACGGTTGCGGAGTGCACGCCGGGTTGGGCTCAGAAAGTAACCGGCATCGATGCATCCACCATCAAGCGTCTTGCTGTCGAGTTTGCCCAAGCTGCCCCCGCCGCTTCGATCGAAGCGGGTTGGCGCGGAGCCTTTGGGTGCGCCTATAAAAACTCGGGCGAAACCGCGCGGGCGATTTGCATGTTCAACACGCTTTTGGGCTGCTGGAATCAAAAAGGCGGCGCGCTTCTCACGCCGAGTGTCGCTGCAGGTGATGTTGACAAGGCGAAATTCCCTCCCGTTGCCAAGGTGGAGGCCAAGATAGCAGGCACGGTTGAATACCCGCTTGCAATATCGGGTATGGGCACCAACCTTTTTGCAGCCCAAATGGCCAAAGAGGGCAAGATGAAGGGTATGTTTTTCTATAACTCAAACATGGCTGCCGGTTATTCCAATACAGCTTATCTTGCAGATGCTTTAAGCAATCTTGATCTGTGCGTTGTGATCGACGTGCAGATGACTGAAACCGCACAAGTTGCCGATTATATCTTGCCCGACACCAGTTATCTCGAACGCCTCGAGCTTCCCGAATTCGTCGGCGGTAAAGTTCCCTGCGTGACCCTGCGCAATCAGGCTCTGGCAAAGATTCATCCCAACACTCGTCCGGTCGATCAGATTTTCTGCGAACTGGCCGAGGCGTGCGGTGTTGGCGCTGCGTTTCCGTTCAGTGTGGAAGAGCTCGCCGATGCGCAGCTTAAAACCGTGGGACTTTCTCTCGATATGCTTAAAGAAACAGGGGTAGCTTACTTTGAGGATAAAGCGTTTACGTACGGCGCTGTTCCGAAGTGGAAGACTCCGACGGGAAAGATCCAGTTTACCAGTGATGCCTGTGTAAAAGCCGGGTTGCCGGCGGCTGCTGAGTGGCTTGAGCCCCTCACGATGCCCATGGGCCAAGAGCTGCGTCTCATCGGTGGAAAGCAGGCTATCCATAGCCATACGCAGACCGCTAATATCGAAGACTTGATGCAGATCACGAAAGATTACGATTTGACGCGCGTCTGGCTCAATGCCGATGTTGCTGCCAAGTTGGGTATCGCCGACGGCGACGAGGTGGAAATCACTTCTGATTCGCATGTGGGTAAAGCGCGTGTCAAAGTGACTCAGCGCCTCAATCCGACGGCGTTGTTCATGCCAAGTCACTACGGCTGTTCGGTGCCCGAACAGCACACGGCCTACCATGTTGGCCTACGCCAGATGGACTTCGTGCCCTTCCATATCGAGCCGGCTTACGGTTCGGCTATGACGCAAGAAGTCATGGTAACGGTGAAGAAAGTGGGTGCATAATGGCCCGTTACGGAATGTTGATCAATACCAAGAAGTGCATCGGGTGCTATGCGTGTCGTGTGGCTTGTCAACGTCAAAACGACTTGCTGCCTACCGAAGCCTTCATCAAGTACGAAGAACACGAAATAGGAACGTATCCCAACGTACGCATCGAAACGGTGCCGATGCAGTGCATGCACTGCGAAGACGCCCCCTGTGCGGCGGTGTGCCCGACGGGTGCGACGTTCATCAATGATGATGGCGTTGTCGGCGTCGACCATGGACGCTGCATCGGTTGCAAATACTGTATGGCTGCGTGTCCTTACCAGGTGCGTGTCGTGAACGAGAAGGAAGGCATTGTGGACAAATGCCGCTTCTGCACCGTTTCCGCGCTTGACGGTACTAAGACGTGTTCGTGCGTCGAGGCTTGCCTGACGGGTGCGCGCATCTTCGGTGACCTTGATGACCCGAACAGTGAAATCGCTCAGGCTATCGTCGAGTACAATGCGAAGCCCCTTGCGGGCGATTTGACCAAATCCAAGATTTACTACGTGAGGTGATGACAATGTCTTTTGAACCTATTTGGGGCGCATCCATCGCCTGGTATCTGTTTCTTGCCGGTCTTGGCGGCGGAGCGTTTGTGACGTCGGCTTTCTTGGGGTGGAGGCACCCCGAAGCGATCAATATGCGCAAGATCGGGCATTTGGTGGCTCCCATCGCGATTATCATTGGCCTTGTGCTGTTGATGTTTGATGCTGAAGCGGGTTTGCACAATCCGCTGCGCTTTGCCCTGCTACTGCACAACCCTCATTCGGTGATGACCTGGGGCGTGGTATTTTTAGCAATTTTTGCGGTCGTGTCGATTATCGTCGTGATACTCGACCGCCTCAAAAAGAGCGTTCCGGTATGGCTCGATATCATCGGCGTGGTGTTTGGCCTGTGTGTTGCTATCTACACTGGCGTACTGCTGGGTGTGGCGAAAACGTTCCCGTTGTGGAACAACGCGCTTTTGCCTATTCTGTTTTTGGTGTCAGCCATGTCGGCTGGCGCTGCGGTCGTGCTGTTGATTTCGGTGTTTCGCCATGCGGATGAATTCAATAAGGTCGGCGTTTTGAAGAAGTTCCACTTCTGCCTGCCGATCATTGAGCTTTTGCTGCTGACGTCGCTCATGTTTATCACGAGCTACGTGAACTCCGCTGGATTTGCTTCGGTCATGAGCCTGATTGCCGGTTCGTGGGCGCCGCTGTTCTGGATCGGTCTGGTGCTGATCGGCCTGGTGATACCGACGGGTCTTGAAATTTGGTTGCTGTTCTTCTCCTCTAAAGAGTTCGAGGAAAGCAAGAAGGCCCATTATTTGAGTGCCGCATCCGATGCCGGCGTGCTCGTCGGTGGGTTTCTGCTGCGCTTTTTGATCGTGGTTGCGGCACTGCCTCTGGTTATCTGCTCTTAGATCGGGCGGTGCGTTGCGGCGACCAGCTATTTGGCGGTCAACGTGCCTGTCGCTGTTGTCGCATAAAAAACTACCCCGTCCAGATTGTTGGGCGGGGTAGTTTTGCGTGGTGTCTGTGTTGTGCGGTAGCGCTGATTTTAGGCGGTGAGGGAGGCTGCTTTCTGGGCAACGACTTTCTTGAGCATCAAGACGAGCAGCACCAGTCCGACGCCGACGCAGATGTGACCGAGACCGGCGATGCCGGATAGGGCCGCGTCGGGCATCGGAAGCGTGATGTGCAAAATCTCGGTGATGCCGCGAACCAAAAACATGATTTCGGTCACGATAAGGCCGATGTTATAGATGATCATGAAGGGCTTGAACAGTTTGTCGCCAGTGAAGTCTTTTTGCATGCAGAACAGGGTTGCGATCAAAAAGACAATGAATCCCAGTGCCAGCAGGTGGGGATGCATGAAGCCGAGCATGGTGTAGCCGTCATAGCCATTGAATTTAGTGAATTCGCGGAAGAAGACACCGGCGGCGGCACCTGCGATCAGGTAGATGAAGG
>JAVVXN010000022.1:0-24304 GCA_036651575.1 Raoultibacter sp. | reverse complement strand
CTTTCTGGAACTATACCCACATCATGCTCAAAAAGACGATTGATAGCATGTTTGAACAGCGCGTCGTGGGTTCTTTAGCGCCGGGGTCTACGGAAGAAAAAGTTCAGGATGTCTATACTGCGCAACTGCGTTGAGGGGAAGCTGCATACTGTGCGGTAGGGGGCGGCGGTTGTGGCGGGTTAGTGCAGGGTAAGCGGCCTGTGTTGGCTTGCTGGCCACATGCGGGCAGCGTGGCAGTTGCGTGCGAGGACATCGGTGAGGGCGGTTTCGCAGTAGCGCGGAAGATTGTTGGTTTCCGATAGGTGCATTCCCGCGACCTGTTCAAGACGGTTGCCTAAAAGTGATTCGAGTGCGGCAGCGGCCTGCTCGTTTGATAGATGGCCTTCATTTCCGGCAACCCGACGTTTGAGTGCGGAAGGGTAGGGTCCGATTTCGAGCAGGTGGGGATCGTGGTTGCTTTCAAGGGCCATCAGTCGGCAATCCCGTAGCATCGATAGCGCCTCATCTGAAAGAAAGCCGGTGTCGGTCACATAGCCCAAGGCGTCGGGTTTGCAATCGTTTGACAGGGAGGCTTCAAAGCGAAAGCCCATCGACTCGACGCTATCGTGCGAGGTGGGAAAACTTATGATGTGCACGTTTTCCACGAAAAAGTCATCGCGCGTAGCAACGCGATGAAGGGTAACAAGCGGTTCGATTTCCCGGATGGGAGCCGATGCGGCTACGATGGCACTCGTCGTATAAAGCGCCGGATGCACCGTTAGTTTTGCAAGGCCACGCATGACGACGCCAAGTCCTTTGGTGTGGTCGCTGTGCTCGTGGGTGACAAGAATTGCCGAAAGGGTGGTGGGGTCGAAGGCAACCTGTTCGCATCGTTTGAAAAAGTCGCGTTTGGAGATACCGCAATCGATCAATATCGCGGTATCTCCAAAGCTCACAATAGCCGCGTTTCCTTTGCTGCCGCTTGCGAGGATGTGCAGGGTAAAACCCCGTGCAGGGGCGTGCGGATCTGCACCGTAAGGCTTTTGCTCACCCGTAATCGGGAAAGATGTGGCGTCGTTTGTGCGGCGAGACTCCACGTATTCGCGGGTGAGTGCCGGGCCTTCTTCGGGTTCGTGGTGCTGCATGCCATCCTCTTGTTTTATTCATCGTGCATTTTTAGAAGGAAGTCCAGCCGCCGTCGGTGGCGACGATTTCGCCTGTCATATGGGAGGCGTCGTCGGATGCGAGGAACAAAATCGAAGCTGCCTGCTCTTCTGCAACGGCGTCACGCTTAAGCATAGACTGGGTTTTCTCTCCAGCCATACCATCTGCTTCTGCTGGATCGACACCTGCCGCAATCGCTTCTTCGCGTTTTTTCATCACGTAAGCATACGCCGCTTCGGTCATGGGAGTGGTGGTGCCCGCGGGGTTCACGGAATTGACGCGAATTCCGTAGCGTGCGTAATCAAGCGCAAGGTTTTTCGTGAGTCCGTTGACCGCATGCTTTGAGGCAACATAGGCGGGGTTGCCGGGCAATCCCGTAAGTCCTGCAATGGAGGCGTTATTGACGATTGCGCCGCCTTCGCCTTGAGCGATAAATTGCTGCAATTCATATTTTGCACAGAAAAAGACGGTATAGAGGTTGTTTTCCAGCGTGTAATCCATCTGCTTCTTGGTAAGTTCGTGCACGTTGCCGGGATCTCCCATGACGCCGGCGTTGTTGACCGCGATATCGAGTCGTCCGTAGGTTTTGACGGTTTTGGTCACCATCGCTGCGGCATTTTTTTCTACCGAGAGATCAAGATTTAAAAAGATCGCATCGCCTCCGGCAGCCTTTATCTGGGCAAGCATTGCTTCCCCTTCTTTTTTCAGGCGGTCGACTAAAACAACTTTCGCGCCTTCAGCTGCGGCGCGTTGTGCTGTTGCGGCACCGATGCCGCCTGCAGCTCCGGTGACGATCATAACTTTGCCGGCGAAGCGATCGGGGAAAATTTTCTTTGTCATGGTTTCCTCTTTCTCTTGTCAACGCAACGGCGCTGACGGTGATTAAACGAGACCTGCAATTGCTGCAACTGTATCACCGAAAAAGAAAGAGGGGGAGATTTGTTTGGAGGTTGTTACGTCGTGTCGTTTTGCCTATCGAGTTTAAGTTTTCCCCCACAAAGGGAATAGTGGGGTGCCAGTTTGCATTGAAGAGCCCCTATGACCTGCTTATACTAAAGTGTCAGAACGTTGCTCTTAAACGGTAGAGATTCGCCTTATCGAAAAGGAGGAAGCGACGTGGCACGCAAAGCGAGCGAGCAAGGCCAGCATGTTTTTCGAGGTATTGTGTGTGCTTTGCTCGGCGGCATTTTTTGGGGTTTTTCGGGCACGTGCGCACAGCTGCTCATGCAACAGTATGACATTCCCGCTCTGTGGATCACCTGCGTGCGCTTGCTGGCTGCTGCTTTTTGCTTTTTAGTGGTGGTAACCCTGCGCAATCGCCGCACGTTGCTTGCGGTGTTTCGGGATCGGCATTCGCTCGTTATGTTGGTGGTGTTTTCGATCTTCGGTGTCGTACTGGTTCAGATTAGCTATCTCAATTCCATCAAGTATGTCGGCGCTGGTACCGCTACTGTTATTGAGCAGCTTGCGTTAATCATCATCATGTTCTTTGTCTGCATCAAGACCTGGCGGTTGCCGAAACTACGGGAGTTTTTGGGTTTAGTCACCGCGTTGGCTGGTATGTTTGTTATTGCGACGCAGGGCGACATCGGTGTCCTCGCCATGCCCCCTGAAGGTTTATTTTGGGGCTTGGTCTCTGCCGTGGCCGTTGCCTGCTACACCTTGATTCCGGGGCGCCTGCTTAAGCAATGGGGCTCCATGATCGTGACGGGCCTTTCGATGCTCTTCGGTGGTCTTATTTCAACGGTATTCGTTCAGCCCTGGACGATGCCGGTAACGCTTGATCTGACGGCGACTGTGGTTCTTGTGGCGATAATTTTGGTGGGCACCCTTGCGGCCTATATGTTTTACCTGCAAGGAATTGCCGACGCCGGTCCCGTGCGTGCAAGCTTGTTGTGCTGTGTTGAACCGATCTCCGCTACGATTCTCTCATTCGTGTGGCTTCATACCCCTGTTTCGTTTTATGATCTTGTCGGGTGCGCCCTTATTCTTACGATGGTGTTTTTGGTTACTCAGCGTGAGAAGAAAACCGATGGGGTGGTTGCTGCTGTGGCGGTCGTTGATGAGGTGAGCTAGGGCAGCGCAACCCGTGCAAAGGGATTTTTTGCATATCCTGTACGTTTTAATCCTCTCGATACCTTAAAAGTGTAGCAAGATCATGACCTTTTGCTACAATGGTGCCACTGTTCAGTCGAAAGGAACAAGCTATGAATATCGTGTTGTTAGGGGCTCCAGGTGCGGGTAAGGGAACGCAAGCTGCCCAGCTGGTTGAAAAATATGCACTTTCCCACATCTCCACGGGTGATATGCTGCGCGCTGCCGTCAAAGCGGGCACGCCGCTTGGCCAAAAAGCAAAAGGCTATATGGATGCCGGAAACTTGGTGCCTGACGACGTTATTATCGGTTTGGTAACCGAGCGCTTGCAGGATGCGGATACCGAAGCAGGATTTATTCTCGATGGTTTTCCTCGTACGTCCGCTCAGGCGGTTGCACTTGATGCAGAACTTTCCAAACTGGATCGTCCGCTTGATGCCGCACTGTTGATCAGTGTTGCTCCTGAGGTGATTGTCGCCCGCTTAACAAGTCGTCGCATGTGCAAAGAATGCGGTTGTATCGGAACGGCAACGGACGCCGTGTGCCCGAAGTGCGGGGGCGAAATGTATCAACGCGATGATGATAACGAAGCGACGGTTCGCAATCGTTTAGAGGTATACGAGAAATCAACTTCTCCCCTGACCGATTATTATCGTGGCTGCGATTTGCTGGTCGATATCGACGGCGATCGCGATCCTCAGGTTGTGTTTGCCGATGTGAAAGCAGCGCTTAATCTGTAAGTAACGCTGTTGTATGTTTGGTTCTTTCTACTCCGAGATCCCCTTGTGTGAAATGCTTTTTTTCACGCAGGGGGATCTCGCTGTGCTTTCGCGGAAGGTTGCGGGTGCGCTAGCTTTTATTATGAGTGCTTTTCAATTATTTCAATATTGTAATAGTTATGTCATGGTAGCTCAGTTGAATGCGCGCTCATGCATCGTCACACTTGAGATAGAGATTGAGAGCACGAGGAGAGGGTAAGGAAAGGGAAGGTGATAAGTGTGAGTAACGCTGGTAAAACCGAATCATCATTAAGTCGACGAGCGTTTTTGGGAGCGAGTGCAGCAGCAGCGGCCAGCTTGGCACTAGCGGGGTGCGCGCCTCAGGCAAAACTTGAGAAAACGGGTAAATCAACGGGCGAGCTCTATAAAGTTGATGCAGAATTAAACCCCGAAAGTGGTGGAAAATGGGTTACCGCTCAGTGCAACAATAACTGTGGCGGCATGTGTCTCAACAAGGCGTATGTAGTTGACGGCATTGTTGTTCGGACAAAAACCGACGATGAGGGTGTCGACTCCGAAAACACCAGGCAGCTTCGGGCGTGTCCGCGAGGGCGTTCGAAGCGGCAGGATACCTTCGGTGCCGATCGCTTGAAATATCCCATGAAACGCAAGAACTGGGAACAATTCACCGGTGGTAAGAAAGAACTGCGCGGCAAGGACGAATGGGTTCGCATCAGCTGGGATGAAGCACTCGATATTGTTGCAAAAGAACTGAAGCACGCCATTGAAAAATATGGCAATCGCTCGATTTTGATGCCTGGTAACTGCGCTTCGTCATCGTTGATTCCTCGAGTTTTTGACTCCGTCGGCGGCGCGACCGCCATGAGTGCAACTCGCTCATATGGTACGGGATATTTCAACGCAACTGCGATGGGCCTTTTCAATGTTGGTCTTGGTGAAGAAAATGATCGCATGGATTTTGCCAACGCCGACACGATTGTTATTTACGGAGGCAACCCAGCATGGGCTTCCCCGGGATCGTATACCTACCATTTCAACGAAGCAAGACAGGCCGGCACGAAATTCGTGTTTGTCGGTCCCGAATACAATGACACTGCAGTATGGATGGATGCAAAATGGATACAGGTGCGTCCCGGCACCGATACCGCATTTCTTCTTGCGGTTGCCTATGAGATGTTTAAGCTTGACGAAGCTAATCCCGGTTCAGTTATTGATTGGGATTTCATCTATAAATACACTGTCGGTATTGACGGAACGAGTATGCCAGCCGATGCGAAAGTTGACGAGAACTTCAAAGACTACGTTTACGGTGTGTATGACGGAGAGCCAAAGAGCGCTGAATGGGCATCGAAGATAACCGGTACGCCGGTCGATGATATTCGGTGGTACGCCGATCTTATGCGCAAAGACAATGCCGTCACTACGCTTCGTAGTTTTGCCGCTTTGCGTGCAAACGATTCCGATAACTTCTTGGCGCTTTATACCGCCGTTGGTTTTATGGGTGGACATGCAGGAAAGCCCGGTCATAGTACGGGCACTGCCTATCATAACTGCATCGGAAGCCCCGCTGATCCCATTTTCAAACCGGGCAAAAGTGGTGTTGAGGCAATCAAGCCCGTTCTGGATGACATGATTAATGGCAACCAGGTATGGGATGCCGTTTTGAACGGAAAGTACAATAATACGGGAGAAATCCGCCAGAATAAACTTACCAAGCAAGATATTAGAGATATTGATATTCACGTGATCTGTCACGTCAATGTTGCCGCCGTTTTGACCGAACTCGATTTGAATGCAGCCATCAAAGCCCATAGAAAAGTCGATTTCGTCTTCTGTACCGCGCGTACTTTCACGTCACAAGCTGAATACTCCGATGTTGTTTTGCCCACTACTTCTGAGTGGGAAGTCGTTGGTGGTATCAAGGGGGGCTCCCTTCCCAGCTTGGTAAACCGCGAAGCGATTGTTGTCGCCACGCAGGTGTGCGAGCCTCTGTTTGAGTCAAAGACCGAACAGGAAATCATGGAAGGCTTGGCGGAAAAAATGGGTCTGAACGCCAAGGACATCTTCCCCCTCAGCGAAAAGCAGCAATTCTTCAATAAACTTCAGGGAACAAAGATGAAGGATGCCACGGGTGAATTTAAGAGCTTGGCAACTATCAAGCAGGCCGATATTGATCAATGGGGTGTCGAAGGCAAAGAACAAGACGGCATTATGCCGATCTCTGAGGTAATTGAGAAGGGGCTTGTGCGCGTGGAGCGCAAGGCGGGCGACGTGTACACCTATTATGGGTATCAAGATTACCTGGCTGATCCCGTGAAAAATCCTCGCAAAACTCCCAGCGGAAAGATTGAAATTTACTGCCAGACAAAAGCTGATGCGCTCAACGCCGCAGGCTACACAACGAACTATACCTGGAAGCCTTATCCGACTTACAAAACTCCGGTCAACGGATACGAGGCAACCTTCTCTGATTTTGCTCAGGGGAAAAAGGGAGAGTATCCCTACCAGATATACAATCCTCACTATCTGCGGAGATCCCACACTCAGTTCGACAACCATCCGTGGCTTCGACAAGCCTTCGCGCAACCCTTCTTTATTTCTGCAAAAGATGCTGCGGAAAAAGGTTTGGCCAATGGTGATATTGCCCGAATTTGGAGCAAAACAGGTCAGATTATTCGTGCAGTGAGCATCTCTGAGCGAATGATGCCGGGTGTTGTGGCACTTCCTCATGGCGCGTGGGTCAAAATTGATGAAGAGACGGGCATTGACAAAGCGGGGTCGGCCAATACGTTGACCGAAGCGGTTAGTTCTGGCTGTGGCGTTGTCGGATACAACACCAATATCTGCAACTTCGAGAAATACGATAAGAGCAAACTCGATCCCGATTATCAGTGGCCGCAGCGTATTGTCGACTTAGGACAGGAGGCGTAAATCATGGCAAGATTAGGGTTTTACTACAATCAGGATAATTGCATCGGGTGTCGCGCGTGCCAAGTTGCCTGTCTTGATCGAAATGATCTACCGGTGGGAAATTTGTATCGGCGCGTGGTTTCATTTGAGACGGGAACCTACCCGGCCGCTTCGGTGTACCACTATTCAGCAACGTGCAACCACTGCGAAAAGCCCGCCTGCGTTGCAAATTGCCCGGCAGGTGCTATGCAGAAAATTGATGATGGCACCGTGCAGCGAGATGCTGGCAAGTGTATCGGGTGCGGGACGTGCGTTAAAAGTTGTCCTTATGAAGTTCCTATTCTTTTGGAAGACCAGCACATTTCAGGGAAGTGTGATTCGTGCAAACCATTTCGAGATCAAGGGAAAAACCCGGTATGCGTGGATGCCTGTCCTATGAGAGCTCTTGATTTCGGAGATCTTGATGAGCTTGCAGCAAAATATGGCACGGACATGGTCAATGCGTTGCCGATCCTTCCGTCGCCTGAAACCACGAATCCTTCGTTGTTGATTAAACCCCGAAAGGCCGCTTTATCATCCGAGTATAAATCATTCATTGTTTAGCCTCCCCTCCGCAATGAATTGACCGCAGGTTGGCCCCGCACGGGAAATGTGTTGGGGCTTACCTGCATTAAACCAATGGAGTTAACCATGACTGCTTATAGTGAAGAATTACTTGCCGAACTCAGTGCTCGTTACTATCTGTATGAACTGTTTCGTACGTTGTTTGGCAACGCCCCGACCGATGATGTGCTTGCAGCGATTGATGGCGAAGTGACAAAAGAAGCTTTTTCTCTTGTGGGGACTTGTGAGGATCAAGGTGGGGCGGTGTCGTGCTTTTTACGGGCGCTTGAAACGCCGATTCCGTCGAAGGCTGTTTTACGGGATGAATACACGCGAGCCTTTGAGGGCCCCGAAAGCCTACCGGCGCCTCCGTGGGAGTCGGTGTATGTCAGCAGCAAACGTCTTTTATTCCAGGAATCAACCTTGAAAATTAGGGATACTTATCGGGCTGAGGGCTTGCTTGCGGCCTTGTACCCGCGGGTTGCCGATGATCATCTGTCTTTAGAACTTGCTTTTCTTGCGCATTTGGCGCAGCGTGCACTGGATGCTTGTGCGATATCGGACCAGGAAGCCCTCGTGCATGCACTCGATGTGAGCCATTCGTTTCTCGTCGATCATCTTGCAAAGTGGGTCGGTGGGTTTGCCGATGATATAGCTGCATGGAAAAGCGATTCTCTGTATGCGTTAGCTGCGCACGCGCTTGTTGCGTTTGTCCAGGTTGACTTAAATAACCTCGATCAAATGAACGTTCGATAAAATGAGTTCAGAGAGGTTTTGCTATACTGATAACTCCCTCTTTCGTGCTTGAGCTTGTAGTGAAAGCGGGTCTTGTTTGGCGGGGGCTACTGGTACGGTAATGGGGTATCGATGCGCTTTGTAAGTCTAAAAATTAAGTTTGCCGTGTTGTTCATCCTGGTTGCAGTGGTCCTCCTCGGTGTCAATACGGCGTGGCGCATGCATGTTCAAGAGGAGCAGGCTGAACGCGAAATGCTGGAAACAACGCACGTGCTTGCAACCGAAATGTCTGCGGTGTGGGACTTTATGGAAGTTAACCAGAGCCAGTTTGTTAAGAACGAAGATGGCACGTATGGTTTGTATTGCGTAGTTGCCGCGAAGGTGGTTGCCAAACTTTTTACGAATAAAAGTGAAGGCGTCATTATTCATTACACTAATCTTAAAACAAGGAAAGATGATGACACGCCTGATGCCTTTGAGAAAACTGCCCTTGAAACGCTTCGTGGGAATCCTGATCTTGGAGCCTATTACGCACTGACTTCACAAGAGGATGGCTCAAAAGCCTTTCGCTATGTCGAGCCGCTCTATATCACCGATTCCTGCCTGCAGTGTCACGGGGAGCCGGCCGGAGAAATCGACGTGATGGGATACCCGAAAGAGGGTTTGAAAAAAGGTGATATAGCGGGGGCTGCAAGTATCATTATGCCGGCGAACACCTATATAGAAAATATCCAGTCGAATATGGTTCAGGAAACGCTCATGTTTTTCCTGCTTATACTTGGGGGGCTTGGTGTCATTTTCTGGGGTATTTCTCGGTTGGTGACACAGCCCGTGAAGCGCTTGGAAAATGCAGCGGCGTATCTTGAAGAAGGCGGCTTCGACGTCGATCTACGCAGCGATGGCGTGCCTGATGAAATAGCTGATTTGGGTATAAGATTTGAGTCTATGGCGCAGCAGCTTCAGGGTGTTTATGAGGGTCTGGAATCTGAGGTTGAATCTCGAACGGCACAAATCGTAAAATCAAACGAAGTACTCGATCGGCAACGTCGTGAACTTGAGGCCATGAATCGTATTTTGCAAAAAGATAATAGGTTGAAATCTGATTTTCTTGCGATGATGAGCCATGAAATACGAACTCCCCTCACCTCGATTCTTGCTTTTGCTGATATTTGGGCGGATAAAAACACCCCGCGCAACGAAGGTGAAGAGCAGATCATGGAAGAGATGCGCATCAATAGCCAGGTGCTTCTTTCTATGGTGAACAACATGCTTGATTTAGCGCGAGTTGAGGCGGGTAGGCTTGAGCTTATGCCCGAACCTATCGATGTGGTCGATGTGCTTAATGCCATCAAGCGCAGCCTTTCGTTTCTTGCAAAAAGAAAAAATGTATCGCTTGATATTGAGATTGGACGGGACGTTCCCGTTGTGGCGGCCGACCAAGAAAAGCTTCGTCGGATCGTGGAAAATCTTGTCTCAAACGCTATTAAATATGTTGCTGTTGGCGGTAGGGTTTCGGTGACGGTTACCTACGACTATGGTAGTAATAGGTTAGGTATCGTCGTGTCCGATAATGGATGCGGTATATCCGAAGAGGATATTCTCTTGGTTTTTGATAGGTTCGTGAGGGGTTCTGCGTCGAAGCAGAGCAGCGGCAGCGGACTCGGTTTAGCTTTGGTGAAAGAGCTGGTTGATTTTTATGGAGGGACAATCGAGGTTGCGTCAGAAGTGGGACGGGGTAGTCTCTTCACCGTGCAGTTGCCCGTGAAACCGCTCGGAATTGACGATGAGATGGAATAGGGGGTGTGGATATGAAAATCATGTTGGTAGACGACGATGAAGGTATGCGTACCCTTGTCGGCCATATCGTGCACGAGGCAGGTTACGATTACTATTATGCGGTCAATGGTAGCGAGGCGGTGAATGTCTTTGAGGAAGTACGGCCCGATGTGCTTATTCTCGATATTATGATGCCGGGATTGAATGGATTTGAGGTTTGCCAGCAATTGCGTGCCCAGAAAGCGACCGTGCCGATTATCATCTTGACGGCCAAAGGTGATATCGTCGATAAAAGCATTGGGTTTAAAGCGGGCGCCGATGACTATTTGGTGAAGCCGTTTGTTCCGGAAGAGCTTTTACTCCGCGTTGAAGCTTTGCTGCGAAGGGGCGGCAAAGTGCGTACTGAGGGTTTTATTTCTGATAAGCTTATTTTTGATGGTCTTGAAATTGATGTTAAGCGGCGCCGTGTTGAAGTTGACGGAATCTTGGTGAGTCTCACACCGAAAGAGTTCCATCTTCTTTACATGCTTGCAAGCAATCCTGGCGCAGTCTTCACGAAAGACCAGTTGATAGAAGATATTTGGGGCGCGCATTACGAAGGAGAATTGGCGTGTATTACTGTGCTCATTCACCGCTTGAGAGAAAAAATTGAAGCCGATCCTTCGAATCCTTACTATATTCAAACGGTGTGGCATGTAGGGTATCGCTTTGGCGATTAGCGCGGCACTGAGGGGTCTTATCCTTTATAATCCTGTTTTACCATGTTAAGTACCTGGGATAACATACGCCGACTGTACCAAGAATTTATGCTTTTGCATAAAGGCTCGATACTGCACGTTTTAAAGTGCGCCCTGACCATTGCCGTTCTGGCGCTGCTGCTTGAAGTATTCGTGTTCAATTTCAACTATTTTACCTCGGCCGGGTACAACACGGTTAATTTGAGCAATCGACTGACGTTGCAGGAAACGGTTGATGAAGAATACAAGGTAACGTCGGTCAATCACGTGTTGGAGTTTTCAAACCTCAACGCAGAAGTTCATAATATTCGTCTCGATTTTTCATGGGCCCAGCCAGCACAAAATCTTGATGTGAAAATCAACTTTACCGACGCCGCCCACCTGACGTATTTTGACTCCACGGAATACACGGTCGGGGTGCCGATTACTCAGGTTTCTACGAACTGCGATCAGAGCGAATACATCAATTTGAACACCAGCGGTCTTACCGATAACCTCAGGATTGAAATCGCCGGAAAAAACGTGAGCTATCCCATCAAGTTGACGGGTGTGTATATCAACGCTC
This sequence comes from Raoultibacter sp., assembly GCA_036651575.1. GTDB lineage: Bacteria > Actinomycetota > Coriobacteriia > Coriobacteriales > Eggerthellaceae > JAVWGW01. The sequence continues at coordinate 13,001 of JAVVXN010000022.1, read as the reverse complement.
ATCATCCTTTTGATTTCAATATTGCTCGCTTTTTTGTGGTGGTTGCTGCGTTTGCTCTTGTCTATATTTTTAGACCCCGTTCAAGCATCTATCGTTGTTATATCGTTGAGCATTCGCGCAAATCGAAAGCGGGTATTATCGCAACGGTCGTGGTGGAAGTTTATCTGCTTACCACCTTTTTACTCATGGGTTCGAATTTGGTGGGGGTGGCAACCCCTACGTACAATCCGGGCTCCTGGAATAAAACCGGCATCGTCAACACGTTTGAGGTGGGTGGAGACAATGCGCAGCAGTACGCTGAATTGGCGAAATCTATGGCGGATGGCCGCCTGTATTTAGAGGAAGATCCTCCCCTGTGGTTGCAAGATATGCCGGATCCCTACGACAAGGGCGCTCGCGATGAAGCGCAGAAATCAACCGGGGAAAAATACCTATTCGACGTTGCGTATTACGAAGGGCACTATTACGTCTATTTCGGTGTGGTGCCCGTACTCTTGTTTTACCTGCCTTTTTATCTTGCCACCGGCGCGTCTTTTCCCACTGCAATCGGGGTGTTGATAGCGGCGATCGCCTTTGTTTTAGGGTGCTCGGCTCTGCTCGATCGTTTTGCTCGATATCACTTTAAGCGGGTCAGCTTGGGGCTTTATTTACTCTTGCAAATACCCCTTATATTTTGTTGCGGCATTTTGTACCTGCTGAAGTTTCCCACGTTTTATTCTTTGCCGATCATGCTTGGTCTTGCGTTTTCCGTTTGGGGACTTTATTTTTGGATGCGGGGACGTGCAGGCCACGCGAGCGCTGCTGGGTGGTATCTTGCGGGATCGCTTTGCATGGCGTTGGTTATCGGCTGTCGTCCGCAATTGGTGCTTCTTTCGTTTTTGGCGTTTCCGCTCTTCTGGAGGCTGTTCATTACCGAGAAACACCTTTTGACCAAACGTGGTGCACTTGAATTTGCATGTTTGATCGGGCCGTATGCAATCGTGATTGCGGGGCTTTGCTGGTATAACAAGGCACGCTTTGGGTCTCTGTTTGATTTCGGGGCAAATTATAACCTGACGGTAAACGACATGACGAAGCGCGGTTGGAACATGGGGCGTTTAGCCCCGGCGCTCTTTGCGTATTTTATCCAGCCCCCCAACGTGACCGGTGTGTTTCCCTATATTCACCCGACGATGTTTGAAACCACCTACATGGGGCAAACGATCAAAGAGGTTACGTTTGGCGGTGTGTTTGCCTGCCTTCCTTTTTTATGGGTTTTGCCTTTTGCAAAGCGGGTCTTGTCGCTTCGGATTCGTCAGCGGTCGACGCGTACCATCGCGGGTGTAATTATCGTGTTGATCACGGCGGGTCTTCTTGTCGGGTTGCTTGATGCTCAGATGGCGGGTATTTTGCAGCGCTATTTTGCCGATTTCAGCTTCATGTTTTTGACGGCGGCCGTGCTGCTCGTGTTCATCGTAAACGAAAATCTCGATCCCGACACCGCAACGCATTATCTTTTGATGAAGGTTCTTATCGTGCTGGTGACGATCAGTATGCTCTATAGCTTGCTGTTGTGTGTTGTTCCTGAAACGGGTTGGTTCTCGGATGTGTATCCGTGGGCATATCAGAGTATCGTTGAAGCGTTCCAGTTCTGGACGTAGAACGAGAAATGATTACTATAGTAAGGGTAGGAATATACGGGGAAGAAGGATGATCGATGGAATTTATTATTGCAAAAGATTACGAAGAGATGAGCCGTAAGGCTGCCGATCTTATCGCGAATACCATACGGGAAGATCCGGAATGCACGCTGGGTTTGGCAACGGGTAGCACGCCGATTGGTCTTTACGCCGAATTGGCAAAAGACTTCCACGCGGGCACGCTTGATTTTTCCGCTGTTACCACGTGTAATCTCGATGAGTATCGCGGTCTTGCTCACGATCACGAGCAAAGCTATCATTACTTCATGCGCGAGAATCTTTTCAATAAGGTAAACATCGATCTTGTCAACACCCATGTTCCCGATGGTTCAAATCCTGATGCCGCTGCGGCTTGTGCTGAGTATGAGCAGGTTATCGCCCAGGCTGGCGGTGTTGATGTGCAGCTTTTAGGTTTGGGTCACAACGGTCATATCGGCTTCAATGAACCGGCGAATGATTTTTCGAAGGTGACCCAATGCGTCGATTTGACCGAAAGTACCATCCAGGCAAATAGTCGCCTTTTTGATTCCGCCGACGAGGTCCCTCGCCAGGCGTATACGATGGGTATCGGTACGATTATGGCCGCTCGCAAGGTTGTCGTTGTTGCCAGTGGAAGCGATAAAGCCGAGATTGTACGTGAGGCATTCTTCGGCCCTGTTACGCCGCATGTTCCGGCCTCTATTCTGCAGTTTCACCATCATGTTGTCGTGATCGTTGATGCCGAAGCAGGAGCTCTTTGTCGTTAGAAAGGCTCAATACGCATGAAGATAGTCGGTGGTTCGGTCTGTAGTGGTGAGGGGTTTGTTTCGCGGGATATCTGCATCGACGGCGAGCGCTTTGCAGAGATATCTTCTGATACTGCCGTAGTCGACGCTACGGGATGTTTTGTTATTCCCGGATTGATCGACCTTCATTTTCACGGGTGTGTTGGGTATGATTTTTGCGATGGGAGCGATGAAGCCTTCGATGCTATCGCTCGCCACGAAGCGGCGTGTGGCGTGACCGCTCTCTGCCCTGCAACCATGACGTATCCTGAAGACGTGCTTAACGCAATTGTGGGCGCTGCCGCCGCCCATCGTGACGCACCCGATGGTGCTGCCTTGGTGGGGATCAATATGGAGGGGCCGTTTATATCACCCAACAAGATCGGAGCACAAAATCCCACCTATATTCAGGTGCCCGATGCGGATATGTTTCGCCGGCTGCAGAAAACGGCGTGTGGCTTGATCAAGTTGGTCGATGTGGCCCCCGAGGTTGAAGGAGCACTCGATTTTATCGAGAAATTTCACGATGAGGTGCGCATTTCGCTCGCACATACCTGTGCCGATTACGATACGGCCACCCGTGCTTTTGCGCGGGGTGCGCGACACGTAACCCATCTTTACAACGCGATGCCCCCCCTGCACCATCGAGATCCGGGGGTGATTGGGGCTGCAGCCGATGCCGAAGGCGTGATGGTTGAGGTGATTGCCGATGGTGTGCATATCCATCCCGCGATGGTGCGCGTTGCATTTTCGCTCTTCGGGGACGATCGCGTCATTTTAATCAGCGATTCAATGATGGCAACGGGACTTTCTGACGGGGCTTACCGCCTCGGTGGACAGCCCGTTGCCGTACGGGGCAATCGTGCAACGCTTGCGGATGGTACCATTGCGGGATCGGCGACAGATTTGGCTGCGTGTCTTCGCATCGCTGTTACCGACATGAGGATTCCGCTGATCAGTGCCGTGAAGGCGGCCACCATCAACCCTGCGCGCGCCCTCGGTATCGACAAGGATCGCGGCTCGATCGAGGTTGGAAAGATTGCTGATGCCCTCGTGCTCAATTCCGATTTCACCATCAAGCACGTGATCATGCGGGGACGCTTGCTCTAACGAAGAACGTCGCAAAACCAGCTGGTGATGGAGGTGGGATGGGTGATTGCCGTGCCCACGACGACAGCCCATGCCCCCGCTTCGACGGCCTGACGTGCATGGGAGGGCTCATGGACGCGTCCTTCGCAGAACACGGGGATACCACCCGCGGCAGCAACTGCTTCGCGCACAAAATCCAAGTCGGGTCCCTCGGTTTTAGGGCGGTCGTCGGTGTAGCCAGCGAGGGTTGTTGAGATGATGTCGACATCGGCAGCTACGGCGCGCTGAACGTCGTCAAGGCAGGCGCAATCGGCCATGATCAGCGTTTCTCCCGCAAGGGCGCGGGTCGTTTCTTCGAAGGTAAGACCATCGGGGCGCACACGAGCGGTGGCGTCGAGGGCGACGATATCGGCTCCTGCAAAAATGCACGCGCGGGCGTGACGGAGTGTCGGCGTGATGTAGACGCCCTCGTGGCCTTCTTTCCATAAACCGATGACGGGGATATCCACCTGGCCTTTGATGGCCGCGATATCGGCCAATCCCTGGCATCGAATGGCTGCAGCACCGCCGATTTGTGCGGCAAGTGCGATCTGTGCCATGGTTTCCGGGTGGCGCATTGGTTCACCGGGATACGCCTGGCAGCTAACGATCAGTTTCCCTTTAAGGTTTTCAAGCAACGGATTTCCCATGATTCCTCTTTTTCTCAACTTTAAATAGATTGCAGCGCATCGCGCAGGTTTTCGGCGGCGCCCACCAAAGGGGCATCAAAACCGAGCGCCGCATCGAGCAGGGGGATGTTTTTCACCGGCTCGAGAGCTTGGCTGGCAAATCCCTCCACAACGGCTTCGCGCCACAGCGGGCCTGCCGCACAGACCGACCCTGAAACAATGATGACTTCGGGGTCGAAGGCGTTTGCCCACGATCCCATCGCCTCACCGAGAAAGCGTCCGGCATCACGAATTGTCAAGCGGGCCGCTTCCTCACCCGCTTCGGCGCGGCGAGATATCTCGGCACCACAAAATGCCAGCTCATGATGAGTTGCACATGCTGTGCGATTTTGATAGAGAGCCGCGATACCCGTTCCTGACGTGACGGATTCAGCGTGTCCGGTGCTCCCGCATGCGCAGATGATTTTCTGTGCTGCAGGATGCAGGGTGTGACCGAGGTGTCCGGCAGCTCCGTGAAAGCCGCGTAAAACATGTCCCCGATCGACGAAGGCGCCACCCAATCCCGTGCCGGCAGCAACCAGGAGACAACTTTCCCGATTGCGGGCAGCGCCCCAACGTGCCTCTCCCAGGGCGTGAGCATGAACGTCGCCCATGACGGCAACCGGCAGGGAAAACTCGTCGCTCAGGCGTTGTTTTACGGGCTGTCCGGTCCATCCGGGCATAAGTTCATTGGCGTAGGAGATAGAGCCGGTAACGGGGTCTACGCAGCCCGCAGTGCCCACACCGATTCCCTGCGGGCGTGCATCGGTGTGGGCTATCAGGCTTTTGATGAGGTCAACCAGCGTTGCAAGCACCGTGTCGCCTCCGCGTTTGGCATCGGTAGGTACTTCTTGGACATCATGTACGGTTGGGCGCGTAGCGTCTTCGGCGTATGTGACGATTGCTCCCGCGATTTTGGTACCGCCGATATCAAGGGCAATAACCGAGGAGGTGGCGTGAGGCGAGCGGGTCTGCATGAGGTTTTCCTGTTCGCGAGCTATGAGCGGATGGCGGCAGCGGTGTCAAGCATAGCTGCTTTTTTCAGGACGGCAACGATTTCTTCCACGTCGTCACCGATGAGTGCCTGTACCGGTTCGCGCATTTGGTTGGTGTCGAAAACTTCCATTTGCCACAGTGCTGTTTTGAACGCTCCGACACCGGCGCCGAAGCCGACCGTTGCTTTGACGCAGCGGGTCATAAACATCAGGCGGGCAAGGTGATCTTGTTCGGTGCGCACCGCATCCCAGTCTTTTGCCTGGAAGGCGTTCCACTGGCGAACGTAGCTTTCGGGATCGATATTGGCCAGGCCGGGAACAGATCCGTGAGCGCCGCCCAGATAGGCGCCGTCAACAACGACTTCCTGCCCGGTCAAAAGCGTGAGCGGTGTGCCGGCATCTTCGTTTTCAAGACAGAGGAACCGGAAGGAAACGTCGTCGCCGGAAGAGTCTTTCACGCCATTGATGACACCGTCGGTACCCAGACGAACCAGCATGGTCGGGTCGAGCTTGGTGTGCACGCAGACGGGAAGGTCGTAGGCGAACAGGGGGAGGTCGGTCACTTCGCGAATCTTGCGGAAGTGGCGTTCGTTTTCTTTGGGCCCGCCGAGAGCGTAAAACGGTGCGGTGGCGACGAGGGCATCGACGCCGCAAGTTTCGGTGCGGCGAGCTTGGGCGATAACGCGTTCCGTCTCCATGTCGATGATGCCGGCAAGCACGGGCACGCGTCCCGCGACGATGCGGACGGCTTCGGCAAGAAGTTCATAGCGCTGGTCATCGTTGAGGAAGGCGACTTCGCCGCTCGATCCGAGGAAGAACAGACCGTGGACGCCCGCATCGATCATACGATTGATGGAGCGCTCGAAGGAGGCCACATCAAGCTGGCGATCCTGGGTCAGCGGAACGATTACCGGAGGGATGACGCCGTGGAACTTGAGATCATTCATATCATAAACCTTAGTCTCGAAAGTGGGCGTGAAACGTGAGCAACTATATGGTCTTGCACTTCGTTCGTCAAGATAAAAAACGCTCCTCGGGAAAAGGAGCGTTTCTTGCGCACATTACTTTTTAAGATCGGGATGAAGCAGGGAGGGTGATGCGTTGAGCAATATCTTCGTGTAATCGTCTTGCGGGTTGTCGAATACGTCTGCGGAAGGGCCGGCCTCGACAACTTTGCCCTTGTTCATCACGATGATGCGGTCGGAAATATAGCGTACCGTTTGGATGTCGTGACTGATAAAGACCATGGACAAGCCGAGATCACGCTTGAGGTCGGTCAGAAGATTCAAAATCTGAGCGCGCACCGAAACATCGAGAGCGGAGGTTGGTTCGTCTGCGATGATGGCGTCGGGAGAAAGAGCCAAGGCGCGTGCGATGGCGACGCGCTGACGCTGGCCGCCGGAAAGTTGTCCGGGTAGGGCGTTGAGTACCGAAGACGGCAATCCAACCATTTCGATCAAATCGTTCGTGCGTGCCTCGCGTTCGCTTTTTGTTCCGATGCTGTGTACGTTGAGGGGATCGGCCAGCTGGTCGTGGACTGTCATGCGGGCGTTGAGCGCCGTTGCGGGATCCTGAAATACGACCGACACGACGCGGCCGATAACGCGCCTTTGCGCTGCGGTTCGTTTCGTGACGTCGACTCCCTTGAAAAACACTTTGCCGGTGGTTGGAGTCTGTAGACCGCAGATCATGTTGGCGGTGGTTGATTTGCCGCAGCCGGATTCGCCGACGATGCCGATGGTTTCTCCGGGCATCAACTTGAGGGTCAGGCCCTGGACGGCGTGCACCTTGTTGGGGTGAAGCAGCGATCCGGTTCGGGTCTTGAACACTACGTGAACATCATCGAGGAAGATGATGGGCTCGTCGGAGGCTTGGGGTGTCTGGTTTGTCTGTTCGATCATCGTTCGCCTCCATCATAGGGTGCCAGTCCGATAGCCTTGAGGTCTGCATCAGGAAGCTCGGCATAGTAGTGATCGGTGTTTTGGTATCGTTTGATAATTGGATGGGCGTTTGACTTGATGTTGAAGTGGCTTGAGCGTGGTGCGAAACGGTCGCCTTCGGCGAAGTCTTGCGGACTCGGTACCGAACCCGGCACTTGGTGCAAGCGATCTGATTTGGCTTCGATTGAAAGCACCGACCCGAGCAACCCCCGTGTGTATTCGTGAATGGGGTAGCACAAAATATCGCGGACAGGACCCTGTTCGACCACCTGGCCGGCGTACATGACGGTGATTGAGTTTGCAACTTCGGCTACCAGGGCAAGGTCGTGGCTGACGAACACCATGGCAAAGCCCAACTCTTTTTGGAGGCGGTTGAGCAGGTCGATAACCTGTTTTTGCACCGTAACGTCAAGGGCTGTGGTGGGTTCGTCGCAGATGATGAGCTTCGGATCGCGGGTGAGCGCCATGGCGATCAACACGCGCTGGCGTTGTCCGCCGGAAAGTTCGTGGGGGTATGAACCCAGGGTACGCTCAGGGTCGAGTCCAACGAGCTCGAGCAAATCTTCGGCCGTACGCGTTCCGCCGCGGCGGGTCAGCTGCTTCATCTGAGATTTGATGAGCATCGAGGGGTTAAGGGATGAAAGCGCATCCTGATACACCATCGCGATGTCTTTGCCGCGAAGGGCGTTGCGCTGCTTGTCGGTCATTTTAAGCAGGTCTTGTCCCTGGTAAAGGATTTCGCCCGAGGTGATTTTTGCCTTCGGGTCGAGCAGGCCCATGATGGCAAGCGCGGTGATGGATTTTCCGCAGCCCGATTCGCCGACGAGGCCCATCGTTTGCCGGGGGCGCACCACGAAACTGATATGGTCGATAATATCGACATCGCCGTGGCGAGGGAACTGAATGCTTAAATCGTTCACCACTAAGATGGGTTCTACCGAAGTGTGCGCTTCGAAGCGATCGGTGCGCGTGAGTTCAGTTGCTTTCAAATCGGCGAGCCGACGCTTGAGGGATTCGGCCTGGGTTGCATAGGCAAGGCTTGGGTCGGCAACGAGTTTGTCGGCTTCGCGTTCGGCCAAGATGTTGGAATCGCTTGCTTTGATAGGAGCCTTGGGAGCTGCGGCCATAGCGTCGGTCATGCCTTCAGACAAGATATTGAGGCACAAAACCGTGATCATGATAGCGAGACCGGGAAACATTGCCTGCCACCAGCGACCGGCCAAAACGCCGGAACGGGCATCGGCTAAAATGTTGCCCCACGTAGGGGTTGGCTCGGGGATGCCGGCGCTGATGAAGGAAAGCGAGGCTTCGAACACGATGGCATCGGCTACGAGGACGATCGTGAAGACCATGACCGGGGCGATACAGTTGCGAACAACGTGTTTTACTAAGATCCAAGGGGCGCGAGCGCCGGAGACAATAGCGGCACGCACATAATCTTGTCCGTATTCGTTGACGACGTTGGCGCGTACGACGCGGGCGATCTGGGGGATATAGAGAAAGCCGATGGCGAACACGAGTGAGGGAAGCGAATTGCCGAATACGGTGACGAACACGGCGGCAAGGGCGATACCGGGGAACGACATGATGACATCCATGATGCGCATGATGGTTTCGGAAACCGCTTTGCGCGAAACGGCGGCAAGGGATCCGAGGATCGATCCGCACGCCAGCGCGAAGGCCGTTGCAAACAGGCCGATGGTAAGCGAATAGCGAGCACCGTAGATCATGCGCGATAAGACATCGCGGCCCTTGTCATCGGTGCCGAACAAAAACTCAGCCGAGGGAGCTTGGCGAGCGGTGAAGATTTGCAGGGGATCGTGAGGCGCCACAAACGAGGCGCACGCGGCGGCCAGAACGATTAAAACTAAGACAATAAGAGAAATGCGAGAGCCGATACTCATGGCACGCCAGCGACGGAAGCGCACCTGGCCCGCATTTGCTTCCATCTTTTCGGTGAGAGATTTACGCCAAAACATGGGCCTACACCGTCCTGATTCGGGGATTGATAACGATGTAGAGCATGTCGACAACGATGTTGATCAGAATAAACGTCAAAGCCACAGTCAAGGTCACACCCTGCACAAGCGTCGGGTAGTTTTCCTGTACGCCCTGGAGAATGGCCATGCCCATGCCGGGAAGGTTGAAGATAACCTCGATGACGACGGCACCGCCGATCAGATAGCCGATGCGCAGGCCGAGCACGGTGACGGGGGTGATGAGCGCGTTGCGCAGCACGTTGCGCGCGATGACGATGGGGCGGGGGATGCCTGCTCCGATTGCGGTGCGTACGTAATCTTTATCGAGTTCTTCCACCATGGAGGTGCGGATGACACGGGTCAACTGGCCGGCAACGGGAATGCCAAGCGCGAACGCCGGCATGGCCATGCGGGCAAAGTATCCGCCGGGATTGTCGAAGAAATTCGGCAGGGCTCCTGCGGCGGGTAGTACATGCATCGTTGAGGAGAACAGCAAAATCAAAAGAACAGCAAGCCAGAACGAGGGGGTCGCAATGCAGGCGATTGAAAACACCCGGATGATCTGATCGGGCCACCTGTCGCGATATACCGCCGAAACGACACCGAAGACAAGCGCGATGACAACGGCGATGATCAGGCCCATAAAGGTCAGTTGCAAGGTGATGGGAAGAGCTGAGGCGATCTTGTCGCCGACGGAGGATTCATTCGCTCCATACGTTCCGAGATCACCCTGAAACAGACCTGCCATGAAATTGCCGTATTGGACAATCCAGGGATCATTTAATCCGTGCATTTGACGATAGGCATCGAGCGCTTCCGGTGAAGCTCCTTCACCCAGCGCTGAATAGGCGGGGTCAATTGGCGAAAATGACATTAAAAAGAACACGAGAATGGTAACGCCCAGTACCATGATGGGCAGAGCGATCAGCCGATTGCCAACCAATCGGAGCAGATTATTCATCGCAGCCCCCTTCGTTGATTAGGGGCACTTTCATGCCCGTTTTACCAGAAAGAGACCTGCACCGCGTGTGCGATGCAGGTCTAGAATACAAACCAGAACATATTATACGGTGATACCTATCGAATGTCTTGCGATTTTCTTAGGCAGTTTTCGAGGCGGCATCAACCAAGTTTAGGCCAGTGGTACCAATAGGGGTGAATCCGTCGATTTTGTTGGCGAAGTAAGCCGTAGAAACCTTGCGGTGGAACAGCGGATACAGCGGCACCTGGTCGGCCAGAAGGTCGAAGCACTGATTCCACAGCTTCTGCTGGTCGGCCCCTGAGCTTTCGATGGCTGACTGCATGAGTTTGTGGAGTTCGGTGTACTTGTCAGAACCGTTCCACTGTGTGCGCTTCTGCGTCCAGGTGTTGTCGCCATACCACCAGCTCATTAGCAGGTCGGGGTCGTTGCCGAATACGGAGGGGTCGCCGGGAGCCAGCGCGACGTCGTATTGCGGGTCGTCCACGTCGGTGCGGTTAGCATAGAGTGCAGACGAAGCCTGTTCCTGGATGGCGACCTTGATGCCAGCAGCTTCGAGATCGTTTTTGATCTGAGGGGACAGGGATTTGATCCACGGATGATCCGTCGTGTCGAGCGTGATGGACAGATCGGTGACGCCAGCGTCTTTCAGCAGAGATTTTGCCTTTGCCGTGTCGTAGGTGAATACGGTGGCTGCCTTGTTGTAGTTGGCGTGGTTTTCGGGCAAGAAGCTGGTGACCGGTGAAGCCATATCGGACATGGCATTGGAGATCAACTTTTTGGTGTCGATGGCATAGAAAAATGCCTGGCGAACGCGGTTGTCGTCAAACGGTTTTTTCTTGGTGTTAAACATGAGGAAGGGCAGGTTGAAGCCCTGAACCGGTTCGACGGTTGCTCCGGCAGCTTTCAGCTGATCGGCAACGTCGGCGGGAACGTTTTCCATGACCGCAACGGTGCCTTCCTGCATGGCGGTGGTGCGAGCGGTATCATCTTTGATGATGCTCCACTTCATGGCGGTGTCTTTTGCTGCATGCTCGCCGTTGTAGTTCGAGTTGGGCAAAAAAGCGATTTCTGATTCGCTGATGGAATCATACATCCAGGGACCCGAGCCAATCGGCTTGGCGGTGAGGTCTGCATCGGTTGCCTTCATGGGGACAACCTTGATCAGCGGCAGGCGTTCTTTAAGCAGCGAGAACGGGTGGGCAAGCGTGATTGCGACGGTCGTGTCGTCTTTTGCCGTAACGCCGTTGATGAAGGACAGCATCGAGAGATAAAGTGCACCCTTTGCAGAAATGGTGCGATCGTAGGAAGCAACCACATCTTCTGCGGTTACCGGGGTGCCGTCCGAGAACTTGGCGCCGTCGCGAAGCTTCACTTCGTATTCGGTGTCAGAGATTTTGACCGGATCGCCGGCGGCAAGTGCGTTGTAGGGTTTAAACGTGCTCATGTTGAGCTCGTAGAGACCTTCGACAACGTGCCAGTTGGAGCCGACAGCCAAAGCGGATGAGTTATTCAAGGGCAGATAGTTCTTGGTTTCGTAAGCGACGGCCGCGGTGAGCGTGCCCCCTCCGACGGTGCCTGCTGAGCTTGCGGTTGAGCTGCTGCTCGAGTTTGAGCCAGAGCCGCCACAGCCAACGAGGCCTAAGCCCAAGGATGCTGCCGCGATGACGCTGCCTGCGAGGAACGTGCGGCGCGACAGATTCTTGCTAATGTTTTCTTCCATGTTTCCCTCCTGATTATACCTACGGTCGTGCGTATCGGGTTACCCCCAGTGAGCTCATTTTAGAGCAAACTATGGAAATTGTCCCAAACTGGCAAGGAAAGCTCAAATAATGTAAGCAATTGGTAAAATAAATCGCACAACAGTGAGGAGGGGCAAAAGGGGAGAGCACATAAGTTGCCAACGGACCGAGAATTCTTTAATGCGATCCGCCCCGCCCCGTTTTCAACATGATATTTGCCGCTATCTCCACGCTCTGCTCACATAAATTTCCACTTACCGAAGCGGCGTGCCCTCGAAAAGGTGTGGGGTGTGTTTTTCACTTTAAGGGGGAAAAGCGCTGGTATTATTAACAACCGTTATACCCCAAAGACAATTAAGTCACAAAGCTCAAGCGAGAGGAGAGGTATGTCTCAGCTGACCGAAATTCGTTGGCATGCACGTGCTGGTCAGGGTGCGGTTACCGCAGCCAAACTGGTTGCCGACACAGCGCTTTTAGCGGGTTCATACATTCAGGCAATGCCTGAATACGGCCCCGAGCGCACCGGTGCGCCCCTGAAGGCCTACACGCGCGTTTCCAGTGATCCGATTGAAGTACACAACAATATTACCAACCCGGATATCGTTATCGTGTTGGACGACACGTTGCTCGATGCCATCGATGTAACGGAAGGCTTGCCCGAAGACGGCACGGTTCTTCTGAATACGAAAATGGATATTGCAACGGCCCGTAAGAAACTCGGTGTCGCGGATTCCGTTAAGGTTGCGGTGGTTGATGCTACCGGTATCGCCATGGACACCATTAAAAAGGACATGCCCAATACGCCGCTCGTTGGCGCTCTTTCCAAGATCACGGGAATGTTTCCCAAGGAAAAGGTTGAAGAGCGTTTGATCATCACCTTTGGTAAGAAATTCGCCAAGGAAATGGTTGATGCAAACATTGCCAGCGTCGATCGCGCATATGAGGAGGTCCAAGTATGAGCACGTATGATGTGACCACATTCGAGGATTGGAAGCCGAGTGATTTCCCTATCGGCGTCGCCTGCCCCGATGCGGGTAATTCCAAGCTTTACATCACCGGTGGTTGGCGCAGTCAGCGTCCTGTCTGGTCGAAGGATGCCTGCAAAAACTGTATGTTGTGCTGGGCAT
>JAVVXN010000021.1:0-24392 GCA_036651575.1 Raoultibacter sp. | reverse complement strand
AGCAGGAATCGGGATAGGCTTCCAAGGCGGGGAGAACGGTTACTTCGACGCCGCAAAGCTTCAGGGCTGCGATGTAGGCATCGTGCTGCTTGAGCGCGTTTTCGTAGTCGGGCGCACCCAGCTCAGGGGCCGAAGTGATGCCCTCGACAATGGATTTTGCCGGGCGACGAACGATAACGTTGGTGAACTTGGTCATAGCTGGTTCTCCTTTGTTGTAGGTGAGTTCTCTCCAGGACTCGTTGTGGCTCATATTGTATACTGTATATTGTATACAATCAAGAGAAATTTAAGGAAATTTTGAAATAAAGTGACCGTATGCGCTGCGATGTGGGCATATAACTGAATAAAATCTGTCACTTCGGGTAAAATTGTATACAATGTACGGATGAATACCGCGTCGAGAGAAGGCAACCTATGGATCAGTATCGTTCCTTAAAAGATCATGTGTATGATCACATTGCTCAGGCAATCGATAGCGGCAGGCTTGCTGGCGACGACAAGCTGAGCGAACAGCAAATTTGCGATGCCCTCAACGTCAGCCGCACGCCGGTGCGCGAAGCCCTTATACAGCTGGCAAGCGACGGTTACTTGGAAAATCTTCCGCGTAAAGGTTTCCACGTTAAGGCCATGAATGAGGAAAGCGCGCGTGAAATCGTCGAGATCATCGGTCCGCTCGACGGGAGAGCGGCGCTTTTGGCGTGTCCGCGCATGGATGAAGACGATCGCGCGCAGCTGCAGTTTCTGCACGAATCGATGCAGCTGGCTATCGCCAAAAGTATGCTGAAGAAGTACGACGATTTGCAGCACGAATTTCACGATTACTACGTGCAGCGCTGCGGTAACGAGAAGTTGATAGGTTATGTGCGTCAACTGAATCGCTACTTTATGAAACGCGAGTATGCACACGTGGACCACGATAAGCAAATTGCCTTACTGCAACAGGCCAACGATGAACACGCCGAAATTGTGCGGTTGTTTTTGGCGGGTGACGCCACGGCGCTGCAACGTTATGTGCGCGATGTGCACTGGAGTATCGATAATGCGCCGTTTCTCGTGTGGTAAACATGCGGGTATGGTGATTTTGACCGCATTTTCTCTTCTTGCCGGCGTTCGTGCCTTTCTGCGGTGAAGCGCAGATGAATGGTGTCTTTATTGGTGGGGAAGCGTTAAAATCGGTGCGAACACAATTCGACAAAGGAGGAACCATGGCAGATGAAGTATCACGCGCAATCGGCAACACGCAGCTTTTGAAATTGGAAAAGTTCTCGAAGGCTGTGGGCGCCTGCGTCTATGCAAAATATGAAGCCGCCAATCCGGGCGCTTCCATCAAGGATCGTGCGGCGAAATCGATGATCGACCACGCCGAAGCGGCGGGCATAATTTCGCCCGAAAACAGCGTGCTCATTGAACCTACCAGCGGCAACACGGGTATCGCCATCGCAATGATCGGTGCGGCACGTGGCTATCGCGTCGTGTTGACCATGCCGGAATCCATGAGCCGCGAACGTCGTGCGCTTTTGGCAGCCTACGGTGCGCACCTGGTTTTGACCCCTGCCGCCCAGGGCATGGCCGGGGCGGTGGCGCGCGCCGAAGAGCTTGCAGCGCAAACGTCGGGCGGCTGGATCGTGGGGCAGTTTACCAATGCCGACAATCCGCTTGCCCACCAACAGCACACGGCTCCCGAAATCGAAGCGGCACTGGGTAGTGCGCCCGATTATCTCATCACCGGCGTGGGTACCGGAGGCACCATTACGGGATGCGCCCATTATTTTGCCGAGCGCGGCGCGCCCACGCAGTGCTTCGCGGTTGAACCGGCCGATAGCCCCATCATTTCCCAGACGCTCGCCGGCACCCCTTTAACCCCCGGTCCTCACGGCATTCAGGGTATCGGTGCAAACTTTATCCCTGCCATACTCGATGTGGAAGCTTTGGCCGGCGCCCTGCCCGTTGCCACCGCCGACGCGCTTGAAGAGGCGCGCGCACTGGCAACAACGGAGGGCCTGCTTGTGGGCATTTCGACGGGCGCCAACCTTGCGGCCATCCGCCGCTTTGTGGGCGAGCACCCCGAAGCGCGCGGCACAAACATAATAACGATGCTGGTCGACACGGGTGAGCGCTACATTTCCACCCCTCTTTTCGAGGGGATTGCCTGATGGAGGATGTTGTTTCTCGCATCGGCCGCACCGTAACTGAGCGCAACCTTGCGACGCCGGATTCGGCGGTGCTGCTGATGGTGTCGGGAGGGTCTGACTCGGCGGCTTTGGCCTACATCGCCGCCGATCTCGCAGCGATGGGCATCTTGGGTAATTTGGCCATGTTGCACGTCAATCATCAGCTGCGAGGCAAAGACTCTGACGACGATCAGGGTTTTGTGCAAAAAATTGCCGATATTTTACAAATACCGCTCTATATCTGCGAAATCGACATTGCGGGAGAAGCGCGACGTTCGGGCGATAACGTGGAAGCTCTTGCGCGCCATGAGCGATATCTGGCTGCCAACGAGGCGCTGGAAAGCTTTTGTTTGCATGCGGGACTACCCCTTGCTCAGGGGCGGATATTTACCGCGCACACCCAAGACGACCGCGTGGAAAACTTTTACATGCGCTCCATTGTAGGAACAGGACCGGGTGGCTTTCGCTCCATGCGTTACACGAACGGCCCGGTTGCAAGACCGTGTCTTGAGGTGAGTCGGGAGGCGCTCCGTGAGTATCTCAAAACACGAGCAGCAACGCGTACTCCGATCGCTCGCGATGAAGATGACCGCCTGTGGCGTGATGACGCGACAAATGCGCACACCGATCGTTTCCGCGCTTTTGTGCGCCACGAAATCGTACCGCTGGCAAAGCAGCGCAACCCGCAACTGCTCGACACGCTGTGTCGCACGATGAATTTAATTGCCGACGAAGATGATATGCTTGCCGCCCGATCCGCTGCCGTGGTGGACGACTGTGTGACGTGGCTTTTCGAAGAGGGTGCACAGCCTGATCGCAGCGCTGGGTGTACGCTTGCGCCATCGTTTGGCGAAGTGGATATCCCGCTGCAGCGGCGGGCGGTCGTCGAGGTGCTGCAAGCTATGCTCGGCCCCGATGCGCGGGTGGAGGCAGCTTCGGTCGACGATGTGATTTCCGGTTTTAGCGAGGGAGTGCCCGTGAGCGGTTACGCAAACAATATCCAGGGGGACTTGGCTATTTCTGCCAATAAACAGGGCGTGCGTATTGAACCGATGGCCGCCTACCGGGCGCGCCGCAAAAAAACCGCAGCGGCGGAAAACGAATAGGGGTATCTGGTGGAAGAAGACGGTAGGGTACAAGAATCGCTCCGTACGACAGAGACGGCGGCCGATTCGACGGAGGCGACACTGCCTCCGATTGATATTATTCTGGCCTCGGCGTCTCCTCGCCGCAAAAAGCTGCTCGAAGATGCGGGCGTTTCGTTCACGGTTCGGGCATCCGATGTCGACGAAACGCTCGAGCCTGATCTTTCTGCCCAGCCCGAGGAAGCGGCCAAAAAGTTGGCTGAAAAAAAAGCGGGTGCAATCGTGCAGGAAGTGCTTGCCGATGAAGCCTACAGCGGTTTGGCGATGGTGATTGGGGCCGACACGATGGTCGTGCTCGATAACGCTATTTTCGGCAAGCCGAATAATGTTTCCGAAGCAACGGGTATGCTGCGCAAGCTTTCCGGTAAAACACACGAAGTCATAACGGCTGTTTCGGTGTGGTGCGTCATGGCTCCCGACGCGGCTGATGTTTCGTTGGGCTTCCGTACGTTTGCCGAAAAGAGTTTGGTGACTTTTAAGACCTTGACCGATGAACGAATCGCCGAATACCTTGCCGTGGGTGAGTCGTTTGATAAAGCGGGTGCGTATGCTATCCAAGGAAAAGGTGCTGCCCTGGTGGAGCGGGTTGAGGGAGACCTCGATACGGTAGTTGGATTGCCGGTCGGGGTGCTGCTCGAAAACTTCCCCGAATTGCGCGAATGCTGAAATTGCAGTGCTCCCGTGTAAAAATCATGGGCTCCCGAACGGGTGTTACCATATTGTTTATGGAGATGCCGCGCCTAATGTTACACTAGCGCTTTAGGAAAATCCGCGAAAAGAGGAATGCGTGAGTATCAATCAGCACGACGACATCGATAGAATTCTTTTTACCGAAGAACAACTGCAGCGGCGCGTTAAAGAAATGGGCGCTCAAATTACCGCAGATTATGCAGATGTTGGCGTGGATGAAAGGCTTTTGGTCATTTCGGTGCTGCGTGGAGCCGCTATTTTTATGGCTGATTTGGTGCGCGAAATCGATTTGCCGCTTGAAATGGACTACATGGCTATTTCCTCATATGGCAATGGCGCAAAAAGTTCAGGCGTTGTTCGGATTTTGAAGGATATCGCCACGTCTCTTGAGGGGCGCCATGTTTTGATTGCCGAAGATATTCTCGATAGTGGTTTGACGCTGAAATACTTATTGAAAAACCTCGCTTCTCGCAATCCTGCTTCAATTGAAGTCGCTACGTTGTTGCGCAAGAAAACGTTGCAGCAAGCCGACATCGACTGTCGCTACGTTGGTTTTGAGTGTCCTGATGAATTTATCGTTGGTTACGGGTTGGATTTTGCGGAACGGTATCGCAATCTTTCCTTTATCGGCGTTCTGAAACCCGAAATTTACTAAAGACAAGCCGGAAGCTTGCCGGTGCGAACACGGGCAAGCGAACAAAGGCAAAAGGAAGAATAAGAACCGTATGGCAAATAAAAAACAAATACAACCCAATCCACGTACAACCATTGTGTCGCTTATCTGCTTCATGCTGATTGCTTTTTTCTTGGGTAGCCAGTTGATGAACATGATGAATGCGGGCGAGAAGAAGACGGATGCTTTGATCACGTCGGAATTTGTGCAAGCGGTTAAACAAGACCGCGTGACGAAGGTCATCTACGATGCCAGCGGTTCAACGGTTTCGGGTACCTATTATCCGGCAATCACATCAGGTGCTTCGGCTGCCGCTGCCTTCAACTCGTCGTTTAATGCGTTAAACGCCCAGATGGGTTTGCATAAAAATCCTGATGGCAAAGCGCTTGTCGGCATCGGAACCACCACGATTGACGTCACGTCGCTGGGAACCGAGCGCAACTATACCTCTACCTATGCAGGGCAGGATTCCTTGGGTCAGCTGCTTGCAGCTCACCCGGCAATCCAGTACGAAATCAAGCTGCCCTCCCCTTGGATGGGGTTGCTCGGCACGTTTTTGCCCATCATTTTAATCGGTGTGCTGTTCTTCTTTTTCTTCTCGCAGATGCAGAAGGCAAACAGTTCTCAGATGTCGTTTGGTAAGGCTAAAACGAAGAAGACATCCGAAGAGCGTCCCGACGTGAAATTTTCCGATGTGGCCGGCGTTGATGAAGCGGTCGAAGAGATGCAAGAAATCAAAGACTTTCTGGCAAATCCTGCAAAATACCAGGCCATCGGTGCGAAGATTCCGCGCGGTTGCTTGCTGGTGGGCCCTCCGGGTACCGGCAAGACGCTGCTTGCTCGTGCGGTTGCCGGCGAAGCGGGTGTGCCGTTTTTCAGCATCTCCGGTTCCGACTTTGTAGAAATGTTTGTCGGCGTGGGCGCGTCGCGTGTGCGCGACTTGTTCCAGCAGGCTAAAGACTCGGCTCCGGCCATCATCTTCATTGACGAAATCGATGCGGTCGGTCGTCAGCGTGGTGCTGGTTTGGGTGGCGGTCACGACGAACGCGAACAGACCCTCAATCAGCTGCTCGTCGAAATGGACGGCTTTGAAACGAATGATTCCGTCGTGTTGATTGCGGCCACGAACCGTTCCGACGTGCTTGATCCGGCCCTTCTGCGTCCCGGTCGTTTCGACCGTCAGATCGTGGTCGATGCTCCCGATGTCAAGGGTCGCGAAAAGATCTTGCAGGTTCATGCGAAGAATAAGCCGATTGCCAAAGACGTTGATTTGCAGAAAATTGCCAAGCTGACTCCCGGTTTCACCGGTGCCGATCTGGCAAACCTGCTCAACGAAAGCGCTCTTTTGACCGCGCGCCGCGGCAAAAAGGTTATCTCCATGCGCGAAGTGGGCGAGTCCATGGAGCGCGTTATCGCTGGGCCCGAACGTAAGGGACGCATTTTGGACGACAAGACGAAGCGGACGATTGCCTATCACGAAAGCGGTCATGCGCTTATTGGACATACGCTTTCCAATGCCGATCCCGTACATAAGATTTCAATTATTTCGCGTGGTCGTGCACTGGGTTACACCCTGTCCATTCCGAAGGAAGACAAGGTGCTCAACAGCCTCAATGAAATGCGCGACGAACTGGTTGTATTCATGGGTGGTCGCGTTGCGGAAGAGATTTTCTGCGACGACATCACCACGGGAGCCTCCAACGATCTTGAGCGTGCTACGAAGATGGCGCGTGCGATGGTCACGCAGTTCGGTATGAGTTCTGAACTGGGAACTCAGATTTTTGGACAGCCCAATCACGAAGTGTTCCTGGGTCGCGACTACGGCAATACGCAAGACTATTCCGAAGAAACTGCTCGTCGCATTGACAACGAAGTGGCACGCATCATGCGTGAAGCGCACGATCGCGCTCGCCAGATCTTAAGCGAAAAGGCCGACCAGATCGATTTGATGGCCAGCGTTTTGCTCGAACGCGAAACGATTGAAGGGGCGGCATGCGAAGCGCTGCTCAACAATACGTGGAGTGAATACCTAAAATATGAGCAATCCGAAGAGGGCCAGAAAGAACGCGACGCTGCGGCTGGAACGATTGCCGAGGGTTATGAACCTCCGAAACCTTTGGAAACTCCCGAAGAGGAGGCTGTCAAGCAAGAGGCTGATGCGGCGTCGGGAGATGCTGCGCAACCGCAAGACTTTATGGGCAAGCTGGAAAATAAAGTTCAGGAAATGCTCGATGAATCCATCAAGGAGCGTGAAGCGGCGGCCGCACAGCAAAAAGCCAACGAACAACCCGTTGCGCCCGAAAAGCCGGTCGATGAAGACGAACCGAAGAAAGAAGATAAATAATTCATGATTTGGCGCTGCACACAACACTACGCTTTTGATTCGAGAATGCCCATTGTTATGGGCATTCTCAATGTTACTCCCGATTCGTTTTCAGACGGAGGCCTGTTCGATACGCAGCAGGCAGCGATTGCCCATGCCGAACAGATGGTTGCGCAAGGAGCTCTTATCGTCGACGTGGGCGGCGAGTCGACCCGTCCTGGGGCGGCGGCGGTAACCGAAGCTGAAGAGCTTGCGCGCGTCATAGACATCGTGCGTCACCTGGCATCCCACGCCATCTGCGTCAGTATCGACACCCGCCACGCCAGTGTTGCCCGTGCGTGCGTGCAAGCCGGCGCGGCCATCATCAATGACGTTTCGGGTTTTCGAGATCCAGCCATGGTCGAGGTTGCCCGCACCTGCGATGCGGGACTTGTGGTCATGCACATGCAGGGCGAACCGGGTACCATGCAAAACGATCCACGCTATGACGACGTGGTGGCCGATGTGCGGGATTATCTGCATGATCGGGCAGCGATGCTCGAAGCGGCCGGGGTTGCTCGCGATCGTATCTGTATCGATCCCGGTCCAGGGTTTGGTAAGACCGCTTCGCAAACCAAAGAGCTCGTGCGCAACTTCCATGAATTCGTCCACCTGGGCTATCCGGTTATGGTTGCCGTTTCTCGCAAAAGCTATATCGGCCAGGCGTATCACATCGACGATCCCTGCGAGCGTGATGAGGCGTCGGCTGAAGAGGCGCTTATGGCGTGCGAGTTGGGTGCCAGTGTGGTCAGGACGCATAACGTGGCCTTGACGATTGAAAAGCTCAAGGATTTGCGACCGTATGTGCTGCTGGGGCTGGGGTGCAATGTGGCTCTCGTGGCCGACCCCGGCGAAGAACGCGAAGGCAAGATTGCCCAGATCAACAAGGCGATTGCGGATATGTGTCTTTTGCCCGACACGCAGATTATCGATATCTCTTCCTTCTACGAAAGCGAACCGGCCTATTACGAAGACCAGGATGTGTTCATCAATGCAGTCGTGCTTGCGCGCACGGGAGTACCCCCCCAAGAGCTGCTCGAATATCTCCACGCTATCGAAAACAGTTTGGGGCGCACTCGTGAGATCAAAAACGGTCCGCGAACCCTTGATCTCGATATTCTTGATTACCAATGCTACTTAAGCGACCACGAAGCGCTCATGCTGCCGCACCCTCGCTTGGCGGAGCGCGATTTTGTCGTGCAGCCGCTCTTAGAAATTTGCCCGCATCATGTGCTGGCGGATGGCGTTGAGGTTGTCACCGAAACCGTTACGGTCGGTAAGGCGCATCGGTGCTGATGCTTTCATCGCGGCGCATCACCGAAGGGCTCGACCGTGACTTCTTCAGCATTCGGTGCGGGGAAGTCACGGCTTCGACAAACGAGGAAATCAAAATAGCTGCTCGAGCGGGCACGCGCGAAGGCTTGGTTTGCACCGCCCTCGAACAGCGTTCTGGTTATGGGCGCCAGGGCCGTTTGTGGGTCAGTCCGCAGGGTGGCCTCTACCTTTCGCTGTTGCTTACACCCGCCGTTGATCCTGCTGTTTTGCCGACGTTGAGCCTGGTGGTTTCTCTTGCGGTGCGTCGCGCGCTCATCGACGTTGGGGGCGGGGAAGACATCACGATCAAGTGGCCCAACGATGTCATGTGCCCGCGGGGAAAGCTGTGTGGTATTTCGCTTGAAACCATCGGTCGTTCGGTGTGCGTGGGTGTGGGGATCAATGTTTTTGAGCCAGCCGAAAAAAAACCGGTGGGCGGAAAGCATACCCCTGCGTATCTTTATGGCGCGTCATCGGGTGGGTGTGACGCTTCTTTGCCGAGCGTTGTTGGCAAAGCGGGTATCGATGCCCGCCAGCAAAAAGAACTTGAGCGCATAGCCGTCGCTCTTCTGAACTGCGTTGATCTGATGTATCATCGCTGGCAGCAGACAGGGTTTGCCGGGTTTGTCTCCGCATACAATCAGCATGCGGCGCTCATTGGCTCGTCGGTGACGATCGTTTCGGTAACGGGAGCCGCTATCGCTACGGGTTTCGTTGAGTCTATCGATAGTGACGGGCGGCTTTGTTTGCGTACTGCCGAAGGCGAGGTGCTTCCTATCAATTCCGGAGAAGTGCACGTGGTGTAGTCTCTGTGCGGGAAAAGCCCTCCTTTTCAGACGAAGGGGGGCTTTTTTGCTTTCGCCCGTTTAAAGACACCACGATGTTGCGTTGTGGTGAGCCGCCACTTTTGCGGGGAAACGTTTGATATGCGTGAATCGTGTTTCTTTAAAAACGACCCCTTATGGAAAACCCTGTTTTGGGAGTAGGATATGTCGTCACACAACACACGTGAAAGGTAGCATACGAGAATATGACAGCAGCAGAAGAAGTAAAGGTGCCGCTGAGCGTCGGGGGAAAAAACGGGGGCGCTCCCCCGGGGCCGGGCTCAAACAACCAGCGCAACCACGACAAGGTAAGCCGCATGGGAACAGCGTCAATTCCCGGTTTGATCATTGAATTTGCTATTCCCGCTATCTTGGGCATGTTGGTTAACGGAGCCTATAACGTCATCGATTCCATCTTTCTTGGCCAAGCTCTCGGGGAAATCGGTTTGTCGGCGGCGACGGTTGCCATGCCGATCATGGCGGTGTTTATGGCGCTTTCCATGCTGATTGGTGGTGGCGGCAACGCGCTTGCCGCCTTGCGATTGGGCGAAGGTCGCCGCAGTGATGCGGAAGTGAGCTTGGGTAATACCGTGTTTCTGAGCATTGCGTTTGCGGTCGTTATCGCGTTGTGTGCACTCAATCCGGTGATACTCGACTGGTTGTTAACGGTTTCGAGTGCGACCGATGACGTGCGTCCCTACGCGCAGACATTTATTCAAATCATTTCGTTTGGTTTTATTTTCCAGTGCATCGGCATGGGGGTAAACAACTTTATCCGTACGGCCGGTGCGCCCAATCGTGCCTTATCGACCATGCTTATCGGCGCGGTTTCCTGTACGATTTTGAACTATCTTTTTGTTATCGTCTTCGGTATGGGTGTGATGGGTAGCGCGCTCGCAACCGTGTTGGGCCAGGCTCTTTCCTGCGCGGCGGTGCTGTGGTACTTCATCGTGACGAAAAATGTTCCCTTTAAACTGCACCTGCAGTGCATGCGTCCGCGAGCCAAGGTTATCGGGTTGATCGTTTCGCTTGGTATGGCGAGCTTTGTGGTACAGGCGGGCATGGCGGTTGTCAACTTCGTCATCAACCACTTGCTGGTGCAATACGGCGCCGCAAGCCCGATCGGGGCCGACAATGCGCTTGCCTCCATCGGCGTCGTGCAGCGTGTCGCGATGTTTACGGTACTGCCGCTTATCGGCGTGTCCATTGCCATTCAGCCTTTGCTTGGATTCAACTATGGTGCCCATCTCGTTGATCGGGTGCGCAAGACGTTGTGGTACGGCATTGGGGGCGCCACGATCGTCGGTGTGATCATGTGGATTCTCATTCACGTATTCCCCGAAGCGATAGTGGGCGTATTCGGTATCACGCAGCCGGGCTTGATGGACTTTACCGTATTCGCGCTTAAGGTGCAGTTGTTTATGCTGCCCTTTATCGGTTTTCAGATCGTTGGTTCGAATTATTTTCAAGCCACCGGCCAGCCGACTAAATCGATTCTTTTGTCGCTCACGCGCCAAATTCTTTTTCTCGTACCTTTGCTCTTCCTGCTGCCGCAGGTATTGCCTCTAGTGTTTTCGCAGTTCAATAGTCTTGATGCCCTTTATTTCGCCGCTCCGATTTCGGACTTTATGGCTACCTTTACCACGGCCGTCGCCATTGCATTCGAAATGCGCCGCCTGAAGAGGCTTGAACGGGGAGAAGTGGTCTCGAAATTTTAGCGAACCGGAGACGCAGAAAATAAAGTCAAAAAACTTGACTTTATGCGAAAAATATTTCATCACAATAAGATTTGTCGTGATAAAATTTCAATTCTTATACCCCAAAGAAAGGTTTTTTTATGACAGCTTCAGTGGCAAAGACCCGACCAGCATCCCGTACGCGCTCCATCGCTTTTTGCGGTCTCTCCATCGCTTTGATGGCGGTTTCGGCTTGGGTTTCCATTCCCTTCGGTCCGGTACCCTTCACCCTGCAAACGTTTATTATGGTGTTTGCGCTGCTGGTGTTGACGCCGCGTGAATGCCTTGCCGCTATCGGGGGCTACCTGCTCATCGGTGCTGTCGGGTTGCCTGTTTTCTCGTCGATGCGTGGTGGCATCGGTGTTTTGGCAGGACCTACGGGTGGGTTTTTGTGGGGCTTTTTGATCGGTGCCGCCATGGCACTGGTTTTTTTGCACTTCACGAAGCATTTTGCAGAACAGGGCGCTAAGAAGGCGTTTGCAATCAACTTAGGCGCGGCGCTTATCTTCATGGTTATCACCTACCTGATAGGATGGGCGCAGCTCATGGTTGTTGCTGCGATGGGTCCTGGCGCTGCTTTTGCTGCTGCAATCGCTCCGTTTATCGTGATCGATATCGTTAAAGTCGCCGCTGCGGTTGGTATTGCTTCTGCTGTTCAGAAAGCTATACACTAAACGGAATCGACGATTTCAAAGGGCGGGGAAAGCAGGCTCTTGCACTGGTAATGTGCGAGAGCGGTCAGTAACTAAAAAGATTCGGTCGCACATTACCAGTGCGGCCGAATCTTTTTTTGGTGACATATCACGCACTCCGTCGGAACCTGCAGCAGATGCGCGATGCCGTGTTTTGTGAGGGCCTAGAGTTCGGGGGGAATCGAGGGTAGGGCAACCAGAAAACACGCGCCGCCTTCGGGTCGGTTAAATGCCACAATAGTGCCATCGTGCGCTTCCACGGCCGATTTGACGATGGCAAGGCCCAAGCCGGTTCCACCGGTTCCGCGTGTGCGTGAGGCGTCGCCCCGATAAAAACGATCGAACAAAAGGTTGGGGTCTGCATCGCCAAAACCGATTCCGTCATCCTTGATGGCGATGATCGATTTTTCTTCGAGACCATACAGCTCGATGGTGATGTGGCCGCCGGGGTTGATGAAGCGGCTAGCGTTTTCTGTGAGGTTTGCAATAACTTGCTTCAGGCGGTCGGTGTTGCCCAGTACGTCGGGCGCTTCGCCGGTTATGCGGGCGTTTGCCTGCCGTTCGTGAAGAATCGGACCGAGTGCGTCGAGGACGTCTTGGGCGATGATTTTGAGATTAACGCGCTTGAGCTCCATGGGAGTGGTGTCTTCTTCGATGTGTTGCAGCGTGAGTAAATCGTTGGAAAGGCGGCTTAAACGCTCGCTTTCTGCGATGATGATGGTGCAGAACTTATCGTGCAATGCAGGGGGAAGATCGGGATCGAGCAGGACTTCGGCGTTGCCCCGAATGGCGGTGAGTGGCGTGCGCAGCTCGTGGGCAACATCGCTGATGAATGCGGTTTGCCGCGCTTCTTTTATGGAAAGGTCGCTGCGTTGGGCGCGCGATGTTTGGCACAGATCCATGAAATCCTGCGAAAGCACATCGGCCTCATGGAGATTTTCGGTCGGAGCAAAATCGACACCGGTGTTGCCCTGCCTCATGGCAATGATCTTGCGATGGAGGTCGCGCAAGGGCTGTGCAAGAAAATAGCCGATGATAAGGCTGATGGCAAAGGTGATGATCCCCGTCGGGATCAACGCTATATAGAGAAAGGGTTTTGTGTCAAAGAACAGCACGCCAACCGTGATGCAAATCGTGCATGCAAATACGGTCAGCAGCGTTGAAAGCAGCGAGAAGTATGTTGAAAGATGTTTGATGGCCGCGTTGTTCTTCGCGGGCTACAGCTTGAAGCGGTAGCCGTAGCCTCGAACGGTTTCGACAAGAGCGGGATCGTAGCCGGCAACTTCGATCTTGTCGCGCAATCGCTTGATGTGGGTGTCGACCGTTTTTGTCTCGGTTAAATACTCCCAGCCCCAAGCGTCGCGCAGCAAGTCTTCGCGAGAAACCACTTTGCCGGCGTGCTTCATCAGACTTGCAAGCAATTCGAATTCGCGAGGGGTGAGTTCGATGTCGCCCGTTGCGCCGGTGGCGGTATGGGCGTCTTCATTGAGCGTGATGCCACTTGCGGTGATGGCGTGGGCTCCGTTGTCGATTTCCGATCCGGAACCGCGACGGAGCAGTGCCCGAACGCGCGCGAGCAATTCACGTACGCCAAAGGGTTTGGCGAGATAGTCGTCGCCACCGATTTCTAAGCCGACAACCTTATCGAGTTCGGTATCACGTGCCGAAAGAAAGAGAACGGGCGCGGAGCTTCGTGCCCGAATTCGGCGACACAGCTCGTAGCCATCCATGCCGGGTAGCATGATGTCTAAAACGAAAAGATCGTAAGGACTTTTCCCGATCAGCTCGAGTGCTTTTTCACCATCGCCTGCAACGTCGACTGCAAAACCTTCCTTTTTCATGGCGTAGCTTACGAACTCGGTGATGGACGGTTCGTCATCTACGATTAAGATGTGGGCAGCTTCGTCGGTCATGGTCGCTCTTTTCGCGTTGAGGCCTTTGTGCGTTTCGTTAGTCATTCTTGATGAGAGCGACTATTGAAGCGTTCAATTACGTGCCCATATGATAGCATGCGAAAAAAAGAGCACTTCCGAAAGGGAGCAAAAAAGGGGGATTGTTAAGGATATGTTACTTGCGATCGACGTGGGGAACACACAAACGGTATTGGGCGTCTACGACAACGAGCATCTCAAGCAAATGTGGCGGGTTACCACAAACCCGAATCATACGTCTGACGAGCTGCGATTGAAATTACGCGGTTTGTTTTTGGCGCAAGAAATGCTTCCCAGCGATATTTGCGGCGTGGCACTTGCCTCCGTGGTGCCGACCCTGACGAACCGGTGGGCCGAAGTGGGCCGGGCTATGTTTGGTGAAGAAACCTTTGTCGTAAGCTTTGAGACGGCGCGCCCTCTTTTTCAGGCCGATTATGCCAACCCCTACGAAATTGGAGCCGATCGCATCGCCGACGCGGTTGCTGCCAAGCAATTATACGGATCTCCCGTTATCGTGGTTGATTTTGGTACCGCGACCAACATGGAAGTTATCGATCGCGACGGGCGGTTTGTAGGCGGCATCATTGCTCCGGGCATTGAAACTTCGATGACCGCTCTGTTTAGCCGGGCTGCCCGTTTGGCGGCAATCGAGCTGGAAGATCCCCATACGGCAATCGGCGGGAGTACTGCTGAGACGATGCAGGTTGGTATCGTGTACGGTGAAGTCGATCGTGTCGATGGTTTGGTGCGGCGCGTGTTTGCGCAACTGGGCTACGAAGCACCCGTTGTCGCGACGGGCGGTTTATCGACGAGCATAGCCACGTTGTGCACGACGGTGACCGAAATAAACCCCGAATTGACCTTACAGGGGTTGCGGATGCTCTTTGAGCAGCAGACATCGTAAAATAAGAATAAAATCGGCGTCATTCATGATACGCTACTTGGTTCGTTAACCGGTTTTTGAAACCACTATTCCATCGATAATGAAAGTGAGGGCCCGACGTGCTGTCAGACATTGAAATTGCCCAAGCAACGACTCCCGAAAAAATCACCGAGATTGCAAAAAAGGCCGGTGTTGCAGACGAGTATCTCGAACGGTACGGCAACTACAAGGCCAAGGTCGACTACAACCTTTTGCTCAACGAAAAGCACGAGCCCGGCAAGCTGATTTTGGTGACCGCCATCAACCCGACTCCTGCGGGTGAAGGTAAGACTACCACGACGGTAGGCTTGGCCGATGCCCTTTCGTTGATCGAAAAAAACGTGGTCGTCGCTTTGCGCGAACCCTCTTTGGGCCCGGTGTTCGGTATCAAGGGCGGGGCTGCCGGCGGTGGATACGCCCAGGTCGTTCCCATGGAAGACATCAACCTGCACTTTACGGGCGATTTTCATGCCATCGGCGCTGCCAACAACCTTTTGGCGGCCATGATCGATAATCATATCCAGCAGGGCAACGTCCTCGGCTTTGACGTGCGCAAGATTACCTGGAAGCGTTGCGTTGACATGAACGATCGTCAGCTGCGCAACATCGTTGACGGCATGGGTGGCAAAGCTCACGGCATGCCGCGCGAAGATGGCTTCGACATCACGGTGGCCAGTGAAATCATGGCTATCTTCTGTTTGGCCACATCCATTCTCGACCTCAAAGAGCGCTTAAGTCGCATCGTGGTCGGCTATACCCGTGATGATGCCCCGATTACCGCGGGCGATCTGCGCGCGCAGGGGGCTATGACGGCCCTGCTCAAAGATGCGCTCAAGCCCAACCTGGTGCAGACGCTCGAAGGCACGCCGGCGTTTGTCCATGGCGGTCCGTTTGCCAACATCGCTCACGGATGCAATTCGATCATGGCCACGCGCATGGCGATGGCCCTCGGTGATTACTGCGTGACGGAAGCGGGATTTGGTGCCGATTTGGGTGCCGAAAAGTTCCTCGACATCAAGTGCCGTTTAGCTGATCTTGCGCCCGATGCGGTCGTGATCGTTGCCACGGTGCGCGCCCTTAAAAATCATGGCGGCGTAGCACGCGCCGATCTCAACAACGAAAATTTGACGGCACTCGAGGCGGGTCTTCCCAACTTGTTGCAGCACGTCGAAAACATTACGAATGTATATCAACTGCCCTGCGTGGTTGCCATCAATAAGTTCCCGACCGACACGGCTGCCGAACTTGCGCTGGTCGAAGCCAAGTGTAAAGAACTCGGCGTTAACGTTGCGCTTTCCGAGGTGTGGGAAAAAGGTGGCGTTGGTGGCGTCGAGTTGGCGCACGAAGTGGTGCGTTTGTGTGAGAAGCCGAACAACTTCAGCTTCTCCTACGAAAACGACTTGAACCTGACCGAAAAGATCGAAGCAATCGCTGCGAAAATCTATCACGCCGACGGTGTCGATATCACGCCTGCCGCCCGCAAGGAAATCGCCCAGCTCGAGGCGTTGGGCTTTGCCGATATGCCGGTATGCATGGCAAAGACGCAGTACAGCTTCTCAGATGACCAAACGCTGCTGGGTGCTCCACGCGGATTCCGCATCACGGTCAGCAAGGTGAAGGTTTCGGCCGGTGCCGGCTTTGTTGTGGCACTGACGGGTAATATCATGACGATGCCGGGTCTGCCTAAAGAACCTGCGGCCTGTCGTATCGACGTGGATGCAACGGGTAAGATTTCCGGTTTGTTCTAAGATGCCAAAAGGGGGCGCGGATGGTCAATAGAGAGTTTATCGATGCTTTAGCCAGTAAATCTTCCACACCGGGTGGCGGTGGTGCCTCAGCTTATTGCGGCGCCCTCGCCTCTGCCCTCGCTTCGATGGTGGGCAACCTCACGATCGGCAAGAAGAAGTACGCCGAGGTCGAAGGCGAGGTGTATATCACGTTGGAGCGCTTGGCCTCTGTGCGCGATCGCCTGCTTGAGCAGATAGATGAAGATGCGCGCGCGTTTGCTCCTTTGGCCGCCGCCTATGGTCTTCCCCGTGCGACGGCGGAGGAGCGTGCCGCAAAGGAAGCCGCTATCCAGGTGGCGCTCGTCGATGCGTGCGAGGTTCCGCTCGACATCATGCGCAACTGCGCGAAGGTGATTGAACTTTCCGATTTCCTGGCCTATAACGGCTCTCGTCTAGCCTTGTCCGATGTGGGCGTTGCCGCGGTGTTTGCCAAGGCTGCTTTGCGCGGCGCCGCGCTTAACGTTTTTATCAACACCACTTCCATGGACGACAGGCAACGAGCGGAGCGCTATCGCCACGAAGCCACGTCGCTTATCGCGGTGAATGGTGCGCGTGCCGATCAGCTCTATCAGCACGTCTTGAAGGAGATCAGCTAAATCATGGCGCATCTTTTGACCGGTAAAGAAGTCGTGGCGTCGATGGCTATCGATTTAGCTTCCCGCATTGCCGCGCTTGAGGCCTCAGGGGTTATTCCAACGCTTGCGCTCGTGCGGGTGGGCACACGCCCCGACGACGTGAGTTACGAACGCACCGCCATCAAGCGGGCGGAGGGTTTGGGTATTGCGATCAGGCGTTTTAAGCTCGACGATGACGCGTCACAGGCGCAGGTTGAAGCGGTGATCGATCGGGTCAATAACGACGACACCGTGCAGGGCTGCCTTATGTTTCGCCCTCTTCCGGACGCTATCGACGAACGGGCGGTGTGCGATCGATTGCTGCCGGAAAAAGATATCGATGGCACCTCGACGCTGTCGCTGGCGGCGGTTTTTACCGATTCCGACCGGGGGTTTCCTCCCTGCACGGCGGCGGCGTGCGTACGGATGCTCGACTTCTATCAGATTCCCGTGCAGGGTAAGCGTGTCGTTGTCGTGGGGCGCTCGCTCGTGATTGGCAAGCCGGTCGCCATGATGCTGCTGCGCCGCAACGCAAGCGTGACGCTGTGTCATTCGCGGAGTGAAAACCTCCCCGAACTCACTCGTAGTGCAGATATCGTAATCTGTGCGACGGGTCGTGCTCGCGCGTTTGGTGCTCAATATTTCGTACCGGGGCAAACCGTTCTCGATGTGGGTATTAATTTCGATGATGACGGCGTGTTTTGCGGCGACGTCGACTTTGCCGCCGTCGAGCCGATTGTGGGGGCAATCACTCCGGTACCGGGCGGCTTGGGTTCGGTGACGACGTCGGTGACGATGGAGCACACCGTGCGGGCAGCAAAACGCTGAGCCGGCATCGATCTTTGCCGTGAAGCGTTTGATTTTGGGGAGAGATGTCGCCGTGTCTCTTATGAAATGTCTCGCATAAAGCCGCGATGCGCTACAATAGAGTCATGGCAAATGGACTCTCATATATACGCAAAACCACTTCTCCTGAAACGACGAAACAGTTGGCGGCCACGCTTGCTCCGTTTTTGCGGAAAGGTGATGTGGTTTTGCTTTCGGGTGATTTGGGTGCAGGGAAAACTCAGTTCGTGCAGGGTGTCGCTTCGGCTTTGCACGCATCGGACTCGGTGACAAGCCCCACGTTCAACCTCATGCTTTCCTATCTCGATGGTGATTTACCGCTGTATCATTTCGATTTGTATCGACTTGAAACAGCCGAAGAGTTGGAAGATATCGGGTATTTCGAAACGTTGGAAGGCGACGGCGTCTCCTTTGTGGAATGGGGCGACAAGTTTCCCGAAAGCACCCCGTATGAATCTCTCAGTATCACTATTTTCGTCGACGAAGCGGGTGTACGCTGGGTGCATACGCATGCTTTCGGTGAGCGCGCTCGTCGTCTTTTGTTTTTGTGGGCAAATGACTCGCGCTCCCGCCTGCAAAGAACGACGATGGAATTTGAATAGCAATCAAACCGTTACGACCACCAAGAGGCAATGTGAATAAGCAACAAGATATCGTGCTGGCATTCGACACGGCAAATGAGATGATTGCGATCGGCGTAGGTGTACTCGATGCAAGAAACCGTGCGATTACGTGCGTGGCCAGCGTTGAGACTCCGGCTCATCGCGCATCGAACACGCAGCTGCTCCCCCGTATCGATGCCCTGCTTAAACAGGGCGACATTGCGCGTGAACGCATCGCGTGTGTTGTGTGTGGCCGTGGACCGGGTTCGTTTACCGGCGTGCGTATCTGCATGGCGACGGCTAAGGGTATGGCAAGTGCTCTTGAGGTGCCGCTGTGGGGCATATCAACCCTTGACGCGATTGCGTGGAACCTCTGGGATCACGCTGTGCGGGGCGAAGTTGCCGTGGTTGCCGATGCTATGCGTAAAGAGGTGTATCCGGTGCGCTACGCCCTCGGTGATGAGGGGGTCGCGCGCCGCAACGCAGACTGCGTGGTCAAGGCGCCGGACGCTCCTGGATTCTTGAGCGATTCTTTCGCGGCAAGCGATGGCGAAGGGGGGCCTTGCGGCGGCGTTTGTTCTGCGCAAACCCTGATCGTTGCGGGTGACGCTCTCGTAAAATACGCCGACCTTTTCGGGTCGTGCGGTGTTTTTGCTGATGAGTCCTGGTGGACACCGACGGGTTCGGGTCTGTTGCTGGCGGCGCAGGCGGCGTGGCGCGCAGGCGTGCTTGACCCCTATGACGCTGTTGCGGGCAACCCCGGTTTGGCGCTGCCCGTCTACACCCGCCTTTCGGATGCCGAAGAAAACGAGCGCATTCGACTGGCAAAAAACGATCCCAAAAACCTTGCAACCGGCGTGCAGGAGCCCGGGTTGCGCGCCGACCAGCGTGCGACGGGTGCCGACGTGACAATCGCCAATGCGCAGGCAGACGCCGCGGGGATGGTGTATAAGCCGCTCGATGCGGCACACGCGGCCGCCGTGGCGTGTCTCGACGCGCAGGTCATGTTAGCCGATGCATGGAGCGAAGCCCTTGTCGCCGACGAGCTGCATCGTCCCGATCGCATTTGGTGGGCGGCGTATGACGCCTCTTCACAGGTGCTGGTGGGATATGCGGGGGGTTGGGTGGTTGACGGACGGGTGCAAATACTTAAGGTTGCCACCGATTCAGCATATCGTCGTTTGGGGATTGCGCGCGAACTGCTGGCGCGTCTGGCTGCCGATGCGCGCGATTTAGGCGCATGCGATGTCACGCTCGAGGTTCGAGCCTTGAATGCGGGGGCGCAGGCGTTTTATCGCAAGCTCGGTTTTAGCGATATCGGTACGCGACCTCATTACTACGCCGATCGTGAAGACGCGCTCATCATGGATGGCCCGCTACCGCTTTCGCGCAATGATGTCGCCGGCATGGAATTGCAGATCCACAACGACGCCGACCGGGTGGATTTCGTTGACGAAGCAATCGGTCGCACTTCGAAACCCCTCATCTTAGCTATCGAGTCGTCGTGCGACGAAACGGCGGCGGCCTTGATCGACGGAACGGGGCAGCTGGTTTCTGACGTGGTGGCATCGCAGATTGATTTTCACGCGCGCTTCGGCGGCGTTGTGCCAGAAATCGCCAGTCGCAAACACGTCGAAGCTATCTGCGGCGTGACGCAAGAATGCCTCGATGTGGCCGCCGCTCGTTTGGCTCTGCCGCGCCTGTGCTGGCGCGACCTCGATGCGGTTGCGGTCACCTATGCTCCAGGGTTGGTGGGCGCCCTGGTTGTGGGCGTCGCGTTTGCGAAGGCGGCGGCGTGGGGAGCGCAGGTTCCCTTCATCGGCGTGAATCACCTCGAAGGCCATCTCTATGCGAACAAGATTGCAACCCCCGACATTACGCCTCCGTTGGTGGTGTCCCTTGTTTCGGGCGGGCACACGATGCTCGTGCACGTG
Organism: Raoultibacter sp.; assembly: GCA_036651575.1. Lineage (GTDB taxonomy): Bacteria > Actinomycetota > Coriobacteriia > Coriobacteriales > Eggerthellaceae > JAVWGW01. The sequence goes on along the minus strand of JAVVXN010000021.1, from coordinate 4,149 downwards.
AAGGCGTGGGGCGACTATGAAATCTTAGGGTCGACACTCGACGATGCGGTAGGTGAAGCGTTCGATAAGGTTGCGAAGGCTTTGGGGCTGGGGTATCCCGGTGGGCCGATCCTTTCGGAGTATGCAGCGAAGGGCAATCCGCACGCTATCGATTTCCCCCGCGCGATGATGCATTCGCACGATCTGCGCTTCTCGCTGTCGGGCGTGAAAACGGCCGTTACCTTCTATATCAACAAGGAGCGTGCGGCGGGGCGCCCGCTCAATATTCCCGATATTGCGGCCAGCTTTCAGCAGGCGGTTATCGAGGTGCAGGTGGCGAAAGCGGCTACGGCGCTTCAGCAGACCGGCGCACGCGATTTTTGCCTGGGTGGTGGCGTGGCGGCAAACCCGGCACTGCGCGCCGCTTACGAGGTGATGTGTGCGAAGACGGGTGTGCGGCTGACGATGCCGCCCCTTTCGGCCTGCACCGACAACGCCGGTATGATCGCGCTTGTGGCGCTCGATCGTTTTTGCAAGCAGCAGTTCTTCGACCTGGATGCCGACGCCTGCGCCCACGCCAGCCTCGACGATCCTTACTAGGCCAAGGTCTTGCAGGTGCCGTCTCGATATTATCGTGCCGAATAGGGACCTGGCACGATAATATCCGACTCGGGCGGAATTATCCCTCAATAAGCGCTTTGTGCCAAAAGCACCTACTGCACCCGCTTTTTCTTCGGCATCGCGTGAATCGAGCCGCCGAGCAGCGCTTCCAAGGCTTCGCCGGCTGCTTCCTCGAATGTGGGGTGGGCACGGACGATGTCGCTTGCCTGCTGTACGGTAAGACGCTGTGCGATGGCTAAGGTGAATTCACCTACCATGTCGGTTGCGTGTCCGCACATGAGCTGTGCGCCGATGAGGGTGCCCGTTTCGTCGGCGACGACCTTGATGAAGCTGCGATCGATGCCGCCGATGATCGTCTTGCCGTTGCCTGTCAACGTAAACTTTCCGCACTGCACGGCGATTCCCGCTTGCTTCGCGCCTGCTTCGTCAAGGCCGACGCAGGCGATTTCAGGATTGGTGTAGACGCAGGAGGGAATCAGGTCCAGATTGATGTCGCAGACCGCCCCCGCGATGGCGCTTGCGGCGACGACGCCCTGAGCCGATGCCGCGTGGGCAAGTTGGGTGGGGCAGTTGGTGGCATCACCGATGGCGTAGACGTGCTCTGCGCTGGTGCGCAGCTTCTTGTCGACGACGATGTGGCCGCGTTCAAGCGTCGGGGTCGCATCGTCGGCAAACAGGTTGTCGGTGTTGGGCGTGCGGCCGGTGGCGACGAGCACCCCGGCAACGGTGACGCTGTGGGCTTGGTCTTTGGCCGTGTAGTGCACGGTGAGTTTGCTCGCATCGGCAGCGTCGATTTCGATGCGCTCGACCATCGCGCCGGCACAAAGTGAGCAGCCACGTTTTTTCATGACCATCGCAAGGCTTTGGGAAAGCTCTTTGTCCATCAGCGGCAAAATGCGGCCTGCCGCTTCGAGTACGATGACTTCGGTGCCAAGGGCGGTATAGATGCCGGCGAATTCCATTCCGATGACGCCGCCGCCGATGATCGCGATGCTTTCGAGTGGGGGGAATTTTTCAAGCAGGCTGTCGGAGGTGTATACCCCGGGCAGATCGATCCCCAAAATTGGGGGAGTCGCGGGGCGCGATCCGGTGGCGATTATCACGTCGGTGGCGGTCACCTCGATTTTTTCATCCGAGAAAACAGTCTGGCTGCTGGTGGGGTTATCCCGTGGATCGGGGGTGGTTTTGGCATCGTTGTGCGATACGGGAAGAGAGGCTTGTGTGGCCGTTGGGGTAAGTGTTATGCGGTTTTTAGCTCCCAGGTGGGCGCGCCCGACAATCACCTCGACGCCATTACCCGCAAGGAGACTCTCAATGCCGCTGCGTAGCTGTTCGCGCACCGTCGAGGTGCGCGCTCGCAGTGCAGCGTAGTCGATAGATACCCCCTCAACCTGCACGCCGAAATCGGCGGCATGAGCCAATTCGTCGATAAGCTCGGTGGTATGCAGTAGTGTTTTGGTGGGAATACAGCCACGGTTGAGGCACGTGCCGCCCACGTCGCCCTCCTCGATGAGTGCACACGAAAGTCCCAATTGGGCAGCTTTGATGGCGGCCACATACCCGCCGGGTCCCGCTCCGATGATGGCAACGTCGTAGTGTGTCATAAACCTCGGCTTCCTTTCATGCGAATTCTTCCCGTAGGCAGCGTTCGCAATCGGCGATAATCGTGGCCTGTTCGGAGCTTGTCTGCTCGATGCTGCCAAGCCGCTGTATCATTTCGGGCAGCGTGTAGGGGCAGCCGGTAAGTGCGGGGGCAACCTGCGCGATAAAAGCCGCATCAAGCGCGTCTGAAAAAACGCAGGCTTGGGCGACGGTGCCCTTTTTAACCCGCAGCTGCACCTCGATACCGCCCCAGCCAAAGCGTGCACCTGCGCGGTGAGTGAAATCAAGCGTTTTCCCGAAGCGCCATTCCCACGACGCAAAAAAGGCATCCCGTGCCTGCTGGCGCATACCGGCAAGACGATCGGGGGAAAGCGGTAAAGCTTCCATGCCATACTCCTGCGAAAAGGCGGCTACCAGTGCGGCCGACAAGCGCTCCACGGTGATGTCGGAGCACAAATCCCCCAGGTTCACGACACGCGATTTGACGGAGTCGATGCCTTTTGCCTCCAGCTTGCGTGCATCGGGGCTTAAGTAGCGCCCTAAATATGCGGTGTCCACGGCAACCATGAGCGTGCCGTGGTGGTAGTGGGCATCGCCCGTATGGAAAAAAGCGTTGCCCGAAAACTTCGCGCCATCGATCGTGATGTCATTGCGCCCGGAAACGATTGCGTCAAGTCCCAACGAGGCGACGGCGCAGCGGATCACCTGCAGGTGGCGCGCCACGTTAAAGTGAGGGTCACGCGCCAGAAACGTGAAGTTGAGGTTGCCTAAATCATGAAAGACCGCACCTCCCCCCGAAAGTCGCCGCGCAAGGTGTCCGCCTTCCGCTTCGAGCGTGGCGATACGACATTCCTTCCACGGGTTCTGGTTGCGCCCGCACACGACGGTTTTGCGGTTTTGCCACAGATACATAATGACCTCATCGCGCTCAAGCGAGGTGAGCAGCGCCTCTTCCAGGGCGATATTTTCATACGGGTTGATGCCCGCTTCAAGGTGAATATGGATCCGCTTAATCACGGGGCATCCAGCGCAGCTGCGGCTTGCGTGCGGCAAGTACTTCATCGGGTCGGCCGATGCGGGTGGAGTGCGGCGCTGTGTGTAGCATGCTGGCGTCATTTTCAGCTTCGCGATAGATGGTGCGGAAGGCTTGCGCTGCCGTATCGAGCGTTTCGCGGCTTTCGGTTTCGGTGGGTTCCACCATCAGCGCTTCGTGCACAATCAGCGGGAAATACATGGTGGGGGGATGCATATCGTAATCAAGTAGACGTTTGGCCACGTCCAGCGCGCAAACGCCACACTCTTCTTTCAGCGCGCCCAAATCCATGACAAATTCGTGCATGCAGGGGCCGGGGTAGGCCATGGGGTAGAGGTCGGCTAACTGGTGCATAAGGTAGTTGGCGTTGAGCGTGGCCGTTTGCGCCGCCAGCGTGATGCCTTCGCTGCCCAGTGTCATGATGTAGGCCAAGGCGCGCACCAGCACGCCGAAGTTGCCGTAAAACGATTTCATGCGACCTAAGGTGTGTGTGGGGGTGGCAAACGCGTAGCTGCCTCCGTTTTCAACCACAGTCGGTGTCGGCAAAAACTGCGCCAGGTGCGCCTTGCACCCGACGGGGCCGGCGCCCGGTCCACCGCCGCCGTGCGGGGTCGAAAACGTTTTGTGTAAGTTGAGGTGCACGCAGTCAAAGCCCATGTCACCGGGGCGCACAACGCCCATGATGGGGTTAAGATTGGCTCCGTCGTAATAGCACAGGCCGCCCGCTTCGTGTACGATCGTGCAAATTTCCTCGATGTTTTTATCGAAGAGCCCCACGGTATTGGGGTTGGTCAGCATGAGTCCTGCAGTGTCGGGGCCGCAAGCGGCGCGCAAAGCGTCAAGATCAACGCCGCCCTGCGCGTTGGAAGGCACATTAACGGTGGTGAAGCCCGCCATGGAAGCGGTTGCCGGGT
>JAVVXN010000020.1:0-25131 GCA_036651575.1 Raoultibacter sp. | reverse complement strand
GGTTGCCGTGTCTACCGTTGGTGTCAAAGGCGATAAAGCGGCGTTAGAAGCATGGGTTAACGGCATGCGCACTCCGCAACATCTAAAAAGGGCACTCTGAAGACCGTTCTCGCGGTGAACCTAAATCAAAAGAACTTGGCGTTAGCGCCGAAAAAGGTGCTGAAATGTTTGATGCAACTAACCGATGAGCGGACGGAAGCTCGGGTATAAAGAATGCTTAAAAAGGCACGAAAACATACACGGAGCAAAACGCTAAAGAGGCAGACACGCTTGAAGAATATATCTCTAAATCACCTGGTCAAAAACGGTATTTTATTCAAGTTACAAGCATAAAAGACTATGAGAAACCTCGAAAAAATGGTAAAATTAGAAGCAACAAAAGTATCTCGAGTTGGACGGTTTTCCCAAAGGAATTGAAGAGATGCATGTCTGCCGAAAGGAGGCAGGGCCGTAGCATGGAAGATCACCTCGGAGAAGACCATTTTATAGGGAAAGAGGTATACCTCTTCTTTGGGATAGTGAGCGGCCCGACACGTCGTAACCGTTTGTGTTTTGAATCAGTGGTAAAAAGAAGCAAAATTATAGACTAGAGGAGATTGCTAATGAGTAACCCTTATAAGCTCGACGTATTCCCCGATGACAAAACGCTTGAGCGTGAAGCACGCAGGTGTTCTATGCTGGCGTATTGTCCCGATCGCACTTTTTCATTTTGTTTGAAAAAGTGGATAAACGTGAATCATGAATTGATGTTTCGCAAAGTGACCTTCAAACACTGCTACGAATGCCAGCACGAAGTAGAGTAGTTATCTAGCCGAATTTCTGTCGGATGCTGAAGAGGAGTTTTTGATGCCGGAAGCATCGCAATTGGCTGTTCTGGCTTTCGGAAACAAAGGGTGAAAATGAGGGATGCCTTACTTGAGCACCTCGGCGTAGCCGTAGTTGTCTTTGACGAAAAGGACTGTTTCGTCGCCTGATACTTTGGCGTAAAAAGTTCTCATGTGCGATCGATCTTCCTGGTCATACGCCTGGATAATGTACGATCCGTTCTCGGGTTCAAAGGGCATGCCTTCTTCGTTGACGATATCGATGTGATATTGCTGCTCAACTTCGGAAACATTCATCGGGGGAGTGTATGAGACGCTTTTTGATGCGTTGGTGATGCCGAAGTATAGGGCAACTCCCAATATGATCGCAAAAAGGAGACCGACCACGATATTTCGGCGGTTTGTTTTTTCCTGCTCACTGATTACGGTATTAAGAAACAACAAGGTTTAATTCCTTTATTATCTTGTTTGTCTTATAAAAAATCATTCATAAACATAAACGATTCAAGCGTTGCACGTATTGGTTGAAAAGAAAACCTGAAATCTAACGGGCTGATTATACCATCTCGGTTCGTTATTCCCCGATTGGCTTCAGTTGACGGTATCGCGTCGCACCCAAGTATGCTTAAATAGGGGATATCGTACCGCATGTTTCGGAAGGGTGAATTCCGTGGTTGAGTTTCTGCATCACCATGTTTCTTCAATGTTGATCGGCATCCTTGTTGTGGTGCTGGCCGCAGCTGTTGTCCTGACGGGCTGTTCTGCTTCTTCGGGCGCGGGCACCTCCGAATCCGTGTCAGACACTTCTGGCGTGGGTGCATCTCTTGAATCCCTTATGTCAACTCAAGGAGTCAGCGTGATCAAACCCGAGCAGACCAAGCAGATCATGGAACAATACCCCGCCGCCTTGTTGATCGATGTGCGCGAGGCCAGCGAATACGCCCAGGGACACATTCCTGGTGCCTTTCTGCTGCCACTGAGCACGATTACTTCCGCCCAAACTGCCGACACGCTTCGGGCTGCCGGTCTCGATAAGGCTGCGCAGGAAAAAGGTCTTGCAAGTGCGGAAGATGCCTCGGCTCTCATCGTGTACTGCCGCAGCGGCGTGCGAAGTGCAAACGCGGCGCAGCATTTATCGAATCTCGGGTTTAGCCCGGTACTTGATGCGGGCGGTATTAATAGCTGGCCCTACGACATCGAAAAATAAATTGCCTGAAACGGAGTAAGTAACCATTGTGAAGATAAGCAAACCGAACATCCCCGGTGAACTGATCGCTATCGATAGTGTGACCACGTATATCGAAGAGGTCATGGACGACGATCGTGAATTGGCGCATCTGGCGCTTGAGGGCGACGTGCAGGTTAGCACCGATTTGGCACGTCTCGACATCACGGGATCAACGCTGAAGCAATGTATATTTCGCGATTGCGATTTGGAGCATGCGTCGTTTGAGGATGTGGTGTTTGTTGGGTGCGATTTCTCGAACAGCTGTTTTCATCTGGCGTATTTTAACCGCTGTGAATTCGTTTCCTGTAAATTCCTTGGCACCGACTTCAGCGAAGCGGTGCTGAAATACGTGGTGATAACGGAATCCATTTTCCAATACGCCAATTTCACAAAAGCGAAGTTCGAATGCGTGTCAGCCCATTCAACCGATTTTTCGCAGGCCGATATGTCGGAAGCGTCGATTAAGTTTTTCGAACCGATCGATACGCGGTTTACGGGGGTAAGTTTCTTTATGACGAATTTGAGGGGCGTCGATTTTTCGGGCAATCAAATCGGCGATATTACCGTTTCAGAAAATATGCATGAATTTCGCGGCTGCTCGATGGATATGTTCCAGGCTGCCGGCATCGCGCAGCGGTTGGGTATTGCTATCAAAGACTGAGTGTTTCTTTTACCAGGCGCTCAAGGTTTGCGGTAAATAGGTCGCGATCGTCATCGGTAAAGGGTGCGGGGCCTTTTGTGCGGCCACCCTGTCGGCGGATCTTTTTTTCTACGTGACGTATTTCCATGTCAAGATCGATTGTGGCCAGCGAATATACGCGTCCTCGCACACCGATAGCGGAGGCGCTGCGTCCTAATACCATAGCGGCGAGACCGATGTCTTGCGTTACCACGATGTCGCGTGGTTGTAGCGCTTCAATGATGGCGAAATCAGCCGAATCGGCTCCGACTCCAACGGTTAAAGTATCAACCCAAAAACCACTTGTTGGCACACGGGAATCGCTTCGACGAATGTGCCGCTCGAGATTTTGCGTTGAATTTCCCGCAATAATAACGGGAAGTTTCATGGTGCGTGCGACGGCGATCGTTTCAGACGTGACGGGGCATGCGTCCGCGTCGATGAAAAGCGTTGGTTTTGGCGCTGGCGTGTGATCGGGGAGATTCGTAGCTCAACCTTTCAGTATATTAAATCTCAATGATGGTAATAGAAGCCATTATAGAGGTATTGCCCCTTTGCGTGCTCGAACACACAAAAAGGTATAAATCCTTGACTACGAACATCTGTTTGTGTACTATGAAATACGAACAAACATTCGTTTTTCGGGGAAGTGGGACAGGGTGGATATTGCAGAAAAGCTCGAGATTCTAACCGATGCTGCAAAATACGATGTTGCCTGTACCTCTTCGGGGATCGATCGTGATGCGCAGAAGGGTAAGTTGGGTAACACTCTCGCTGCGGGCATTTGTCATAGCTTTGCGGCTGATGGGCGCTGTATCACGCTGCTTAAGGTGCTCATGACAAACGTCTGCGTCTACGACTGCGCCTACTGTGTGAATCGCAGCTCTAACGACACGCTGCGCGTGGCATTTCGACCGCGTGAACTGGCTGATCTTGTTGTTGGGTTTTATCGGAGAAACTACGTTGAAGGATTATTTTTATCTTCCGGCGTGATTCGCAACCCCGACTTTACGACGGAGCTTATGATCGGGGCGCTTGCTATTTTGCGTCACGAATATGGTTTCCGGGGCTATATTCACGCGAAGGCGGTGCCGGGCACTTCCTCGGAATTAATTGCGCGGTTGGGTCATCTTGCTGATCGTATGAGTGTGAATATGGAACTTCCTTCCCAAAAAAGCCTTCAGTTACTTGCTCCTGAAAAAAGTAAACAAAACATTTTGGCTCCCATGTATCAGATTAAAAATGATATTGCCGAAGATAAAGATACGCGCGCTATCATGCGCAAAGAAAAATGTTATATGGCGCAGACGTACCCCACCAAGAAAACGCGCGCGTTTGTGCCGGCGGGACAATCTACGCAAATGATTATCGGAGCCAGTCCCGAAAGTGATTTTCAGATACTCAATCTTTCAGCTTCGCTTTACAAGAATCTTGAACTCAAGCGCGTATTTTTCAGCGCGTATTTGCCCGTCAACGAAGATGCTCGTCTTCCGGTTGGCGCTGCGGTGCAGCTTAATCGCGAGCATCGGCTCTATCAGGCCGATTGGCTTTTGCGATTCTACCACTTCGATGTGGATGAAATCATCGATCAAAAAAACCCTTTCCTCGATCCGCTACTCGACCCGAAAGCAAATTGGGCACTGAACCACCTCGATATGTTTCCGGTTGAGGTTAATACGGCATCGTATGAAGTGCTTTTGCGGGTTCCTGGTATCGGTGTTCGTGGTGCGCAATCAATCATGCGGGCACGACGGGCTACGGGATTGCATGAACGGGAGCTGCGCAAGCTTGGCGTAGCCTATAAGCGGGCACGTTTCTTCATCACGTGTAAAGGGATGTATCAAGGATATGGTGTTGATTACTCGAAAGAGGGGTTGCGAGCTCAGCTCGCGGCGCCAATTCAGGGAGGGAAGCACGGGCGCCGCTTTGACAAGGCTATCGCCGGACAGCTTACCTTGTTTGAAGAATCCCCGAGTGTGGCGGTGCCATCCGTCGCGCGGCAGCCGGTTGATTTGTGGAGCGGTAGCGTCTCGCCTGTTGCGCAGATGATGGGACAAAAAAAGACAATAGTCGCCTCGCGAAGTCGCGAGCAGAACGTGCATTCGACTCTTGCCGCTCAAACGTTTCTGGCCCCTGTAAACCCTCCGGCATTTCCCGCGTCCGCTCAAACGGCATGAGCGGCATCACCTACCTCTACGATGGCTCTTCAGAAGGGCTGTTGACAGCGATATTCCAAGCTTATGCGCAGAGGGAAGAGCCGGAAGATATTTTGCGCAGTGAATGCGCGCAACTACGCCTGGACCAAGAGGTGTTCGAGGTTGAAACTGATTTGCAGCTTGCTGCCCGCGTGCAGCGCGGCATTGTCAGAGCTTGTGGCACAGCACTCAGCAATGCGGTGTTGGTTGCCTCACGTTCTGATGACTGCTGTGCCGGCAGCATAATTTATCGATTTGTTCGTTATGCGCTTACAAAAAATGCTCACAAAAGCTGTGCGGGCTGTCAGCGTAAGATTCACTGTACGGGTATCTGTGCGCAATCGGGTGGGCAAGAACCTCTTTTTGATATTTCCCATGATGAAGTTGCTGGTTTCTACGAACTGAATCGCGCAGTCTATAACGAGCGGCATCGCATTATGCAATTTTTGCGCTTTGAGCATCTTCAGGGGGATGTGTGGTTTGCTCGCTGCAATCCCAAGGCGTCGGTAGTGCCGTTGGTTATGGAGTGGTTTGTGGGGCGTTTCAATACGCAAAATTTTATGATTTACGATGAGGTGCATAAACTTGCCGGCGTCTACGAAGGAGCCGCCGCCGACTGTGCTCAATCTCCGGTTGCCCTTCTTGACCTCCTGTCAGATGAGGTGGACAAAAATTCTTGTGCGTCACGGCTTGCGCAGGGCAGCTCAACAGCTCAAAGCTTGCCGCCCGAAAATGATTCTTCGTGGTACCTGGTGAAGACCGATGCCCTGCAGGTGCCGGAACCCTCTGCAGAAGAGGAGGGTATGCAGGCGGCGTGGAAGGTGTTTTACGATCATGTGGCGGTGGGGGCGCGTTACAATCCCGAACTGCGTCAGCAATTCATGCCCCAACGTTTATGGAAAAACATTACGGAAATGAAGCCGGCAATACCTTGACAGCTCGCTGTTCGCCGAACGAACAAAGAGCATCCGAGAGTGTTCTCAGATGCTCTTTGGGATAAACGGACAACGTTTCTGTGCGCCGAGTTTATGCGAGCTGGGCGCCTCCTCTAAGAAGTACTTGCTTAGACGGTGCCCATTTCCCATGAGTTCATGTATTTTACCTGTTCAGGGGTGAGTGTATCGATCTTTACGCCCAGTGTTTCCAGCTTCACTTCAGCAATGGCTGCATCGATGTCTTCAGGGACAACGTGGCAGTCGGGTTCCATGGTGGAGGCGTTTGCCAGCAGGTATTCCGCGCACAGTGCTTGGTTGGCAAAGCTCATGTCCATAACGGACGCGGGGTGCCCTTCGGCTCCGGAAAGATTCACCAGACGGCCTTCGGCCAAAAGCACGATTGTGCGACCGTCTTCTAGTGTGAATTCTTCCACCATAGGCTTAAGCTCTTTACGGCAGGTGGCATGCTCTGCCAGCCACGGAATATTGATTTCCGAATTGAAGTGGCCCGAATTGCAGATGATCGCGCCATCTTTCATGGCGCAAAAACACACTTCGTCTATGACGTTTAAATTGCCCGTCACGGTGGTCCAAATGTCGGCATATTGTGCCGCTTCTTCACGGGGCATCACGCGGAAGCCATCCATGTGCGCTTCAAGTGCTGCTGTCGGATCGATTTCACAAATGATGACGTTGCAACCCATGCCTTTGGCGCGCATGGCCAAACCCTTGCCGCACCAGCCGTATCCGGAGATGACCATGATGCGTCCGGCAAGAAGGCGATTGGTGAGGCGCACGATACCGTCGAGGGTGGATTGGCCCGTACCGTAGCGGTTGTCGAAGAAATGTTTCGTCTTGGCTTCATTTACCGCAACGATGGGGTAGCGCAGTGCACCCTGTGCGGCCATGGCCTGCAGACGAATCACTCCCGTGGTCGTTTCCTCGGTGCCTCCGATGATGTGATCGAGTGCTTCGGGGAAGCTTTCATGAATGCGTCCTACGACGTCGGCACCGTCATCCATCGTGATCTGCGGCTGAGAATTGATTACGGCATCAACATGCTGGTAATAGGTCTCGGTATCCTCCCCTTTGATAGCAAAGGTAGAGATACCGAAATGCTCAACGAGTGCGGCTGCTGTGTCGTCTTGGGTTGAAAGTGGGTTTGAGGCACACAGGTGCACCTCGGCACCACCCGCTTTCAGCGTGCGCATCAGGTTGGCGGTTTCTGTCGTTACGTGCAAACATGCGCCAATCCGAATACCCTGCAGTGGCTTTTCCGCTTCAAAGCGTTCGCGAATGCTGGCAAGTACCGGCATGTCCCGATCGGCCCATAAAATACGTTCGAGGCCGGCATCGGCAAGTGTCTTGTCTTTGATATCGTAATTCATTGTTGTCCTTCCGAATAAATCTCTTTAACCGTTTCAGATTATCACATAGGGGGTAAGGCACAATCTCGCTCCTAAAAGCGCTCAAGAAACGCTTAATAAATATGGAATAGATGTGCAGAAGCTATGCCCAATCGGTCGTTTCATTCGGGAAAATGCTCAAGGAAGGTAACGAACGCGCTCCAGCCCGGCAAGCCTTCTTCAAAGTGGCTATAATCGGTGCAGTTTGAGTTCTCGGCTCTACCGCAAACGGCGTGCGCATCAAGTGCTTCGCTGTTGGTTTGAGCTACGTGAATCATGGAGCGTCGCCGTAAGGTGCGCAGGTATGAGGGGTGTCGGTGTTGGATCAATTTTTCTCGCAGATTTCTTTCGTGGATATCTTTAATTTCTGCGTGTTTCTGACTTTTTCATTGTGCTATGTGTATCAACTCTATTATGTCTTGGTGGTGCTTACCCGTAAGCCGAAGACTTTGGTGGCAAAAAAGAATCACCGTTTTGCGGTTGTTATTTCCGCACGCAACGAAAATGCTGTTATCAGCGATTTGGTTCACTCCATCAAGGTGCAAAACTATCCGCAAGAGTTGATCGATGTGTTCGTTGTTGCCGATAATTGCACCGATGATACCGCTGAAGTCGCTCGCGAAGCGGGTGCTATCGTATTTCCCCGATTCAATAAAAAAGAAGTGGGCAAGGGGTATGCTCTCGACTATGGTTTTTCGTGCATTCGTGAACACTATGGCGAAAACGGCTACGAAGCCTATTTTATTTTTGATGCCGACAATGTTCTCGATGTCAATTATTTCCGTGAAATGAATGCCACGTTTGATAATGGCGCAAAGGCATCAACGAGCTACCGCAACTCGAAAAACTACGATTCCAACTGGATTTCGGCTGGATATGCAGTCTGGTTTTTGCGCGAGGCGAAATATCTCAACCAGGCGCGTTTGACCCTCAACACAAGCTGTGCGGTATCGGGTACGGGCTTTTTTGTTTCTGCTGAGCTTATCGAGCGTGCGGGTGGTTGGAAGTGGCATTTGCTGACCGAGGATATTGAGTTTTCCGCGAACACCATTTTGCAGGGCGAGCGCATTGCGTATTGCCCGACTGCAATTCTCTACGATGAACAGCCGATTACGTTTAAGGATTCCTGGAATCAGCGCTTTCGTTGGGCAAAGGGCTTTTATCAGGTGTTTGGTAAATACGGCGCCCGCCTAGCAAAAGGGGCGATCACCAATCCAAAAGGTGCGCGTTTTGCCTGTTACGATATGCTGATGACCATCGCTCCCGGTATGCTTTTAACCATCGTTTCGATCGCCTTCAATGCGCTTATCCTGGTGCTTGGCTTAACCGGAGCTATGTCAACGGGTGTCATGATCGCTTCATCTGCTTCGTCGATTTTCTTTTGCCTTTTCAACTACTTGGTCTTCATGTTCGTGTTCGCCGTGCTGACCACGTTTACTGAATGGGATAATATCCATTCCACAACGGGTAAAAAGGTGCGCTATATGTTCACCTTCCCCTTCTTCATGTTGACCTATATTCCCATTGCGCTTGTTGCTCTTGTCAAAAAAGCTAAGTGGAAGCCTATTCAGCACAGTATTTCTGTCAATGTGGAAGAGTTTTCAGGGGCGAGCGTTCCCGAAAAACTCGATCGCGCATAATATAGTTCTCACGTTATACGTACTATTTTACCGCCCGGGATTTTCTCGGGCGGTTTGCCATGGTGGTACCGCGTAAATTAAGTGAAAGAGGGGGCGGCAATGCGGGAGTACCTGCTTGGAATTGACGTGGGCGGGACCAACACGAAAGTCGGTCTTTTTTCTGCGGAAGGGCAGCTGTGTGGTAAGCGGAGTTTTCCGACGCGGACAACGGGTGACCCGCTTTGTTTTTCCGACCTCATGGGTGCATGCGATGCGATACTCGCTTCGTGCTGTCTTGCGCGCATCGACGTTTCGGCTATCGGTATCGCGCTGCCGGGCATCATCGATGCGCACGGATCACTGCTCTTATGCCCGAATATTGATTTGGATTTACGTTCTTATCAGGATCATCTCGCCGATTTTTTTCCGGGGATTTGCGTGGTTGTGCTCAACGATGCAAATGCTGCGGCGTTGGGGGAAAGATGGCAGGGAAGCGCGGTGGGCGTCGACGACTTTCTCTTAGTCACGCTGGGCACCGGAATTGGCGGCGGGCTGGTGCAGGGCGGTGTGCTGTGCGTAGGTAGCCATGGCGCCGCAGGTGAGCTTGGCCATGTATGTGTCTGTCCGACGGAGACTGAAATGTGCAGTTGTGGTCGGTATGGGTGCCTGGAGCAGTATGCGTCAGGAACCGGTCTGGTGCATAATGCGCACCGGCAGATGACGCGGGAGGAGGGCGCTCAAGCGACGTCTTCTTTGTCCTGTCTGGCAACGGTGACCGCAAAAGACGTTTTTGATCATGCGCGAGCAGGGGACAGGGTTGCTCTCGCCGCAGTTTCTGATTTTGTTCGTTTTCTCGGATTTGGTCTTGCGCAAATTGCCTGTGTGGTCGATCCGCGTCTGATCGTTGTTGGCGGGGGTCTTTCGGCGTCGGCACCGTGGTACCTTGATGACCTCGTGTGCGCGTATCGTCGGTATGCCTTACCTATCTGTCAAGACATTTCCCTTGCTGCGGCTCAATTGGGTGGCGAGTGTGGGATTTTCGGTGCCGCAGCTTTTGCGCGCGAGGCGCTTCGCTCGTCTATGGGGGATTTCTGGACGCAGTAAAACGGGGTATCGGGTATCATGTGCATAAAAAGGTGAGTTTTGCCTTGGATCTCTATTGGGTTGACGTCGATTGTGCGGCGTCCTTCATGCAGGAGAATGACCATGGATATCGAGCACGTCGTGCAATCTCTGTCGATTCAGGAAAAGTGCGATTTACTGACAGGAGCTGATTATTGGCATCTTGTTGATTTGAGCAAATGGGGCATCGCCTCCTTCATGATGTCTGATGGTCCTCACGGTTTGCGCAAACAGGCGGGCGAAGGGGATAATCTCGGCCTCAACGAAAGCGTTCCTGCAACGGCGTTTCCCACGGCGAGTGCCGTTGCGTGCACGTTTGATAGCGCTTTGGTGCGACGCATGGGTGCAGCACTCGGCGAGGAATGTCGCAAGGAAGATATCGCGATGATTTTAGGACCCGGTGTCAACATGAAGCGGAGCCCTTTGTGTGGGCGCAACTTTGAGTATTTCAGCGAGGATCCTTATCTTGCGGGTCATTTGGGATCTGCCTACATAGAGGGGGTGCAAAGCAAAGGCGTCGGTACGTCTCTGAAGCATTTTGCAGGAAATAATCAGGAAACAAATCGGCTCATTGTCGATACGGTGGTCGACGACCGCGCGCTGCATGAGATTTACTTGCAGGCGTTTGAAACTGCCGTCCGCACTGCTCAGCCATGGACGCTCATGACTGCGTACAACCTGATCAATGGTGTATATTGCTCCGAAGATTCCTGGCTTATGACAAAGCTTGCTCGTGAGACATGGGGCTTTACCGGAGCGTATGTTACCGACTGGGGCGCGCTTAATTCGAATGAGAAAAGCCTACCTGCCGGACTCGATTTGGTCATGCCGGGTACGCGCATCGATTATGTTCTTGATATGGTCGAAAGCGTGCATGCGGGAGCAATCTCTCAAGAAGCACTCGACGGTGCCGTGCGCCATCTGCTCGAACTGTGCGCGCGCCACGAAGAGGGTAGGGGTGTTTCTTTTTCGTGCGACATGGATGAACATTTGGATGTGGCTCGGACGATCGCAGAAGATGCTGGTGTGTTGTTGGAAAACGACGGCATTTTGCCCCTTGAGGTGTCTCAGCACATAGCGGTTATCGGTTCGTTTGCAAAAGAGCCCCGGTATCAGGGAGCGGGCTCTTCCAAGATCAATCCGATCGTGCTCGATAATGCTTGGGATGCGATTCTCGAACTGGGCGTTGATGCAAGCTACGCTGCGGGTTATGATCGGGAAACGGGCGAGGCCTGCGACGAGGCTATTGAAGAAGCGGTCTGTGTTGCGCGGGGAAAAGACGCCGTCGTGCTCTTTGTCGGATTGCCTGATTCGCTTGAATCGGAAGGTTACGACCGAAAAGATCTTGATATTCCTGCGGCTCATGCAACGCTGATTAAGCGTGTTTGCGAGGCTAACCCGCATACGATTTTGGTCATGCAGGGCGGTGCTCCCTTTGTGATTCCACATAAAGAAATGCCGCGCGCTATCCTCATGAGCTATCTTGCCGGTTGTCAGGGGGGTCATGCGACGGCAAACTTGCTGTTCGGGCGTGCTATCCCTTCGGGAAAGCTTGCTGAGAGCTGGCCGAAATCTCTCGATGAAACTCCGTGCCGTGATGCTTTTCCTGCCCCAGGACGCGAAGCGTATTATATTGAAAGCATTTATACGGGCTATCGATTCTACGACGCGGCGGGCATCGATGCTGCCTATCCGTTTGGCTATGGACTTTCTTATACCGATTTTTCTTACCGCGATCTCGAGGTTGTAGAAGGCGACGAGGTCGTGCATGTTTCGTGCACGGTGTGTAACATCGGTAAATATGCCGGCAAGGAAGCGGTGCAGCTGTATATAGCGCCGCTTGACCCCGGTGTTTTTAAAGCGCCCCAGCAGTTGAAGGGATTTTCGAAAGTAGCGCTTTTGGTAGGCGAAGAAAAGCGTGTTTCTTTCGAGCTTGATCGCCGCGCGTTTGCCCACTTCGATGCGATAATTCAGGATTGGGTTGTCGAGTCGGGTGAGTATGAAATTCGCATTGCAGCTTCGAGTCGTGATATCCGCTTGACCCAGCGCATGTCGCGTGCGGGAATCGATAAGGTTGCACCCGATGCTGCTCTGGATTCCTATCGAAAGGTGCAGCTGGGTGGATTTACGCTTGAGGGATTCAAAAACCTCTACGGAAGGGCTTTCCCCAAAGCGCTCACCGCGATGCGCCCCTATACTATCAATGCAACTATTGGCGATTTGAGGACTTCGACACTGGGTAAGCTGGTCCATCTTATGCTTCGGATTCTGGTGAAAAAAATTGTGAAAGACAAACCTTCCCTGCAAAATGAAATCAACGTAACCGCGATGGAAACCCCGCTGCGTTCAGCGGCAATGTCGGGTATGGATATGAATGTCATGTATGGCTTGGTCGATGTATTAAACTATCATTTTATCAGAGGGTTCCGTAAGATTTTGACGAAGCGATAAAGCATAGTTTTGCCGTCTTCGCTCGTGTATCCTTGATCTTTACCGAGCGGAACCGATGGAGGAAATGGTCGTATCGAAGTATGACAGACGAACGTTCCCCGATGCGTTCGTCTGTCACCACACTCGCGCAAACGTTGCACAGCGGATATCTTGTGCGCCCGCTTGGTGCAGGGTGTCGCTGGCTGCGCAAAGGGTCGATCCCGTGGTGAAAACGTCGTCGATCAACAGAACCGATTGCGGTACTTTGGCTGCATCGGGAATGAGGAATTGATGAGCCATGTTGTTGG
Source organism: Raoultibacter sp. (assembly GCA_036651575.1). Lineage (GTDB taxonomy): Bacteria > Actinomycetota > Coriobacteriia > Coriobacteriales > Eggerthellaceae > JAVWGW01. The sequence goes on along the minus strand of JAVVXN010000020.1, from coordinate 12,385 downwards.
CGCGATCTCGTTTTGAAAGAGATCGCTGGTCTTTGCTGCGGGGTCGTTCGAAGACTTCAAGAAGCGGTATCTGCATCGCTGCAGAAAGGTTTTCGGAAATTTTTGCCGTATGGTCAAACCCCCGTCGTCGTATCGCGGCACCGCGTGCGGGTATGGCGATGATCGCGTCGAGCTCGAAGCTCCATGCGGGCGGAATCGTGTTGGCCATAAGGCTGGCTATGATATTTCCCAAACGCTGTTCCCCGCGATCTTTGTACGTTGTGATCAGCCGTGCGGCGCCCTTAGAAAACACGGTGGTGCACACGCATGCCGAAAAGGGTAGTTCGCTTCTTTTGAGCGCCTTTAAAGCAACGGGATTGCACTCGCTACACTGGATGCTGCCAAAGGGTGCTCCGCAGCGAGGGCACGCTCGCAAAAAATCGACAAAGGGAAGCGTGAGGCGACAGTTTTCACAGAGAAGTTCGCCGGGAAGATCGCATATCGCGCATCGGGTAGGCCACAGGGTTTCCGAAACGACTTCGAGTATGGCTCGGCCATATTCGCCTACGACTTCCTGATACCGTGGCCGATACCCGTTATTGTGAGCTTGCGTAACCATCGTTATAGCGTAGTTCAGAGACCTTGCCGATTTCCGATAAAAATCTTACGTGGTGCATACGCTATCTTATAAAAGTTGAAAAAAATCAATCGTGTGCTGCCGATAAGTGGACGCTTGGTGCGAGGGAGGCTTTCTTGTCGATGCCCCCCGTTTGCTTTAGCGTATTTCTTCTCATATTTCCCCTTGTTAAAACCTGCAAAATTCAAGCAGTTCATTTCCTGCACTTTTCTAATCTGTTACACTGAGACGAGCTTCTTTCGAGTCTGTAGTTGCGGGAGTAATCCCAAGTCCATGGCAGATGCGGTCAAAAGGATCCACGTAAGTTATGCGGGCTTGTCCTGCAAACGAGCATGGCGCATCCTAGAAGTAAGACGCACCGCCCGCTATTGTGGCATTCGGCCGCACGGGCGAGAGGGTAATAGGTGTCAGAGCTTATCCCCGGTGTGCGAGTGTGGGGGCAAAGACTAGGTCAGTCGAAAGAAGTATTGTTTCTTATATCAGATGGAGGAAGCTCACAATGAAGCGCAGAATCATGCTGATTTTTAGTTGTACTTTGGCATTGTGCGTGGTGTTTGCGCTGTGTGCGTGTGCCAGCCAAAGTTATACACCACCGACAAAAACGGCGAAAGTCGATACGCCGGTTATCGGTGAAAAGAAAACGCTTCGCGTGGGAGTCAATGCACAAAATCCGCCTTTCGCGGTTCAAGTGTCGGGAAAAATTGTTGGTCTCGATGTCGATATTGCAGCTGCTTTAGCAGATGAGCTTGGGTTAACGCTTAAGATTGTCGATGTAGGAAGCGATCCTGAAGGAGCTCTCGCCAATGGTGATATCGATATAGTGATGAGTCTTGATAAAGCGGACACCACGTTGACCTGTTGGCTTTCTGACCCCTATATTCAGACATCGGTTGCTCTTTTTGCTCCGGCATCGACAACGGCTGCCCCTGCGGTTGGCTCAGCACCCGTCATTGCGGCTCAAGCCTCTTCGATGAGCGCTTGGGAAGTGAATAATCAGTTCGGTGATGCCTCGCTTGTTTCTTCGGGCGATTTGAAATCGGTATTTTCCTCGGTTGAAACCGGTGCTGCGGCCTACGTTGCTGCGGACGCGGTGATTGGTTCCTACGTGGCTCACACCAACAGCATCGATTCTCATATCGTGGCGTTGATGAAGCAGCCGAGTGGGTATTGCATTGGTATTACTAAGGCAAACACTGCTCTATCGACGGTCGTGAGCGAGGCGTTGAAAACCATTACGACAAATGGAATGGTTGCAGTTATCGAAAGCAAATGGCTCGGTTCAACGCTTGATCTCACCAAGGTGCCTTTGATGGAGGGCACCGCACCGGCAAAAGCTGCAGCTACCGCTGCGGCGGCAGTAGCTGCTCCGGTACCGGCAGCAACTACGGGAGCCGGTACCGAAGCGGAGGTGACAGCCGCTGGAGCGAATGCCGTTGGACCCACAACAACGCCTGCGGCGTAGGGATTTCCCGCCAGAAGTAGTCTGCGAGCTTGATGAAATGATGTTGTGCGGCGCTTGAAAGTGAGTAGGCGCGCACGGGATGCACCTGACGAAACAACAGAAGAGACCCTTCCCTCATGGTGGGAAGGGTCTCTTCTGAAATAAAAGGGAAATGCGTACTAGTTGAGGAAGTCGTCCAAGATCTCGTTTTCAGCTTCTTCTTCGGAAAGGCCGAGCGTCATGAGCTTGGTGATTTGATCTCCAGCGATTTTACCGATGGCCGCTTCGTGGACAAGGAGCGCGTCTTCGCACGCCGCTTCAATGCCAGGGATTGCTTTTACTGTTGCGTTGCCCATGATGATGGCGTCGCACTGCACGTGTCCGCGGCAGGCTGCTTCTCCGATGACGAGGGGATTGAACACCTGTGTCGAGTGATCCTTTGCAACGCTGCGTGAAATAACCTGCACGCTCGAATCTTTGCCGAGCAACTGAACTTTCATATTCGACGTAGCAACCTGATGGTCATGTGTTAAGAGTTTTTCCGTCAAGACAAGATGGGCGCCTTTTCCCAGTTCGGCGTTGGTGTCACGTACGGTGGAGGAAACGCCGCGCAATTGTGTCAGCTCCATATCGCAGAAAGAATCTTCTTCCATAAATACGTTGGTCACCGGATTGAGGATACGCTCTCCATCGCCGCCGCCTTCGCCGTAGTGTTTTTCGATGTATTTCATGCGTGAATTTTTCCCGCAGTAAAAACTGTGGATGCCATCATGCTGGGAAGCCTGGTGGCTATCGTTGTGGATACCGCAACCGGCGATGATGGTCACATCGCAATCTTCGCCGATGTAAAACGTGTTGTACACGACATCTTTCAAACCCGCCTGCGTGAGGATGACGGGGATATAAACCGTTTCACCCTTGGTTCCCGCTTTGATGCGGATGTCGATTCCCGGATGGTCGGTCTTGGTTTCGATTTCGATATTGGCAGACGAATGGCGTTCAACCAAGGCACCGTCTTTGCGGATATTGAAGGCACCCTTCGGCATTCCGTGCATACCGGCGATTTCTTCTAAGAGGCCGGCGTCGATGGGGGATAAGTCTACAGCCATGATTCCTCCTTTGCGTTAGCAGTTCGTTGAGATTTCAGTAAGATGCAGTTCGGTTGGCTGCGTGAACGTGCAGCCGGGATTGTTTCTTGCCACGAAGCCAAGCTGAGGCCAAACATCTGCAGCAAGACCAGAAGCTTCCACGTGACCTTCGCGCAGTAAGATGATTTCGTCGGCAAGGTCGATGATGCGTTCCTGATGCGAGATGATCACGATCGAACGCCCATCGCGTGCCGCGTGAATGTCACGGAACGTTTCGGTCAACCGATCAAAGCTCCAGAGGTCGATACCCGCTTCGGGTTCATCGTAGATGGCGAGTTTTGGGTCGCGTGCGAGGATAGTCGCAATTTCGATGCGCTTCACTTCGCCGCCCGAAAGATTCTTGTCCACTTCGCGTGTCAGATAATTCGCCGAGCACAGACCTACTTTGGACAAATACTCGTTGCAGGCAAGCATTGGCAACCGTCGACCTGCTGAGATTTCGAGCAACTTCTTTACCGTCATGCCCTTAAAGCGCGGCGGCTGCTGAAAACCGTAGCCGATCCCGAGTTTTGCGCGTTCGGTAATGCCCGATTTGGTGATGTCGACGCCGTCAAAAAAAATCTGACCACTGGTGGGTGTTTCGATGCCCATGATCAGCTTGGCAAGCGTTGATTTGCCACCCCCGTTAGGGCCGGTGATAACGGTAAACTTATCGTCTTCGATCGTGAACGATAAATCATCAATGATACGTTTTGTCTCTTTCGAGCCTTCTTTGAGCGGAACTTCGAAAGTGACGTTTTTAAGTTCTAACATGCCGATTTCCCCGTCTCTTCATTAATTGACACTAAATAAGTACCATTTAAAATGCACCGAGTCAAGCTCTATCAGTACTAACGTTTCCAAGGAGTAATTCTATCTCTAAATCCACACGTTCGACATGAGAAAACATCGCATGTCGATTGGAAGCCATCAGTATATTGTTTTCTATGCCAGTAAATCGATGATCGCAAGGCCTGCTTTTGAAGCTTCGATGCTTTCGCGGTTTCCAAAAACGCAGGTTGCTTGTCGCGCTGCAACGTTGTCCAAAATCGGTGCGAGTCCGTGGAGGGTGTCTTTGGTTGTCGTGAGCACTTCGTTGCGGGCGATCGTGCGGTAGTTGGGCTCAAAATGGCTGAAATGAGCGACATCTTGCCGGCGGGCTATTTCGCGCGGTTTTTTCGGAGCGTCAATTCCGGCTACGGTGCTGACGATGTATCCGCGCAGGGCGTCTTCGTCGGGTTCAAACGACGCAAGCCATTCACCTGCAGCGTTGAATCGGGCAAGCGTGGCATCGAGGTTGGGATCGCGATAGGAATAAAACTGCAGAGCGCCCGTGCGGGTCGCGCGGAAGCCGGCACCGTAGGCGCCGCCCTTTACGCGCACTTCGTTCCAGAGGTAATCGTAGGAGAGCGCGCGGCCGGCCACGTTCCAACTTCCCTGGTAGGCAATGTCAAGCAGGCGGCGGTCGAAGCCCTTTGCCGCAAAGCAGATATCGGTGGGAACGATGAACGCTTCGTTGCGCATGACGGGTTCGGGCACGATTAGTTGGCATTTATGCGAGCTTTGATGTGCGGAAATCGGGGCGGCAAGATCCCAGAAGCGGGTGTAATCGTCAAAGGATCCCGTGAAGGATACCGTGGTGTCATCGCGAGTAAAAATGCGCTCGGATACCGAACGTAAGCGACCGATAAGCGCCTCGGCGCGTTCGTCGAAGTGTGCGAGAAGATCTTTGAGGAAACGATAGAAGTCAACGCCGGAAAGCTTTTCGCGAACCACGGCGGCGGGGGTGTAGTAGGAAGCAACGCGCGCGAGGGCGGTGCTGTGACCTCCCAGAGCAAATTCTTGTTCCATGGCGATGCGCTGCTGCTGTAAGACATCTTTGATTTTGCTGGTGTCATCGAAGAGGGTCGATGACCAGACTTCGTGAGGCAAAGAAACCAAATCGAGTATGTTTTCGGTAAGAGCGCTCGCGCCGACTACAAATTTGAGGGAAAACGTATGCTGATCGAATTCGCTTTCATGGAGTTCTGTAAAGAAGCGCAGGGTGCCGAGGCGGGATTGGATCAGGTTGTCAAGCTGGGCCGCCGTATGGGCTGTCGTGTCCAGCTTTCCGAGCAGCCGTGCGAGAATCGTGGCATAGGGCAGTTCGTCGAAGGTAAGCGTGTCGAGGGTAAAATAGTGATAGGTGTAATCGATGCGCTTAGTGGGGATGTCGTGATACAGGCACGGCAAGGGCGTATCGTCTGAAAACGTGCAGGTTTCCTCCGGCATGGCAGGTGCGATATCGCTGAGTTGCAATGTGGGCAACGTGGCAAGGTTGGCGGCCGTGTCGGGTTCTTCCTGGAGGCGATGAAGCGTGTTTGTCTCATCGATTACCTGACGTAGCTGTTCGTCGTTGAGCGCTGCTTTGATATCTGCCAACCGGCCAACTTCGTCGGCGGAGTCATCGTTGTCGACGGGAAGGATTTCCGCTAAAGCCAAATGGTCGTTTTCCAGGATAATTTCTCTGAGTAGGTCCTCGAAGTATCCCGTTTCAATCTTTTCGTGCATATGGGCAAACGCCTCTTCGTAACGCAGATGAGAGGTCGGCTGCTCGTCGTCGTAGAGCCATCCCGAAAGACATTCCATTGCCAGTATCACTCCGTCTGCAGCTCCGAAATCGCCTTCACGCAGGGAAAACTCGGCGCGCGCAATGGAAGCCTCGAGCAGCTTTCGGTCGATTCCTTGTGCGCACAGATTCGCCACCGTCGTGCGCACGATATCGTAAAAGGCAGCGGATGCATCTTTTTGACATCCTTTAACCTGGATGAGAACGAGCGGCTGCAGCAGGGAATCTATCAGCTGCCCCGAGGCATCCGCCCCGATTTTGCTATCGAGCAAAGCGCGCTTTAAGGGGGATTCGTTGCTGCCCATGAGTGCGTCCATGAGGATGTCGACATCCAGGATGCGTTCGCGGTCGCTTGAGGTTCCGATGACGCAGGCAAGACCGGTACACGCGTTTTCCGGGGCAGTCTGCATGGTTTTTACGATACCGGTGCGTTTGACCGGCTTTTGGAGATTGAGAGGGTTGGGGCTTCCCGCGGCTTGCTGAGGGCATGAAAGGTAGCGTTCGTCCAAAAATGCCAGTTCGCGTTCGACCTGCATATCGCCGTAAAGAATGATGTAGCTGTTGTCTAAGCGATAGTGTCGGCGGTGCGCGTCGAGAAAGTCTTCGTAGGTAAGCGTGGGGATATCGTGGGGGTGTCCGCCCGATTCGAAGGCGTAGGTGGTGTCGGGGAAGAGATTTTCGGCGAGAACGTCGTAGAGTACGGATTCTGGATCGGAAAGAGCTCCCTTCATTTCATTGAAAACAACGCCGTTATAGCGCAGGGGTTCTTCGGGCGACTCGAGCTCGTAGTGCCACCCCTCCTGTTCGAAAATTGCCCGCTTGTGATAGATGGCGGGATGTAAAACCGCATCCATGTAGACATCCATCAGGTTGAGCAGGTCTTGTTCGTTGGTGCTCGCGACGGGGTAGAGAGTCTTGTCAGGAAACGTCATGGCGTTTAAGAAGGTCTGCATCGAGCTTTTGAGCAGGTTAACAAACGGCTCTTTTACCGGAAAGCGATCCGATCCGCACAAAACCGAATGTTCGAGGATGTGAAAAACGCCCGTGCTGTCCTGGGGAGGGGTCTTAAATCCGATGGCAAAGGCCTTGTTCGCGTCGTCGTTTGCGAGGTAGAGCAGGCGTGCGCCACTTACGTGATGGTGGAGGGTGTAGGCAGTGCCTTCGATTTCGGGAAGGGATTGCTTGGATATGACGGTGAATCCGTGCAGGGTGCTGTTTTGAGTAAGCTGCAAGGTGATGCCGCCTTTCTTTTATTGGTCGATACCGCACAAAGCGGTGCGGTGGTTTGTTCGCCTATAGCATACCGCTTTGGGTGAATATCGCATCCATCGCTGGAGAGAATCCAAGTTTTTAAGAAAACAAGTTTCGGGAAAGACTACAGGTACGCGGTGGTGCTTGCCAAACCCTTGGTGCTGGCGGCGATTCGGGCGTCTTCCCGTACTTTTTTAAAAAAGAGCTTCCCCTCGATCCGTTTTTGTGGTTATATAAACGGCAACCCGATTTCGAAAGGTTTTTTGTGACCGCTTTAACCAACCATAGCTTTATGAACACCGCGCCTGTCGTGTGTGTTGTTGGTGCGTGGTGGTGGAACAAAGGCTAATTTCGGGTTATCGATACCTTTTGTTTCCGTATGCGAAATCAAATGAGGCCCTCGGTAATCCGAGGGCCTTTTTCGTTGCGGGATGCGGTTGATTTTTTCCTTCCTCCGGCGCAACGATACGGAACGAAACTCCCCCTACGTTGTCAAGAGAAAGGAAATCATCATGCAAGCCAGTGCCCCTCATCGCCTTTACCTCTCCGAGGAACAGATTCCGACACAATGGTACAACCTGCGTGCCGATATGCCGCAGGTTCCCGAACCGATGCGGCTTCCCAACGGTGCGCTTGCTACACCTGAAGATATCGCACCCGTGTTTTGTGATGAACTCGTGCGGCAGGAGCTCGATGATACGACGGCGTACTGCGATATCCCTGAGCCGGTACAGGAAATGTATCGTATCTATCGCCCGTCTCCCTTGTGCCGCGCCTACAACTTGGAAAAAGAACTCGGTACGCCGGCGAAGATCTATTACAAGTTTGAGGGTAATAACACCTCGGGATCGCACAAATTAAACTCCGCTATCGCACAGGCTTATTACGCCAAAGAGCAAGAGCTCGACGGCATTGCGACCGAAACCGGCGCTGGTCAGTGGGGGACGGCGCTTGCGGAAGCGACAAATTACTTCGGACTTGATCTCGACGTCTTTATGGTGAAGTGCTCCTACGATCAAAAACCACATCGTCGCGCGGTTATGGAAACATTTCAGGCAACGGTCACGCCGTCCCCTTCGAGCACAACTGAAATCGGGCGAAAAATGCTGGCTGAACATCCCGACTCGACAGGTTCGCTCGGCACTGCCATCTCCGAAGCGGTCGAACGTGCGCTCAATATTCCCAACAACAAGGGGCGCTACGCTTTGGGTAGTGTCTTGAATCAAGTCGTGCTTCATCAGAGCATTATCGGCATGGAAAGCTATACCGCATTTGAGGAGCTGGGTGAATACCCCGATATCGTTATCGGCTGTGCGGGTGGTGGGTCAAATCTCGGAGGAATTATTGCACCCTTTATGCGCGACACCCTCCAGGGAAAGCGCGAAACCCGTTTTGTTGCGGTGGAGCCGGCGAGCTGTCCGAGCTTGACGCGGGGACGCTATGCCTACGACTTTGCCGACACGGGTCAAACCTGCCCGCTGTGCAAGATGTATACGCTGGGTAACGGTTTTTTGCCGAGCCCTAACCATTCGGGCGGTTTACGCTACCACGGCATGTCTCCCATCGTTTCGAAGCTTGCACATGATGGATACCTGGAAGCGGTCGCCGTCGAGCAAACCGATGTCTTTCAAGCGGCGGTTGATTTTGCTCGTCTCGAAACGATTTTGCCCGCTCCTGAAAGCGCTCATGCAATCTATCAAGCCATAGTCGAAGCAAAGAAATGCGCCGAAACCGGTGAGGAAAAAACCATTTTGTTCGGGCTGACGGGTACGGGTTATTTCGATATGGTTGCCTATGAAGCGTTCAATAAAGGCACCATGACCGACCATGTACCGACCACTGAAGAGCTTGAAGCGGGCTTCGCGACAATTCCGGCTGTTCCTGGTGTGCAGGAAAAAGGTGGATTTCCTCTCGTCTAAACCAGGGGAGAGCACCGCCTTGTGCTAGCATATGCCCATGAAATTATTTGAAGCACATCATATTGCGGCATCGTATCCTCGCGAGGGGGAGGCGGTGCCGCTTTTTTCCGACGTGAGTTTTGAGCTCGAAGCGGGTTCCGTCTACGATTTGGTGGGTGCATCGGGCGCGGGAAAATCGACACTTCTACGGGTTTGCGCTCGTATGCTTGATCGTGATGCGGGAGAAATCTATCTCGAAGGGCATTTGAGTAGCGATTACGAGGCGTCGAAGTGGCGCTCGCTCGTGTGCCTTGTGCCTCAAAAGCCCTCGTTGATTTCGGGCACGGTGGAAGAAAACTTACTTTTCCCGTGGAAGCTCAAGGTGCGTGCACAAGATGCGCTGCCCGACAAGGATCGCTTGAGGTATCTGCTCGACGAAGCGGAGCTTGCCGATGTTGAGCTTGATCGCGATGTTTCGCAGCTTTCGGGTGGGCAAATTGCTCGCGTAGCGCTTTTGCGCGTGTTTGTTACGCGCCCGCGCGTGCTGTTGCTTGATGAAGTCGATGCGGCGCTTGATGATGAATCGGCTTACGCTATCGGTCGTTTGACGAAAGACTTGATTGGAAATGATATGAGTTGTTTGCGCATCCGCCACCGTCCGAGCGATGGCTTTTCGCGGGGAACTTTCACCCTGACGCGGGGTGCGTTGATATATTCTGAACAATCTTTACCCGAGGGAGGGCGGCGCTGATGGGCGGTGTCGTTGAAATCGGCTATTTCGAGCTTTTTGCTGCGAGCACCCTCATGCTGGTTGCGGGTTTGATTTCGTGGAAGCTCGAGTTAGGGCAAACGAAACGTATCGTTGTGTCCACGGTGCGCGTGTTTTTGCAGTTGCTTGCTGCCGGTCTGCTTTTGGGGTACGTATTCCAGCTGCAAAGTTGGTGGCTGGTCGTTTTGATTCTGATCGTTATGTTGCTTGCGGCTACTCAGATTGCCACCAGTCGTATGAAATCACGCCCAAAAGGCTCGACGCTGCCGGTCTTACTTTCGCTGGGTGTCTCAAGTTTTATGGTTGCGTTTATCGTTACCCAGCTGGTCATGCACGTTGATCCGTGGTATTCCGCGCGGGATCTTATTCCGATCGGCGGTATGATTTTGGGAAATGCGATGGCTTCGGTTGCGGTGGCTATCGACCGGCTTTTCGCCGATCTGGATTCGCGTGGTGATGAGATGTTCACCTTGACCGCTCTGGGAGCCACGCCTCGCGAAGCGGCAATGCCTTCGCTGCGCGCAGCTATCGGCGCCGGCATGACCCCGGTTCTCGCCAATATGTCGGCAGCGGGTATCGTGACGTTTCCCGGCATGATGACCGGACAGCTTCTTGCAGGTGCCGATCCGCTTGCGGCGGCAAAATACCAGATCGTCGTCATGCTCATGCTTTCTGCAGCCAATACGATCGCCATTGTGATGGCGTGCTTCCTCACGTATAAAAAACGTTTTTCGGCCGATGGATATTATCTGGATAGAGCCTTGCGCACCTAGCTCTTCCGTATAATCGGTGCAAACGGAAGGAGCGTTCGTGGCAGACGATAAGAAATACACCATCATCTCGGTGTCGGCTGACGATGAAGATGAGTTTGTGATCCAGGCGGGTATACCTGCGAAAAAAGAAGCGGGTACCACAGAGATGCCAGCGACTTTTTCGATGGATGCCGTCGCGGACGCAGGCGAGGTGCCGCAGAAGGCTGTCTCTGACGAAGAGGCCGCCGCTGTTGTCGGTGATGATCCGGGGTCTCTTCCCCCCGATGCGTCTCCCACTGCTGCTGCGCGCCTGAGTAAGCAGGAACGTATTGCTGCTGAAGTCGAAGAACTCAAGCGAACGGAAGAGGATATCAACAGCGTTCCGCCCATGTCGAAGATGCAAAAAACGATTCTCGCTGCTATAGCGGTGTTCGTTGTTGCTGCTCTCGTTTATTATTTTGTCTGCATACGCTAAAATAGGAACACTCCCGCACCGCACCCTCTCGTAACAATCTTGGGTATCAGGAAGGTTTACACGATGTTTAAACGAACAAAAACCGAGAAAGATACTATTACTAACTCGCCGAAACCAAGCGATGGCGTTCAGGACACTTTTACCGAACCTCCTCTTGAAACCGCCGGCGTAAACGCTGGAGAGCACGATGATGATGGCGAGGCATCTTCTCTGTTTGATTTTGAAACTGAAACTTTTCCGCATCGTGATTTTGAGGACCAAAATTTCCCCCCTCTTGATTCGGAAGATCCCCGCTGTGCTTCTGAGCCCTACGATGATGCCCTTGCGGGCCCCGATGCCCTCGACAATCTCGAGCCGTTAATCGATCCCGACGAAACCGTCGAGCCTGATCGTGCCGCAGGAGCCTACGAAATCCTCGAACCGACAGAGGCGCTTGCTGACACTTTGCCGTCCCGTGAGGTTGTTTCTTCGCCGGCCGGAAAAAATGGTAAGAAGAAAAAAAATAGAGGCGGGCATGCTGCGCAAGCAGAGCTGCCCCTCCATCAGAAGAAATCGCGCCGTATGCGCCGTTTGCTGATCGTGGTTGTTGCTTTGCTGGTGATACTGATGGGTGCTTTGGCATATCTTACCTTTATGCTGATGCAGGAAACTCAAAATGCGGCTATTCAGCAAGTGACTCAGGATGTTGAAGCGGTTGGCAAAGAGGATGCCAAAGACGCCTCTACTGCAACTACGAAAAAAACTACCGTTCCTGTACTCATGGGGGTGTTTGGTAAGACGCAAGACGAAGCGGTGAAGGCGATCGGGCACGGAGCTATTGCCTCTACGTCCACCGCGATCAATGAAGAGGATAATCCGGTTAAAACAAAAGTTGCCGTCGCTTTAACCGACGAACCGGCAGATACTCGTTCGGGTACTCCGACGGTGTATTTGGGCCTGAACGAAGGGGGGCAGGTTGTGCAGGCAGGTTATTCCGCCGCAACGGCCAGCCTGGGATATGGCTCTTTGAGTTTTATCGACGCCGTTCAGACCGAACACGTTATTGAGAAAACGCTGAATGAAGCGGGCTTGCCCATTCCGGTTGGTAGTGTTGCGCTTCCTGCCGACAAGACAACCTATGCCTCCTATGCCACCGATGGAACAACCTTGGTTAAGGAGAACTGTCCGTTTTCCGGTACTGCTGAGGTGAATGGTGCGAAATATACCTGGTCGTCGGTGCTTACGTACGACTACACCGCCGCTAATGCTTCGGGCAATCTGGCCGACACTATCCGTCAGATATACATTTACATCAACGCGGCATAAGCGATTCGTACAGGGAAGCTTTGAGGATGGAAAAGCCCAGAACATTACTAGGATATAGTATACTGTAAGAGTTTAAAGTAAACGTTTATCCTGTCGTTGATCGCACTACGGCATGTTTTTTGCTTGGAGGAGGAATGCTATGA
>JAVVXN010000019.1:0-25761 GCA_036651575.1 Raoultibacter sp. | reverse complement strand
GCCCGCAATCAAAACAAAAATCAGAATGAACCACAATACGGCGAAAAACGTCATGGCTACTCACCGTCCTTTGCGTTCGTGGCTTTGTCGGATTGAGAGGCAGCAGTCTTCGCGGTGGTACCCGGTGCGATACCGGCGATTTCAGCTTCGGGGCCTTCCAGTACCGGACCGCGCTTGATAAAGCCAACCAGCACGCGTACCCAAGCGACAAACAAGAAGGCGTACACCAAGATGAACAGAGCGATGGTGACCCACAATTCGGGGGCCGAAAGCGACAGAGAGATGGCATTGTTCGTCAAAAGGCTGACGCCATCAGGGCCTGAAGTCGAAGGATAGACAACCCAGGGCTGACGGCCAACCTCTGCGGTGATCCAACCAGCTTGGATAGCCAAAAACGGGAAGAGCGGCGAAATGATGAGCAGCTTTTGCAGCCACTTCATATTTTTGATTTTGCCACCACGCCACGTGAACACGATCGTCAAGATCACACTCAAGAAAATGAGACCGAACAAAGCAACCATAAGGTGATAGCTTTGGAAGACGAAATTGACCGGAAGATCCTTCACGGTTTCAGGCGTGAAGTCTTCGCCATACTGGCCATTTGCCAGTTCGTTGAGCCCGGGATATACCGTGTCAAACGATCCGGAGGCAAGCATACTGGTGCCCCCCGGGATGGCAAAGGGCGTGATAACCTTTTGATTTTCCTGGTCGACCCAGCCAAACGCATAGAGCGGCATCTTTTCGCTGGTGTATTGACCTTCCATCATGGCAAGCTTGGTGGGCTGCTCGACAGAAACCAACACCGCCGAACTGTGCGCCGAAAAAATCATGAGGCCGGTGGTGATCAGAGCCACAACGGCACCGGTCTTCATCGTTTTCATGGCAAAGTCAGCATGCTTGCCCTTGAGCAGATACCATGCGGCAACCGCAATGGACAAAAACGCACCCATGATAAGCAGCGAGGTGATAACGTGCGAATAGCGCGAAAGAATGGACGGATTAAATGCCGCCGCCATAAAATCGGTGATCACCGCCTTGCTTCCATCGGCAGCAAGCTCGGCTCCGGCCGGCGTCTGCATCCAGGAATTCGCGATCAGGATCCACAGACCCGACAGACATGATCCAAACCACACGAGCCATGCCGAAACGAGATAGAACTTCGGTGAAACCCGCTTACGCCCAAACACCAAAACACCCAAGAATACCGACTCGAGGAAAAACGCCAACAGCGCTTCAGCTGCAAGCGGCGCCCCGAAGATATCGCCGACAAATCGAGAATAATCGGCCCAGTTCGTACCGAATGAAAATTCCATCGTAATGCCGGTGGCGACACCGATTGCAAACGTCGCGGTGAACACCTTCACCCAAAATCTCGTTGCCGCAGAGTCCTCGGGACTCCTCGAGCGATAGTAGCGCGTTTCGTTGATGGCAAGAATCAAACCCAAGCCAATGGATAGCGGCACGAAAATAAAATGGAACGCCACCGTTAACGCAAATTGAAGACGCGACAGAAAGGCAACATCAGCAAAGAGCTCCATCCCCACACCCCCTTTTCCTTTTCCCCTACACGTCGCGCGGGACGTATAGCATCGTTACGTCGTGTGAACTGGGTTGCGTCACACGACGTAGTTCCCCTCTGGAGAAACTTTCCCTATTTTAGCACCAAATAGGGAAATAAAAAGAATAAATGCTACTTAAGTAGTAGCATTTATGAGGAAACGCTCGCTTTTATTCGAAAACGCGCGGGCCGGCATCAATAATAGCGGTAATACGCCGCACAGGAGCCTTCGGAGGACACCATGCACGGGCCAACGGGATTTTCCGGAGAACACACCGTACGAAACAGGGGGCACGCGTCCGGCGCCATGATGCCGCGCAGCACATCCCCGCAACGGCAGCCCTTCGGATTGCGGGTGGGCTCAACGACGGGAGCAAAACGCTGAACCGCATCGAATTGCTGATATTGAGAGCGAATCCGATAGCCGGAACCTTCGATTGCACCGAGTCCGCGCCACAGAGCCGTGCACGTTTCAAACACCTCATCGATTGCGGCCATCGCGACCGGGTTGCCCTCGGCCATGACACCACGCGCGTAAGCGATTTCGATTTCGGCGCGACCCTCGTGCAGCTGCCGCATGATCATGGCGATACCCTGCAGCACATCGACCGGCTCAAAACCCGTAATGACACCGGCAATGCCGTATTTTTCTGCCAGGAAGCGATAGGGCTCTATGCCGATGATCGTGCTGACGTGCCCCGGCAAAATCAGGGCATCAACCTTCAGTTGCGGATCGTTAATGATAGCTTCCAGCGCTCCGGGCATGTTTTTGTGCGCCCCGAAAACGGTGAAGTTTGCAAGCTTGAGCGCTGCCGCGCGCTTGATAGCCATGGCCACCAGCGGCGTCGTCGTCTCAAAACCCACTCCGATAAACACGATTTCCTTATCGGGATTATCCTGAGCCAACTTGATCGCGTCGAGCGGAGAATAGACGATTTCGATGGCACGACCTGCCGCTTGCTCCTGCAAAAGGCTTGAAGTCGAACCGGGAACCCGCGTCATATCACCAAACGTCGCGATGATCACCTCGGGAATGCGCGCAAGGGCGATAACCGTATCGATATCATGATTCGACGTGACACAAACCGGACAACCCGGCCCCGAAGCCAACCGCACCCGCTCGGGCATGAGGGCGCGAATCCCATTGCGCGCGATGGCCACCGTATGGGTGCCGCACACTTCCATCAACGTGGCATGTTCGGGAGCCCACGCTTCAATTGAGTCGATAAGGCCGCGAGCCAAATCGGGCTTTTTAAACAATGAGAGATCCATCTTAAACCGCTTCCCCAATAAGCTCGGGAAAACTCTTGATCAAGTCGATGGTCTCTTGCGCATAGTGCTCTTCGACCACTTCAATCGCAAATCCGGCATGGACAAGCACGTAATCGCCCACAAGTGCTTGCGGCGTCAGATCGAGGGAGATATCGCGCGTCACCCCCAGGATATTCACCGTCGCAAGATGGTCTTCGTGAAGTTCGGTTATGACTGCTGGTATGGCAAGGCACATGGAAATCTCTTTTCAGATATATGCGAGTTATTGTATTTCAGTTGACAATGCTACCACTGCTTGTCCGTAGGCAATACAGCCATCGTTGGGCGGCAGTTCTCGACCGATGGCAACCGTGAAGCCCTCCCGATCCAGGGCCGCGATCGCGTGCTCGATCAGGTAGCGATTCATAAAGACGCCACCGCCCAGCGCCACCGTCGTAATGCCGTACGTCGCATCGACCAAGCGGCAGATCATCACGATGGCATCCACAAACGCATCGTGAAAACGGCGTGCGATCAGCGATACGGCAACGCCTGTGTCGCGGTCGTCGAGAAGGGCCTTAAAAAGCGGTGCGGCGTCGAAAAGGACCACCGAAGTATCGAGCGCGGTACTTTTTGCGGTCGCCGTGTTTTTGATCAACTCGATACGGTAGCGCGCATCGGGTTGCATCACCGCAACATCATCGATGGCCGCCTCGAGCAAGATCGCCCCCTCGCCTTCGTATTTCGGCTCGACGCAAACGCCCAGCAAGGCGCTGGCCGCATCGAAAAGCCGACCGACCGATGACGTGAGCGGCGTATTGAGCCCCCGATCGA
Source organism: Raoultibacter sp. (assembly GCA_036651575.1). Taxonomy (GTDB): domain Bacteria; phylum Actinomycetota; class Coriobacteriia; order Coriobacteriales; family Eggerthellaceae; genus JAVWGW01. The sequence goes on along the minus strand of JAVVXN010000019.1, from coordinate 22,118 downwards.
TCATCTGAGCGCAGATGTCAGCCGCCTCACCCAAAGGGGCGAGGGCCGCGACGGCCGCCGGATGATCGAGCAGATCAAACGCCCACAGCGCGCCATAGGCTGCACGAAGTGGATGCTTGATAGCCGCCGCACCGCCAGGCAAAGGAAAGTACGCAAAGTTGGCAAACCGCTCGAAAGTCTGCAGGTTGGAAAGCAACACTTCCCCACCCCAGATCGCGCCATCTTCGCCATAGCCGGTACCGTCAAACGCGATACCGCACACGGCTTCCGTCAGCTTATTTTCAGCCATAACCGCCGCAATATGCGCGTGATGATGCTGTACGCAGACCAGCGGCCCCCCTTGTTCAGCAGCCCATTTTGTCGTCAGGTATTCAGGGTGCTTATCGCAGGCGATACGCCCGGGATGCAGTTCGAACAGACGCTCGTAGAGCGCCTTGGTATCCAGCCACGAATCAAACGTGGCAGCATTTTCCATGTCCCCGATATGCTGCGACACAAACGCCTCCGTATCACGCGTGAGGCAAAACGTATTTTTTTGCTCCGGACCCGTCGCAAAGATCGAAGGGGCACAATCGCCCTCTTTCGGATCCGCACACAGCGCGATCGGCATCGGCGTATACCCTCTCGCGCGGCGGATGAACTGCATCGCGAAAGCGTCATCTCCCAAAGCGAGCACCCGCACAACCGAATCGTCGTAGCGGCACCGAATGGCTCGATCGTTGCCCAAAAACGCATCGGCGATTGCTGCCAAAGCCTCATACGCCCGGTCGTCATCGGTCACAATCGGCTCATCGTGGATGTTGCCCGAGGTCATCACCAGCATGCCACCAAAATCGTGCAGTAACAGATGCTGCAGCGGCGTGGAGGGAAGCATGACCCCCAACTCGCACAGACCATCGGCAAGACCGGCGGCAAATGACACTCCAGGCTTTTTTTTCAGCAGCACGATGGGTCGCTGCGCACCCGAAAGCGCCGCCGCTTCCCCTTCATTTACCTCACACACGGAGCGCACCGCATTAAGGGTCGGCACCATAACGGCAAACGCTTTGCCTTCGCGGCGCTTGCGGCGACGCAGCTGAGCGATGGCGGATGCGTTTTCGGCATCACAGGCCACATGGAAGCCGCCAAGACCCTTCACGGCAACGATGCCGCCCGCACGCAACAGCGCCACCGTGCGCGCCAAAAGCGCATCGCTCGCTTCGCGCGTGGTGCCCCACCGCACTTCCTGTTCGCCTTCGCGCAAACTGAGATGGGGGCCGCATTCAAAACACGCGTCGGGTTGTGCGTGGAAGCGACGATCGAGCGGATCGCCATATTCTGCCGCGCAGCAATCGCACATGGGGAAAGCCGCCATGGAGGTGTTTTTGCGATCGTAGGGCAACTTTTCGATGATGGTGAAGCGCGGACCGCAGTTCGTGCAGTTGATAAAGGGATAGCGATAGCGGCGATCGGCGGGGTCAAACAGCTCCTGCGCACAATCATCGCACGTCGCCAAATCGGGCGAAACAAGCGTGGTCTTTTCGACGGCGCCCGCATCGGAAAACCGAATCTCAAACGTGTCGAAACCCTCCAGGGGTACTTCGTGCAGGTCAATTTCGGTCACCTGCGAAGCGGCAGGCGGATTTTCCGAAAGCTCGATGACAAATTCATCGAGCAGGTTACTTTCCGCTTCGGCGTGGATAAACACGCCGTCGGTGGCGTTGAGAACCCACCCGGAAACCAGATATTTTTTTGCCATCCGGTACACGAAGGGACGAAATCCCACCCCTTGCACAATACCCTGTACGTGAATAGAGAGCGCTTCGATCACCAGGTCACCTGCCTACCTTTTCGTGCGCCATCGCGTCGACGACGCACTCCTTAATTTTTTTCAAGAATTTCCGTTACCACCTGAGCAAGCTGGCGCAGCGTTACGCTTGAGTTGTCGGGCAGATGCAAATGCAGGCACCGGCGACCCCGGCTGGCCAAAACCAGCAAATCACCCGACGCCTGCGCCTTCGCGAGCGCGCCCAGGCTTTCCGCCTCCTCCTCAAGGGGAATATCTTTCAATTCGTCAGCGGAAAGAATCAAAAAGACCCCGTTGTTCGGTCCGCCTTTCTGCATCTGACCGGTGGAGTGCAGATAGCGCGGCCCCACTTCGAGGCAAGCCACAACCCGCCGCTTTTCGGCAACCCCATGACGGATGGACTCCAGCGCTTCACGACGGCCTTCGCCCGTAAACGGCAAAAACACGTTGAGGGCAAAGTAATCGCCCGGCTCGATACTGTCGAGCAAGGCTGTCAACGCCACCCGCACATCGGTGATGCCCTTAAAGCAGTCCGCCAGACGCACTTCGACTTCGCCCATGTGAATGTCGTCCAAAAATTCCTGCGTAAAATCGGGCTCAGGCTGGCCTTCCGCAAGAATCTTGAGCACTTCACTTTTGGCGGAGGAGACATCGGGCTGATCGAACGGACACACCTTCATCAGGTAGCCGCACATCGCGATGGCGTACTCCCACAGCACGAAATGCTCGGCCAATTCGGCCACGCTTTCGATTTTGAAATTGATGCGCGGAATGGCCACATCAACGTAGGCAAGACTCATTTCGAAGTTTTTGCGCTCATCCCACAAGTCGGTACGGGTTTGATACATGATCACGCTGCGATCGCCCGGATCTTTGTTGAGCAGCAGCGAATCGAGTTCGATGTTGGGCAAAATTCCCTTGCCGTCCTTGCCCAGACTTTCCGCCACCAGCTGTTCGATCCACAGACCGAGCACGCGCCCTCGCTTGGGCGTCAGAAACGAAAACTTATTGCGCCCCTGCACGTAGTTGTCGAACAAAAAGGCAGCCAGGCCAATGGCCGGGTTATCGATGGCATCTTCCGAACAGCACTGCTCGGCTTCGACAGCGTGCTGCATGAATTCACTGAGGTTGATACCCACCAAAGCGGCCGGCAAAAGCCCGAAGACGGACAGCGCCGAAAAACGTCCCCCGACGGTAGGCTCTCCGTTAAAGATTGCAAGCCACCCTTCGCGCTTCGCCTGCGCTTCCAATTCAGAGCCCGGGTCCGTGATCGCAACCAGATGATCGGCAATTTCTTGTTCGCTCATCCGCTCGGCCAACACATCGCGCACCGCGCACAAAGCCAGACGAGGCTCGATGGTGCCCCCGCTTTTCGAAGAAACGATAAAAAGCGTTGTTTCAGGCTTCGCTTCCGCCAAAATCGCGCGCACGCGCACGGGAGAATCGGAGTCGAGCGTTTTAAACGACACCATATTGGAGTCAACTTTGTTGTATTTCGTAATGGTCATGGGCGCTTGCGTCGACCCGCCCTGACCGATAAGCACGATTGTTTTAAGCCCGCGCGCAAGAGCCATGTCGGCAAAGGCCTGCATGTCTTTGAGGGGCGTCGCGGGATTGCTCGCAAGATCGGTCCAGCCCATATAATCACGAGCGCACTGCTGCGCTTCTTCGGAGAAATCATAGAGGCTATCGTCTTTGGCATGCAAACGGCTGGCCACTTTTTCCTTCACCAATGTTTTGGTGGAAGGGTAGAGCTTTTCCACGTCACCGACTAACATAGCAACCTTCCTTCTTACATAATTCCCTTGATTCTACCAAAGGAAACACCCCTCCGGCGCGTTTCCACCGTTTCCGCGTCTTCCAAGCAGACCAATGCCCGTTTCTTCTTCGTACATCAGCAGCCAGCGGTGCGTTACCGACCACGAACGGTATTCTCGCAAGGATCACCCTCTTTTCGGAGTCATTTTTTTCCTGTCGTAAAAAAATGACTCCTGGGGTGTTCCCTTTCTTATTGAAAACTATTATCATTTGAAAAAGGATGTTGTTTAACACTTCTTCAAGAAAGGGAGGGTTTCTATGAAGAAAGCTCGCATGACCGCACTTATCGTTTCATGCTTTCTGCTTGCAACCATCGGTTTGGCCGGTTGCGGCGGCGCTGCGTCGAATGCATCGGATCCGAAAGCACTCTACGAAAGCAAATGCGGCACCTGTCACAGCCTTTCAACCGTCGACAAAGCACCCTACACAACGGCCGATGAGTGGAGCGCTGACGTCAAAAAAATGCAGGCAAAATCCAGCAAGATCAGCGACGATGATGCCGCCAAGATCACCGAGTATCTGGCAAACCGGAAATAAAAAAAGATTTACGAGAGAGGACACACACCATGGCAGAAGTTTCACGGCGTAATTTTATGAAGGGTGCCGCAGTCGGCGCCGCCACCTTGGGAGCAGGAGCTCTTTTGGGTGCCTGCTCACCGGCAGCCCCGAAAGAAGAAGCAGCTCCGAAGCCCCAATACACCGCTGAAGTGCTTTCCCCCACCACCGCTCACGAAGCGGGTAAGGGTAGCAATTTCGATATCGCCCCCGAGAGCAAAACGGTCGTCGGCACCACCTACGAAAACCTGATGTCGGCAATCACCGGCGAAACCGGCGCTACCACCAAGTATGAAGCCTTCGCAAAAGCGGCTGAAAAAGACGGATTCGACCAGTTGAAGCGTCTGTTCACCGCCACCGCCGCCGCCGAGAAGATTCACATCGGCCTCGAATACGATCTGGCCAAGAAGATGAAGCCCGAGACCGAAAAACCCACGCCCCCCGCAGTCGAAGCTTACGCTTCAGGCATCAATTTGATCCTCGGCGCTCAGGGCGAAATCTACGAGACATCGGATATGTATCCGTCCTTCATCAAGAAGGCTCAAGAAGAGGGCGAAACCGAAGCAGTGGCCGTATTCACGCGGGCCAAGCTGGCTGAAGCCTATCATGCCGAGCGCTATCTCGACGCGTACAGCACGATCGACAACCCGAGCGACGCAAAGTATTATCTGTGTCCCATCTGCGGATACATCCACAAGGGTGAAAACTTTACCGCCTGCCCGATCTGCCTGGCTCCCAAAGATTCCTTCACCGCATACTAGGCTCATCCGTTTTTCCGCAATGCCCAACAGCCTCGAGGCCAAACCTTCGAGGCTGTTGCACTTTTTCATCCCGGTGCACATGCGAAGGTTACGAGAGCTTTGAGCAGCCAGCGCCCCGCCAGGGCACGCCGTCTGGTTGAAGCCACAATGGCAATGTCAGGCGTGTCCTGGTGAGGGCGATAGCTCCGAAAAGCCGAGGAAGCCTGAGCTAAGCGCACTTCGGTGCGTGTGCGAAGGTTACGAGAGCTTTGAGCAGCCAGCGCCCCGCCAGGGCACGCCGTCTGGTTGTTTAGAGGCCCAAAGCCTTCTTGAGCGCCGAAACCCGCCGGCGCGATACGGGAATTTTTTCATCGGAGCCATCAAGAGCCAGCAACAGCGTGCCGCCCGAAACGGACTCGACTTCCTTCACCATGGAAAGATTGACCAGATAGCCGCGGTGTACGCGGAAAAAACCATGGCCGTCAAGACGTTTTTCGAGCTGAGCTAAGCTCACCGTCGAAAAGTAACGATCCGTGTCGGTTTGCAGATAGGCATAGTCATCACGCGCCATAACGTAGCGAATTTTATCGATGCCGATCAAGATCTTCTTGCCGCCCTTTTCAACCGGGATGCGTTCGGATTTTTGCACTTTCGCGTGCAGCGCAACATGTTCACGCACGCGGGAAATAGCCTGTGAAAGGCGTTCGGTTTCGACGGGCTTCACCAGATAATCGATGGCGTTCACCTTGAACGCTTCGAGGGCATATTCGCTATAGGCGGTCACGAATACAACCGCCGGGGGAAATTTGAGATGCTGCAGCGCTTCGGCCAACTGCAAGCCCGTTGCTTCGGGCATATTGATGTCAAGAAACATCACATCACACGGATATTCCTTTAATTTTTCAATGGCTTCACGCACACTTGCCGCCTCGCAAGCAACCTCGGTCTGGCCAAGTTCGTCGAGAAGATATTTCAGCTCAGAGCGTGCTGGAGCTTCGTCATCAACAATCATTGCCTTTAGCAATTTTGCCTCCAAAGTGTTAATCTGCAAAGCTTACCTACTCCTCTTATTATAGAACATTTCCCGGTAATCCCACACATGATAGCGCGGATATCTTCTGTACAGAGAATATCTTAAAACGCGCGCTTTACCCATTATTTTTTGCCAATATCCTTAATTGTATTCGTGAATGGCGCCGTTTTTCAAGAACAGGGTCACTTTTGTTCCCCGACCCAATTCCGTTTCGATATCCATGCGGGATTCGTTGCCAAAATATCCCTGCATACGATCGTTGATATTTTTAACCGCAATGCCCAAGCCCGTTTCAGAGAGCGGGTGCAAAATATTATCGCGCGCCTCATCGGTCATGCCGACGCCATCATCTTCGACACTGACCAGCACGTCATCGCCGTTTCGTTCGCCCGTGATTTTGATGGAAAGCATCCCCTCGGAAGGCATCGCGTGACGGACGGTATTTTCCACCAGAGGCTGCACCATGAAGGCGGGCACCATCATATCTTCGACATCCGGATCGACTTCAATATCGAGGCAGAGGCGGTCTTCGCCAAATCGTGCCACCTCAAACGTGAAGTATCGCTGCGTCTGTTCGAGTTCGCGCGTGAAGACGATAAGGTCGCTCGAATCTTCCAGCGTCCGGCGGTAAAACACGGCGAATTCTCGCAGCAAAATACGCGCTTTTTCGGGATCGGTGCGGATGAGCGAGGCGATCGTGTTGATCGTATTGAAAAGAAAATGCGGGTTGATCTGGCTTTGCAGCGCTTTCAATTCCATGCTGGTCGCAAGCTTGGTCTGCTGCTCAAGCGCAGACGCCGCCATCTGCGTCGAAAGCAGTTCTCCAAATCCTTCGGCAACCGAAATCTGTGTTTCGTTGATGTTGCGGCGGGTCTTGAAATAAAATTTAAGCGTTCCTTCCGGCTTGCCGGCAACGGTCAAAGGCACGATGATCGCGGCCTTAATCGTGCGCACGCTCGAGGGAAAGCCAATTTCTTCGGGGGTAAACATAATGCGCGTTTTTCCGTCGCCGAGCGTTGCGTGCGTGGCGGCCGTGCGGATAGGACTGCCCCCCTGGTTGTCGTTTTGTTCGACACCGGCATAGCCCAAAATGGATTCTTTGTCCGTGATGGCAACGGCAACCGCCGACGAGGCGGGCAACAGCAGCTGGCACGTTTCCTGGGCCGGCTCGATCGCAAGACCGTTTTGCATACACGCCAACGTTTCGCTGGCAAGCTTTAAGATGGCATCGGACTGGCGCGCACGCACGTTATCGGGGTCCATCAGCAGACGAATAATCAAAACGAGCGAAAGGGTAAACATGGCACCGGCGAGTATCACGAGAGCGACGTTGAGATTACCGGGTGTTCCAATCGTCCACACCAAGGTAGAACCCGAAAGCAGGGCGAGAATAAAAAGAATAATTTCGAGCGCAAAATAGCGGATTCGCTTCGGTATATCAGCCATGATCATGGCATCTCCCTTTCTGCAATGAGCGTGTTGGCCCCTATCATAGCGCAGCGCCGTCTGAGCTCTCGCAGCGCCCACCCCGCGTGCCCAAGATGAGGGCCGGGCGGATTGAATCAATCAGGAAAGAATGCCGAATTCGTTGAGCACCAAAACGATGGCAACCACGACCAGGAAACCGCCGAACACAAACCGCAGGGCTCGTTCGGGAACGCGGCGCATCAGGTTGGCGCCGATCATCGCTCCGGGGATAGAGCCAACCGCCATGGCAATGCCCGCAAGAAAGTCAACGTTGCCCAGCAACGCCTGCGCGATAACGCCCGGAATGGCCAAAATGGTGACGGAGATCAGCGAGGTTCCCGAAGCTTGGCGCATCGAGATGCCCACGACCGAAATAAACAGCGGCACCATGATAAACCCGCCCCCGACACCGACATACCCCGAGGCCACACCAGCCGCAAGACCAATCGCTGCACCCTTGAGTAACTGCGATTTCGTCAGAGACACCTTTACAGAAGCACTCTTGGCGCGTTGAGGTGGCGGGGTGGCGGCAACGACGCACACCTCGGAGGGAGCGGGAATTCCTTTGGGCATCGCAATCGCTTTTCTGAGCATACTGATCGCCGAATAACCGATGATCAACGCAGCGGCCAACATAATCGCCCACGACGGGGAAATCGATGCCAACCACACCCCGACAGGCGAAGTGCAGGCGCCCCCCAACCCCGCAGCAAGCCCGAGGGGTATCTGGCACGTTTTATTGCGAATGTGGGTCACGCAACCCGCAAGGGACGTGGGGATGATCGTAAACAGCGAGGTGGCCGCCGCCGACAGAGCGGAAAGCCCGAAGGCCAAACGGAAGATAGGCACCATCACGGTGCCTCCCCCGATGCCGAGCATACCCGACAAAATACCAACGGCCACACCCGCGATAGCCGCGAAAATAAAGGTTAGCACCGCAAGCTTCTCATTATTCCGCCACGTTCATGCGAATCTCGTTGGTGGAACCCGGATCGATGCCCGCCGCCGCCATCGCCGCAGCGATACGCTGCTCATCGTTGCCAGCCTGACGCTGGGCGGCCGACTGCAACAGCGCCGTACGCAAAATCTGATCGTTTTCGATACGGGCCATCAGTTCTGGCCACACAAATTGAAACTCAAAATATTTCGAGCAATTGCGCTGAGCATACGTGGCAGCTTCACCCGTGGCAGCTTTGGCCGCTCGACGATACGCCCGCTTATCGGGACGGGCAAAACTGCGCAAAAGCGCCGTCGTCCGAATGCGGCGTTCGATGCCGGCTTCCAGGAAGGGCCCGGGATAGGGCTCGAGCGATGCAGGCTTGACCTGCAATAAATCAATTTGAGTACGGCTGTATTCCATCTTGCGATACTCGTAGAGCCACCGATAGATATCCTGGCGAAAACGCCCGCCTTCGCTGGCGCTTTCGGGCGGCAGATGCCGCATGCTCCACTGATTATCGAACCAGATATCGGATCCGTACATGCGCAGGTTGAGCATGTAGTCCAAATCTTCGCCTCGCGCGATCCATGGATCAAACGAAAGGCGCTTGAAGGCCTCTTTATGCAGCGCCAGACAACCACCGCAGACATGGTTTGAACGCGACAGGCGCGGGCCGCTCATAGCCCGTTCGATCCAGCGATTAAAGGCCTTGCCTTGCTGCCAAAAATGGTTGTACCATTTATCCTGGCTTTTCGAGAGATACGACCCTTCGGAGTTGTAATAAAAACCCGATTTCGCCAAAATAGGAATGCCCTTTTTGGTCAGTTTGCCCAGGCCATACATGGCTTTCCGCAAAAAATCAGGATCGTCGATCACTTCATCGTCATCGAGGAAAACCACGGAGTCAAACCCCAGCACGTTGGCAACCACCAGCCCTAAGTTGCGCACCGAACCATAACCGGAAAGTCCGATTTCTTTTCCCAGCTTTTCAGACCCCAACTGCTCCATGCGCTGCTGAATCAAGAGGTGCTCGGGGGAGCCGATCACCACGATGTTAAGGCCGGGAAACTGCCCCACGACCTGTTGCACCTTTTCAGCAGCTTGGTTTTCAATCGCAGGCTCGCTGACGACCAAAATCACAATCGGCCCCAAGCCCGTCACTTTCTGCAACGAGTGCAGGCAGCGAGGCAACTCTCCCGACTGAGACATCGGCGTCGTGTGGTCGAACGTGCCCGAAGCGTTGCCGCCGCTTTTGCGAGCGCGCCCCGAGATAAAGGTAGGAATAACAATAACCGGATTCATAGGCTTCCTTTTACAACAGGCAAGGTCATCCCGCCCGCACGATGCGCGCACATGCACCGTCCAAACGAACCGACCTTGACGATATACCCTGCTATTGTAGCTGTTTTTGTTCTTGAAAATCCTCAACTACACCGAAAGTGCGAAGCGCCCTCAACAAAGGCAGGCCCAAAAGATAGACAACCAACGCTTCGCCAAGACCGGTCGCAAGCACGCCGAACGCATACATGAACACGTAGGCTCCGTCGAGGTTTATATCGGTAAAGGGAATGGTATAAAAGCCGAATCCCTGCAGCAAAATAGGGAGATAAGCAGGCACAATAAGTGCATTAGCCACGACGGGACCCAACAGTGCGATCGGGATGTTCGAGCGAAATTTGCGACACCACAACGCGCCCAAACACGTGGCCAAACTGCCGAAAACAACGTCGAGTAACCCGAGAGCTCCCGTACCATTTATGACGAGAGTAATCAGGTTTGCGATGATGCATCCGATGGTCAAACCGGGTACCGCCGCCGGGGTGAGCACCGCCAACACAACAATTGCCTCAGAGATGCGAAACTGCACCGGCCCCCATGCCAAACCTTGCAAGAAAAACAGGGTGATCAGCGTCGCCGCGGCATAGAGGGCGGCAATCATTCCCGCCTGCGCGACATAGGTAGTCCTTTTTCTTTTCATCGGTATTCTCCTTTGACCACGCAGCCAACGGCGTGCGGGTTATGGGCAGCGAATAAACGTCTCGTACAGGGCCCAACGATGTACGAGCGGGGAAAGTATAGCAGAAATGCCTTCGTGCGCACTCGATAAAAAAGGAGAAGCGTTTTTACCGATTGCGTCGACGGGGGTGCCCCGTGCGCGAGCGCAAGCGGTCGGCCTCTTCACGGCGTTTGGCAACCGCATCGGTTTCCTGCATCAGGGCGTGATAAGACGCCAAGCGCGCTTCGGAAAGCTCTCCTTTGGCTATGGCGGCGAGCACGGCGCAACCCGGCTCGTTGACGTGTTTGCAATCGCGAAAACGACACGCCGACGTCAACGCTTCGACATCGGCGAAGGCAGCCTCGATGCCGCTGTGGGCATCCCAAAGTCCCATACCGCGCACCCCCGGCATATCGATGACGCGCCCGGCACCGGGAATGTCGACCATCTCGCGCGCAACGGTGGTATGACGCCCTTTTCCATCGCCCGTACGCACCGCAGCAGTCGCCTGCACTTCTTCGCCGACAAGCACGTTGATCAGGCTTGATTTACCCACTCCGGAACGCCCAATCAAAACGGCCGTCGTCGTGCGGGGAATAAGCGCGCGCACCGCTTCCGCCGAGCGAGGATCCGCCTCGGTAACCACCACGATCGGCACGTCGCCCGCAAGATCTTGCACGCGCGCACGAATAACCTCAAGCTGCTCTTCGCTTTCGGCGAGGTCGGCCTTGGTAAGCACGACCGCCACCTGCGCGCCCGTCTCAAATGCCAAAACAAGCTCGCGCTCCAAACGGCGCAGATTTACCTCGGCCAACGGCTGTGCCACGAGCACCCACTCGAAGTTGGCAGCCAGCACCTGCGACACCGCGCGTTCGGTGGGATCTTTGCGTACAAAGACATTGCGGCGCGGTAAAATTTCCTCGATAACCGCCTTATCGTGGCCTTCGGGCATAGCAAGCCGCACCCGATCACCGATGACGGCACGAACGCTTTCATCTTTGACCAAGGCCATCGCGTGCTCGCAGCGATAGCTGTGCCCGTCCTGCGTGCGAACGAGCGGATACCCGCGATCGAGCTTCACCACTTCTCCCAGCACTAGCGTCGCCCTTCCTGTATGCGCCATAAGATGAACATCATCACCAAACCAAAGAAGACCGCCACAATTCCGGGAATAAACAAATTGGCGTCGAAGGCTTCTTTGTGCTGCTTGCCCTTTGCGGCAACGGAAACGGTATCGGCGTGCAGATCGGTTTCGCCCGTGTGCTCGTTGCAGACCAGGTGAAACGTACCCTTCACCTGCAGCACCGTCCCCGTCATGCCATACTTGCCAAACGTATCAATCTTGGCAGCCTGCTCGTAGGTCATATAGACCGAAACCGTCGCACCTTCCCCCTTTTTCGTGGACGTCAGCGTGACCCAGCAGTGATCATCGTCAAGCCCGGCCCGCAACCGATCGCCCACCACTTCGCCGGCAACCTGAACCGTTTGGTTGTTGAAGTAAGATTCGGCGCCGCTTAAATCGGCGATTGACGTGTCGTATATAAAGGAGCTATCGGGAAGCTGTTGGGTGTTGATCTCGTTAGCGGGCTCGGCTTTCGCCGTCGCAGGAGCTACCAGCACCCACGCAGCACACACCACCATCAGCGCCACGGCGCACACGATTGCCGCTCGACGCGCTCGACACGGCAATGGTGCCGGGACGACACCAAGCGCGTGTCCTTCGCCGCCAAGCAGCATACTCTTTTTACTACCCACGCTTTTCCCACCTCTCCTTCACTCTGAAGAGGCTTTTACGCGGCTTGAAGGAAACGACGATTTCAGCTAGAAGGGCAAGCAGCGTGATGAACTCCAAACGACCCGCCCACATTTCGAGAATATAGACGACTTCCAAAGTTATTGGCATGCCCGGCGTCGAAATACCCGCAACGACACCACCGTTGCTGGCCATGGTCACCGATTCGAAAATCGCCTGCGTCGCTTCATAACCATGCGCGATGCCGATGAGCGCGCCTGCAGCATAAGTAACGATGAACAGCGCAAACACCGTTGTTGCTTCCTTCACCGTTTCGGGGGTCAACATGCGACGCCCCACGTGATGATAGTCCACCACCACGCGCGCCGAATCGGGGGCAAGCGCCTCTTTGATCGTTGCCGCAATCGACTTGGCGATAATACCGACGCGGGAAAGCTTGATGCCGCCGGCCGTCGACCCGGCACCGCCACCAACCGCCATAACGCACGCAAGCACCAGGAAAGCACCCGAAGAAAACACCGTCACCAGCTGATTGGTCGTCACGTTTTGAAAACCCGTCGTGGTCATGGCCGACACGATCATGAAAAGCCCGCGTTGCAGCATGGCGGGCAAATCGGAAAACAGCTTGCTGACCGAAAGCGACGCCGCCAAAACGCAGACCATCACCACCATCCACACGAAGAGCGTGCGCGTTTCAATATCGCGAAAGTAGGGGCGAGTACGACCTTTGGAAGCCTCCGAAAACAGGGCGAAGTTGGTGGCGCCGATCAGCATAAGCGCCATGAGAATCACTTCGATACCGATGGAATGATAATACATCACGCTGGGACTCATCGGCGAAAAACCGCCGGTCATAAACCCGGAAACCGAAAGCCAAAGCGCGTGCAAAAGCGAACGCGACAGCTCCATACCGCTGGCGAAGCAAAGAACCGCCAAACAAAGCGTGGTAACGGCGATGACGCTGATGGCAAGCTTGGCGATGAAGCGCGTCGTCTGGACGATGTTGGGCACCACGTGTTCGCTGCGCCCTTCAGAAGAATACAGACTCACATCGGCGTGGCGGCTGAAAAGCCCGATCGAAAGCGCCACAACGATCAACCCCAGACCACCGACGAAATGCATGACGAAGCGCCACATATTATCGGCATTGGAAAGGTGATCGAGATCGATAACGAGAGAAGCGCCCGTCGTTGTCAGACCCGATACGCAGTCGAACAGGGCATCGAGGTATCCCGCAAAGTGCCCCGAAAAATAGAGGGGAATAGCGAAGAAACACGCGAGCACCATCCAGGCAAGACCGGTGATCGCCAGTGCCTGCTGCCGCGAAAGTCTCCCTGGACTCACCACCAGCATACGCAGGGCGGTGCCGACGATCAAGGCGAGACCGATGGCCGCGAAATAGCGCGAGGCCGGCTCCCATTCCCCACAGGCAAGACCGGTCAAAAAGGGAACCAGAAGAGCAAAGGATGAAAACAGAATCAACACGCCCAGATAATGGCCGATGATGCGTGCATCATACAGAGAGAATCGCTGCCACATTAGAACACCAGCGTTCTCGAGGAAAGGAGAGAGGCGCGCGCACGAACCCCTGCAAAAAAAGAAACATTCATCGGATCAGCCCATTAAAAAGCGGACGATAATGATGCAAATTCCCAAAAGGAAAATGAAGCTCAAAACGCTCATGACAAGAACGCCTATACCGAATAAGGGCGTTGATGCAGAACGGGTAATTTCACGACGTGTTTTACTCATGCAGGTATTCTAGTACATAACAGCCCAAATAGCAGGCATCACTTACAAAACCTGAGATAACTTCGACGTCGCCGCATCCCGTACGCTCAAAAGCAATCAAGGGCACCCCCCGCAATCACCTCACCGCAGAAAATAACCCGCGTCTATAACAACAAAAACCTTTGGCAAAAACACGGGTAAGGATTCACCCATTTCCTCCGAGTGAAAAGCGCAAGACACGGTATAATTTCCCCCGTTCTTCAAATATGCACCCCTTCGCTTCACCCGCGAGTGGATGAAGCGAAGGGGTGCGACAATTACGAATAAAGAAAGGGTTACGATTATGAGTTCTGATAATGATTACTCCCTCTCGCGCATTCCTGATGAGGCGAAACAGCCGTTTTGGCAGATTCTTCTCATCAGGATTGGCGCATTATGCTGCGTTTCGCAGCTTATGTTGGGGGCGGCGCTTGGCTTCGGCCTCACGTTTTGGGATGCCTTCTGGGCAACGATGCTCGGTTCGGTTTTGCTGCAGGTTGTCAGCTGGGCCATGGGCACCGCCGCCGCACGCGAAGGTCTTTCCACCAGCCTGCTTTCCCGATGGGCAGGATTCGGCAAAAACGGATCGGCACTCTTCGGCGGCGTCGTGGCCATTTCCATGGTCGGCTGGTTCGGTGTGCAAAACTCGGTGTTTGCTCAGGGCATGACCGATATTGTCGGCGTTCTCCCGCTGCCGGTATGGGCGGCTATCACCGGCATGGCCATCACACTGCTCGTCGTATTCGGCATCAAGGCCATCGCCCGCTTCGCGACCATTTTTGTTCCCCTGTTCGTGATTGTCGTGTTTTATGCGGCGTGGGTGATGCTGCAAGACAATAGCCTGATGACGCTTTTAACCACCGCGCCTCCGGGACCAGCCTTGACCTTTGGCGCCGCAACGACCATGGTCGCGGGCGGCTTCATTGCCGGTGCCGTCACCACCCCCGACTACAGCCGCTATCTGCGCAACGGTACAGAAGTTTTCTGGATGACGCTGATCGGCACCTTTGTGGGCGAGCTGTGTATGAATCTGCTTGCCGTGCTTTTAGCACATGCGACCGGAACATCCAACGTCGTCGATTTGATGATGGCCACTTCAGGTGTTGTCGGCGTGTGCATCGTCGTCTTTTCGACGGTCAAGCTCAACGATATCAACCTGTACTCTTCAGGCTTGGGCCTGGCCACCATGATCAACGCTCTCTTTAACGTGAAAATCAACCGCACCACCTTGACCTGGGCGCTCGGCATTGTCGGTACGCTACTTTCCATGATCGGCATCATTAACTACTTCACCGATTTTTTGGTCCTGCTCGGCGTGGCCGTGCCTCCGGTTGCCGGCATCATTGTGGTCGACTACTTCGTACTCAAACGTAAGCGCCCCGAACTTGACGCATCACGCGCCAAGGGAGAATTGCCGCTGAGTGTTGAAAAATGGAATCCTATCGCCCTGATCGCCTGGGCCGGAGCCTTTATCATCGGCGAAATAAGCAACGTGTTCGCCTTCGGCATCCCGGGCTTAAATTCTCTGATATTCGCCGGTGTGGTCTACTGGATTCTCATGAAGATTTACGCCCGCATCAAAAAGGTCGATATCGTTTGCTTCGAAGAAACCGACCAGGTCATCTAAGACAACCACGATTACGTGACACCCATCGATCAAAACGACCCCCGAGCAACGTGTTCGGGGGTCGTTTTACGCGGTACGCAAACTATCGGTAGGTGTCTGCTCGCCGGTCGCGCAAGTAGGGACTGGCCACGCGATGCTTCAAAACTTCCGCAAGATCGATATCGACAAAGAGAACGCCGGCGCATTCATCTTCAAGGTGCGCCACCACGCCTCCGCGAGGACCGCACACCATCGATTGTCCCGGCATATAAAGGTCGTGCTCTTCGTGACCGAAGCGATTGACCGCGCCCAAAAATACCGTGTTTTCCAACGCGCGTGCCGGAGCGTTGATGTGCCAAATATCCATGTCCTGCACGCACCATGCCGACGGACACAAGATCAGTTCGGCACCCTGCAAGGTCAGCGCGCGCGCAACTTCGGGGAATCCCATGTCATAGCAGATCATAATACCGACTTTCCCGAATTCGGTATCGAAAACCGGGTACTCACTGCCCTGGCGGAAAAAGAAACGCTCAAGCGCCCACAGGTGCACCTTATCGTACACTCCCCTAATTTCTCCGGAACGGTCGATGAAAACCGCACTGTTAAAGGGCACGCCTGGAAGTTCTTTGATCAAAGCGATCGGCGCCACCACGTAACAGTGATTCTTGCGCGCCGCCGCACGCATCGCCGTGATGGTGGGCCCGTCAAGCGTTTCAGCCAGATCGAGAATGCAGTCACCTATGATACGCAAGTTGTATCCGGTGGAAAACAGCTCGGGAAAAACCACGATGTCAGCCCCGTTACCCGCCGCCTCATCAACGATCGCGCAGGCGCGCTCAGTATTGACACCCGTCTCTTTGAGCACGCTTTCGAATTGCACCAGGGCAAGCTTTAGCTGCTGATTCATCATTCGATAGATCCTTTCGTTTTAGATGCGCAAGCTGCCTACGGCTTTTACGCGAATACAGAGAGCGTCACCCAAATATGCCATCGGGATATCTTCAACATCGATAATTTCAACCGTATCGGGATCGGCACCAGCCTTGATTGCCGCAGCGATCGCGCGAGCTTTCGAATCCTCGATCGCTTCAGCACGGGGGATCTCCGCCAGCGAATACACCTTGGAAACCTGCCCCGATATTTGAGAAATTGCCGACCCGATCGCATTGGCTACGCCAAAATTTTCCGGACGGAGCACCCGCTTGGCACCCACCAGATGATCGGGGGCCAGAATCGAACCCCCACCAACCAAAACGACCAGCACATCGCCCGCAGCTGATTTCATGGCATCAACCGCATCTTCGATGATCTCAACGATGCGACGATACGCCGCTTGCACCAATGCGGGATCCAGACCGGCCACCAGCTGAGGATCGCCCACATTTTCAACCAGGCCTTTCGCAACCACAATGTCGGTCGCCACCAACGTCGATCCGCCAAAACAAAGCGCATCGCGCGAAACGCGGTACCCGATACTGTCGGGACCGACCGTAACGCTTCCGTCATCGGCAACCCGCACGATCGAACCTCCGCCCAAACCGACCGACACCAAATCGGGCATGCGGAAATTCGTCCGCACATCGCCGATTTCAACGGCAACCATACTTTCGCGCGGAAAACCGTTGGCAAGCACGCCAACGTCAGTCGTCGTACCGCCGATATCGACAACGACCGCTTCCTTTTCATGGGCCAAAAACGAAGCACCACGGATGGAATTGGTGGGGCCACAGGCAATCGTGAAGATGGGATAGCGCTTGGCGTATTCAACCGACATAAGCGTTCCGTCGTTTTGACCCAGGTAAACAGCCACGCCACTCAAGCCCTCACGGTGCAATGCCGCTTCAAAACTTGCCGTCGTCGTGCGGGCAACCGCAACCAATGCCGCATTGAGAATGGATGCGTTTTCGCGTTCCAAAAACCCGAGGGAGCCGATTTCCGACGAAAGGGTGAGGGGGAAATCACCGCCAAGCACTTCAGCCATAAGGGCGGCCGCCCGTTTTTCGTGCGCATCGGAAACCGGTGAAAACACCGCGACGATTGCCACGGATTCAAACCCTTCGCTCTGCACCGTTTGGGCGATCTGGCGGATAGCTGCCTCGTCGAGAGGGGCTATTTCGCGCCCATCAAACTCATTGCCGCCGTGTACAAGAAAATCGCGCACGTGCATAGCAATCTTCAAATCTTCAGGCCAATCGGCCATACAGCTGATGGCCGTTGTTGCGGGAGCCCCCACCCGCACCACGGCAACCTTGTTCAGTCGTTTGCGTTCGACAATCGCATTGGTGCAGTGAGTCGTACCCAACATGGCGTGGCCGATGCGCGCCGCATCGGCTCCCACCTGAGACACCACTTCATGCATGGCCGTTTGAATGCCCCCCATGACGTCTTCGGTCGTGGGGGTTTTTACGCTGGCCACCAGATTCAGATCGCCATCAATAATGACAGCATCGGTATTGGTACCGCCCACATCGATGCCCAGCCGCCACGTGCGCACGGCTTCACCGAGGAAAGCATCGCCTTTTTGCGCCCCTGCGAGCTTCTTGTTTTTTGCGGGCAAACCCCTTTTTTGCTTCTTCGCTTTTTTACGATGCTTTTCAAGTTTGGCTTGCTGTTTTTCCGAAAGGGCGCCGCCCTTATCCTTTTTATGCTTACTCACTGCGATCCCCTTTCAAAGCCATGCGTTTTTCGATAGGCACGTAATCGACGTCGTAGCCAAAATAACGAGGGCCGACCAGTGCGAGTCCTTCAGGCGTACGCCACTGATCATCGCACGGCAGGCACACGACCACGACGCGGGCACCGTATTTCAGCCCTTCGGTCGTGACCGGTTTCCCCGTTTCGGTATCGAGCGAGCAGATGATATCAGGAGCGGTCGCCACCGCTTCACCGTCGCGCAACGCGATGATGTTTTCGTTTTGGAATTTAATGATCAGTTGCGATCCCTTATCGATATCGAGCCCATCGATAACGGCACGACCACGCACAAACATGCCGTCGGTCTTACGCTCCACATCGACCACCTTGCCGCGAAAGAGGCGAAAGCCCTTCGTTTCCGCCAGGATTGCATCGATCGGATCGCTGTGTCGAGCTCGTGCTTCACGAATGGCTCGACCGATCGTTTCGCATTGGGTTGCCGTAAAGGGAATGCAGAAACGCTTCATTTCGGCACCGGTACACGCGTAGGAAGCCAAGATGGTGTAGCCGCCCATTGCCGCCGTCGCCGTGCGGGCAATGCGCTCCATCCAGGTATTGTCGATGGACTTGATCGCGACCACGTTGCCCTTTTCATCGGAGAGCACCATGGGGGTGCCGCTGATGCCGTGCAGGCCAAACGTCGTCATCTGCATTTCGGGGAATGCACGACCCATCATATCCGCATCGATGACCGGCAGATGGCGTGTCGCGCCTAAAATGAAGGGAACCATGGAATTGACCCCGCCCGCCTCGATTGCCAAAATCGCAAACAATTCTTGCCCGAGCTCTTTGACCAGGCCATCATAGGTGTTCATAGGTTCTTCGCCACTGCATATCTTTTCGACCATGATGGTGGGAGCACCCATCATCGATGAGGGCGCGATCATCGCATCATCAGGTACTTCATCGGGCGTTATCAGTTCAACCTTACCGTGTCTTCTGATGGCCTCGATAGCCATCAGCTTACCGACGTAGGGATCTCCCCCGCCCCCTGCGCCCAAAACCGTAGCGCCAAGCGCCATATCCTCTATCTCTTCAACACCGATCATTCTTTTCATAAAACTCTTCCCTTCCGCACACACTCCCCGAGACCCTGGCGCTCCTGGTGCATTCCACGCTCAAAAGCACGCCATATCAGCCACGACACTTCGTTGGTTAAAGTATATTGTATGCACGTTCTCCGGAGGTGAGAACTGTTTTCGCTCAACATGTTTATCATATGAGACCGACACATAAAAAAACCGGCTAGGAGTTGCGCCATGCTTTTTAAACATCTCATAAATCTCTACGACATTCTGGATTCCCCCACGACATCAGGAGCGGCGGCGGCAGCGTATTTACGCGCCATCGATCCTTCCTGCGATGTGGAAACCTACACGCTGAAAGGGAGCGGCGGCTCGACCGATATGGTAAGAATCCACGTCCCCGGAACACAGGGGAAAAGTGGTGGCGGCAGCGCGCCGACGATCGGCTTGCTCGGTCGCTTAGGCGGTTTGGGAGCTCGCCCGGAACGCATCGGTTTCGTGTCCGATGGCGATGGCGCCCTGGTCGCCCTGGCGTGCGCAGCAAAGTTGCTGGATATGCGCGTGAAGGGGGACCTTCTGGTTGGCGATGTGTTCATTTCGACACACGTATGCCCCCACGCCCCGACCGCTCCCCACAAACCGGTGCCGTTCATGGGCTCTCCGGTCGATATGGCTGCAGTCAATCGCGAAGAAGTCACCGCCGACCTTGATGCCATTTTGTGCGTCGACACCACCAAGGGTAACCGCATCGCCAACGCGCGCGGGTTCGCCCTCTCGCCTACCGTCAAACAGGGCTGCATCCTGCGCGTCAGCGAAACGTTGCTCGACCTGGCCGAAACGTGCACGGGACGCCACCCGAACGTATTCGCCCTTTCGATGACCGACATCACACCCTATGGCAACGGCCTGTACCACCTCAACAGCATCGTGCAACCGTGCACCGCAACCGATGCGCCCGTCGTGGGCGTGGCCATCACGACCGAAACCATCGTTGCGGGCTGCGCGACGGGCGCTACCCGCTTACCCGATTTGGACGAAGCGGGCACATTTATGATCGAAGCTGCCAAAGCGTTCGGACGCGGCGAGTGCTCACTGTATGATCCCGATGAATTCGCCTTATTCCAGGCGCGTTACGGCAGCATGGCATCCCTGCAAACCATGGGCGCCCTACCCGCGGAAGGCTAGGCTTATGGACAACAACGTCTCAAGCAGCCTGGCACAAGCCTGCGCTGCGGCGGGTCACAGCGCGCTTACCCCAACCGAACGTGCCCAGAAAATCATCCTCGAATGCCTCTGTTTGCAACAGGAGGAAACCCTGCTGGTGGTAACCGATGAAACCACCCACGAAGTCGGAAAACTTTTTTACGACGCCGCCCGCGAAATCGGCTGCCTGGCGCTTTTGTTGTGCATGCCCGAAACCACCGTTTCCGGACAGGAGCCCCCCGCAACGGTTGCAGCGGCCATGCGTGCTGCCGATGTGGCACTATGCCCCACGGCACAGTCGATCACCCACACCAACGCGCGCATCGATGCGGCGGCAGCCGGCACGCGCGTTATCACGATGCCCGGGGTGACCATGGACATGATGCGCTCTGGCGCGACCTGCGCCGATTACCGCGAAGTCGAAGCGCTGACAAAAGTGTTGACCGACCTGCTGACACGGGCTTCTACCGCCCGTATCGAAAAAAACGGGCACACACTGACGATGAATATCGAAGGGCGCCACGGCGTGGCGAGCCCCGGCGTGTACCGCAACCCCGGAGCAAGCGGCAACTTTCCTTCAGGCGAAGCCTATATCGCGCCGATCGAAACGGATGCACACGGCTCAACGGCTATCGACGGATCGATGGTGGGTATCGGGGCCCTGGCGACCCCGCTGATTGCAACGCTAGAAAACGGCATCTTGACCAGCCTCGACGGCGATCGCTCCGACGAGGTCGACATCCTGTTCGCCCGCCCCGAAAACGGCACCATTGCCGAATTGGGCATCGGCACCAACAAAGCTGCGAAGCTGTGCGGCATCATTTTGGAAGATGAAAAACTCTACGGCACCGTGCATATCGCCTTCGGAACGAACACCTCGTTTGGGGGAGTCACCAAAGCCGACTGCCACTACGACGGCATCATCGTGCGCCCCACCCTCTATCTTGATGACATCTGCATTATCCGCGATGGCGAGTTTTTAATTTAAGTTACTGTTCACTTACTGCTTCAAAATTTCACTTACTCTGTCGCCACACAGAAAAGCGCCCCCGCAGAGGAGGGCGCTTTTTCGGTCGGCAAGTTGTTCGGTGCGGTTATCCCGGAAGTTGCGCGGGAACATGACCCTCCAACGAGACGGGGTTTTCAATCCGGCACCAGTAGTTGCCTTCGCGATCGAGATCGATAACCACGTTGGCACCGTCGAGCACATCTCCGGCCACCATCTTGTTTGCAATGCGATCGACGATTTCTTTCTGAATCAGCCTTTTTAACGGACGCGCCCCGAAGATCGGGTCGTAGCCGTCGATACTCAAGCGTTCAAGCGCGGCGGGGCCGATCTGTAGCGTGATGTGGCGTCCTTCCAGACGCGCGCGCACCTCTGCCAGCTGCAGCTCGACGATCGGACCAATGTTGCCCATCGACAGCGCGTTGAACACCACCACGTCGTCAATACGGTTGATAAACTCGGGCCGAAACGTTGCCCGCAGCGCTCCGTCGATGGCCTGCTGCATGGACTTTTCGTCGCCGTGTTCGGCAAATTCGCGAATGAACTGGCTGCCCACGTTGCTGGTCATGATGATGATCGCGTTTTTGAAACTGACGATACGACCTTGTCCGTCGGTCAGACGACCGTCATCGAGCACCTGCAGCAAGATATTGAACACATCGGGGTGGGCCTTCTCGATTTCGTCGAGCAAAATCACCGAATAGGGCTTGCGGCGCACCGCTT
>JAVVXN010000018.1:0-26395 GCA_036651575.1 Raoultibacter sp. | reverse complement strand
TGCGACCCCTTGACCCCCAGTCAAGTGCGCTACCAAACTGCGCCACAACCCGTTCTTGCGCCTTCGGAGACAAAGTTCGTATCTCAAAAGCAGCGTTGTCTATATTAGCGGTAGTCGCCTTGCATTTCAAGCAATAAATGAAAGAGATTTATCTAAAATCACATCTGCAAGCTCGTTCTTCGGCATAACGGGCACATCAACCACTTCATCGGGAGTTACAAAACAAACCTTGTTGTCGTCGGTGCCAAAGCCTTTTGTCTCCCCCACTTCGTTCGCTACAATCATGTCGGCATTCTTTTTCATGAGCTTTTCGCGCGCGTTTTCAATCACGTCATCGGTTTCAGCCGCAAAACCTACGACGACCTGCTGCTTTTTTGCTTTTCCCAGCGTTGCTAAAATATCGGGATTCTCAACCAGCTGTAAATGAGAAAGCTGCTCGACACCATCGCGTTTTTTAAGTTTGTGGTCGACTCTTGCTTCAGGGCGCATATCGCTGACTGCGGCTGAAAATATCGCAATATCGGTTGCTGGAAACGCCTCCTCGCATGCATGAAACATCTCCCGTGCTGTTTGCACGTAGACAACATGCACACCCTGCGGTGGCGTGAGCATGACAGGACCCGAGACAAGCGTGACCTCGGCTCCTCGCCGGGCCGCTGCCGCCGCCAGGGCATAACCGGTCTTACCGGAAGAGTGGTTGGTGATGTAGCGCACGGGGTCAATAGGCTCAACGGTAGGACCCGCCGTAATCAATACTTTTTTATCGGACAAATCAAGGGCGATCTGAAGTTTAAACAATGTTTCGGCGATAATTTTAGAAACATCGGCCATGCGCCCTCGACCGATATCCCCACACGCCAAATATCCCTCATCCGAATCAATAAAATATGCGCCGCGATTGAAAAGGATCCCCATATTGGCTCGGGTAGCCGTATTCTCGTACATATTAACGTTCATTGCGGGCGCAATAACCAAGGGGGCTTTTGTGGCAAGCACGGTGGTTGTCAGTAAATCATCGGCAATGCCACAGGCGATTTTTGCCATAACATTTGCCGTACACGGGGCGATAAGAAACAAATCGGCTTCCTGCGCAAGCGAGATGTGATGAATGGGATCACTCGGATCATCAAACAAACCAACAGCAACCGGCTCGTGTGTCAAGGCGCGAAATGTCGTCGGGTCAATGAAGTGCGTGGCATTTTCGGTCATAACGACTTTGACCCGTATGCCGGCTTTCTGTAACCCACGAACAATTTCTGCAGATTTGTAGGCAGCAATACAGCCCGTGACACCAAGAAGCACGGTTCGTTGTTGCGATTTTGTCATACCTTAAACTCCTTCAATATGCGGACGCACTATGTCAGCAAGAACTTTCACATGCGCTTTAGTTTTATCGAGACAGGGAACATAAACGAATCTTCCTTGTTGTTTTTCCTGTTCATCTGTGCGAAAAGCATTTTTATAAGCCGGTTCAAGTTCGGCTTCAATATCGTAGAGGGTCTCGAGACAATCAACGGAAAAGCCGGGGCATACAAAGTAAACGTTCGCGACACCCGCTTCACCCCATCGCTCTAAAATATCGAT
Organism: Raoultibacter sp.; assembly: GCA_036651575.1. Lineage (GTDB taxonomy): Bacteria > Actinomycetota > Coriobacteriia > Coriobacteriales > Eggerthellaceae > JAVWGW01. Next base: position 24,811 of record JAVVXN010000018.1, on the reverse strand, counting down.
CGAAAACGGCTGCAACCACTTTCGCGGATCACCAAAAGGCGATTGGTATCCAAGGGTCCACCGTTTGCGCTCCAGCTCGAGTTCACCGGTGATAGCCAGAGCTGTTTCCCCAACCTGCAATTCATAGGTATCCCCCGCTTCGATGTGCTCAAGGGGAATCGAATGAAAGGAAAGCAGCAGCTGATCGTCGGAATATGGATCGAAGCCGGCATGTCGAGCGGCAGCGGCAATCGCTTTGACATAGGTCGGGTGTACGTGATAGTTTTCAATAAAATCAGTAGGAATACGCCACCGTATCCGTTTTAAAGATTTACGAACTTGATCAATTGAGGCTGCAGTCGTAGAACATGCCGACTGCGGATAGAGGGGTAATACCACAAGACGCGTGCAACCTGCCGCTTTTAACTCCCTTAAAGCGCCCACAATACTCGGCTTGCCATAGTTCATTCCAACGCGAACTTCAATTGGCCCCAATGTCGTGTCCTCCCGCAAAGCAGCGGCCAAACCGTGGGCAAGCTTGTCGTGAGCGACAAGAAAAGGTGAACCCTCTTCCGTCCATATATGCGCATATTTTTTGGCACTCGCGCGACCACGTTTCGGAAGAATAGCAAGGTGCAAAATGAACCACCAAACAAAATGATTCATGGAGACAACATGCTTGTCCATAAGAAAGCAAGAAAGATAGTCACGTACTGCATGGGGTGTCGGCTTTGCCGGAGTTCCCGTATTGGTCAAAAGGACTCCGCAGATTCCTTCTTTACCGTCCACAGAACACATCCTTTCACCGAAACGTTCCGTAATCAAATCGTAAAGAACCATTTGCCACAGTCCTTTGATCCCAAATAAAATCTGATATAGTTTATCCCACGCATGAATATAGAGAGGCGAAAATGGAGAAAGAACCGAAAAAATCAGGTTCTCCCGTAGTTAAACGCGCAACGGAAGCAACACCTGTTTTACCAAGCACCACCCTACAGGACCCCCTTACAACACGACCGCGAAACGATACCTACATCAAAGCCGTTAAAGAAGTAAAATCTCTCTTCGGACGCAGATTTATCAAGCTTAACTTCTTTACGTTGTTCTGGCTTTTTGTTATCGGATCAATTATCGGCCTTGGCGTCGAAACCGTTTTTCATGCCATCGTGTATGGGGGATATGAGAGTCGCGCCGGACTGGTTTGGGGTCCTTTTTCTCCTATTTACGGAGCGGGCGCCGCTCTGCTAACCCTTTTTCTCAACCGTTTCTACTATTCCCACAACTTGGTTATTTTTTTGATTGCCATGGTGGTTGGTTCAGCTATTGAGTACATCACCAGTTGGGGGATGCAGTTTTTCTGGGGTGCTATCGCGTGGGACTACTCCGGTACGTTTGGCAGCATTGGCGGTCGAACGAACTTTTTGTTCGGTATGATGTGGGGTATGTTGGGTCTCGTGTGGGTACGTGTCGTACTTCCCCTCGTTAAAAGGGGCTTTAAGCGCATCAACCAGAAGAGCAAAATCATAAAAATCATCACGATACTCGTCACGCTTTTTATGGTGGTAAACATTGTCGTAACATGCCTTGCTATGGATCGGCAAAGCCAGCGTGCGGCTGGAATTCCCGCATCAAATCCTATTGAGCACGCTATTGACACGACATTTCCCGATGCCTGGATGCAGGCGCGTTTTGAAAATATGACCATTTCAGCATAGGAACCGTAACGCCCATGAAACTCCGAAGCCAATATACCTGCCCGCTCGAATTGACCCACGATATGATCAAGGGAAAATGGAAGACAATCATTTTGTGGCGGCTACGCCTTGGGCACACTTCACTTGCAAAGCTGGAGCACGATATTGAGGGTATCACGCAAAAGATGCTGCTCGAACAGCTGAAAGAACTCATGGAGAGCTCCCTCGTAGACAAGGTGGTCTTTCCGGGATATCCTCGAAAAGTCGAATATTTTCTCACGGAGACACACGGTAAAAAAATGCTTGCAGCGTTAACCATCATGCAGGAAGTTGGCATTGATTTTATGCGCGAGCACGGTATGGATGATGCCCTGCGAGACAAGGGTATCATCGAATAACCCCGCATCGAGAACAACCTCTCCTACCCACGAAAAAGTGGGTAATTCCCTTTCTTTTCGAGGCGCTTTATAGTGAACTTAACAAACGACAACAAGAGAAAGGGTTTTCCATGAAAGTAACCAGCAGCGGCATCACGGAAGGCTTCTATGATGTAAGGTACGGTGCGCAGGGCACCCAGACGAACGCCAATGGCGTTCCCGACTATTCAATTCCCTTCAGTATTGAAGATGCTCCTGAAAATACCATTTCCTACGCAATCGTCCTTGAGGATAAAGATGCTTATCCCGTAAGCGGCGGTTTTGCCTGGATTCACTGGTTGGCAGCCAACATCACCCGCAATGAGATTCTCGAAAACGAAAGTAGAACAGCGAGCGATTTTGTCCAGGGAGCCAACAGCTGGACAAGTATGCAAGGCGGCCAACAGAGCGCTGAGCTTTCGAGTTTCTACGGCGGCATGTGCCCCCCTGACGCCCCGCACCTCTACGAACTGCATGTGTATGCGCTCGATACTCTCCTCGACGTGCATAAGGGTTTTCTTTTCAACGAACTGCACCGAAAAATGGATGGACACATTTTGGACGAGTACACCCTGAAGGGTCTTTATAGCCATGAGTAACACACCCCTCGTGAAAAAAATCGATCATATCGTTATCACGACAGCCGACATCACCGCCTGTATCAACTTCTACGAAGCCCTTGGCTTCATCGCTCACGATGCAGGCGGCCGCTGGGAGCTCTTCTCGGGTGATTTTAAAATCAACGTGCACCTGCTGGGACATGAACTCGAACCGAAGGCTCGCACGATTCAAACGGGCAGCGCTGATCTGTGTTTCGAAATACAGGGAACGATAAAAGATTGCCGGAATATGCTGATGGAAAAAGAAATTTTTCACAACCTCGAAATTGTCGTGCGTCACGGCGTTCGAGGCGAAATGCACTCCCTATACCTGCGCGATCCCGACGGGAACCTTATCGAGCTTTGCAGCTATGAATAGCTTCTTTTTAGCGTTTTCTGTTGTCTGCCCTTTATTTCTCATGATGGCGCTCGGATACGGATTGCGGAAAATCGGAATGTTTACCGAAGATTTGTTGCGGCAGCTCAACCGGCTGTGTTTTCAGGTTTTCCTGCCGCTCATTGTGTTTGTGAATGTCTACAACAGCGATTTTTCCACCGACTTCAAACCAGGTCTGGTGGGATTCGCTGTTGCGGGCGTTGTGGTTATTTTTGTTGCCCTCTTACTTGTCGTACCGCGATTTGAAAAAGATGACGCACGGCGAAGCGTCTTGATTCAGGGAATGTTTCGCAGCAACTATGTTTTATTCGGCTTACCGATAGCGAAATCTCTTTTTGGGGAAGCGAATACGGGCACTACGGCAGTTTTGATCGCTTTTATTGTTCCCCTCTTCAACGTGCTCGCAGTGTGTGCCCTTGAAATATTTAGAAACGGCACGATTGATCTTAAATCGGTTTTAACCGGTATCATCACCAATCCTTTAATCCTTGGTGCTCTTGCCGCATTCTTTTTTATCGCAACCGGTATCCGCCTGCCGATCATTCTTGAACAGACCATTGGAGACATCGCAAACATTGCGACACCGCTCGCCTTGATTGTTTTGGGTGGCTCGTTTGCGTTTTCAAGCCTTAAGGGAAACGGATGGGCTCTTGCAAGCGCTGTCGGAGGCAAGCTTATCATCGTCCCCCTCATCGGTATCGTCGCATCCCTTGCATTGGGATACCGAGGAATTGAACTCGGGGCTCTTATGGCGCTCTTTGCCAGTCCTACGGCTGTCAGTAGCTTCACCATGGCTCAGCAGATGGAAGCCGACGATAGACTCGCGGGGCAGATCGTGGTCATGACATCGCTCGTTTCAGTGGCATCCATCTTTATCTGGGTAACCATACTGGAAGAAGCAGGACTGTTGGTGGCGTAGCCTTACACCCGAAAAGCGGCAGCACCCTAACGGATCGCTTTTGAATTTGAAGCGTCGAGAGCGGCAAACACCTCTTCCCCCGCCGCAGTAACCCCTAAGCTTCTTGAGGCAAGCATGTCGAGCGCATCTTGCAAATCAGCGGGCAGGCCGTCAATAAAATGCAAGTCATCTCCTGTTTCGGGATGGGTAAAATCGAGTAGATAGGAATGGAGGAATTGTCGATTCAAGCCAAGCTGCGAAACAGATCCGCCACCGCCATAGGTCTGATCCCCAACACAGGGATGCTTAATGTATTCCATATGAACTCGAATTTGATGCGTTCGGCCAGTATAGAGCTTGCATTCAAGCAGCGTGTACCCCTCATCTCGAGGGCCGGCCTCAAAGCGCTCCAGTACCCGAAATGTCGTAACCGACGAACGGGCGCTGGAGCTATCTGAAACCCGCATGCGCACTCGATCGCGTTCGCCGCGCGCGATAGGGGCATCAATAAGGCCCGTGTCGTGAGCGATAGAGCCATGCACCAGCGTAAGATAGCGGCGGTCAACGCTGCGGAGGCGAATCGCCTCCTGCAACGCATACCCAACTTTGTCATCTTTAGCTGCCAGCATCAATCCACTGGTATCTCCATCGAGACGATGGACGATTCCCGGGCGATCATCGCCTTGCACGTGGGCTAAATTATCTCGACCACAATAATAAATAAGAGCATTTACCAACGTGGAGTGCGGATGACCCGGTGATGGATGGCAGATAAGACCTGCTTGCTTCGAGAGAACGAGAAGGTAATCATCTTCAAAACGCACGTCAAGCTCGATAGGCTCTCCCTCCATCGGAGCACGCTGAGAGATAACCGCTTCTTCGTAGACGATCGTATCGCCTGAACACACTGCATACTTTTTAGCGACAACCTTGCCGTTGACAAACACCAACCCACCATCAATGAAATGTGCGGCTTGCGACCTGCTTACATAGAGGCCATGCGCCGCCAAACAAGCATCAAGACGCATGCCGCCATCATCGAGAGTGGCGCTATAGCAGAGGGATCGAGGCATCAGACATCCCCTCTATCGCCGCGAAATGTTCCACGTTTTTTTTCGTTATAAAATAAAAATATGATAAAAATGATGAACCCACACGTTACTCCAATGTCGGCAATATTGAACACCGGAAAATCGATGAACGTTGTTTCGATAAAATCAACAACGTAGCCTCGCGCGAAACGATCAATTGCATTTCCGAGCCCCCCTGCAAACACGAGCGCGAGTCCAATCGCTTCGCCCCTGCTTGAACGCGGTGCCAGCACGAATAGATACACGATAAGCGCAGCACAAACGACCAACGACAAGATGCCGAGCATCCACGTGGAATCATCAAACATGCCCCAAGCGGCTCCCGTATTATGAACAAGACGGAAATGGATCAGACCCCACGAGCTCCCCGGGACAACATCACCCAACGTTTGAGTTTGTTCGAAAAAAGATTTTGTAACGGTATCAAAGGTCAGCCAAAGAAGCACCACGATAGTGAACGCGAGCGCATTGCGCCCGCGTTTCACCTTAACATCGGTTTCCTGCGTAATTTCTTCTCTCAAAACCAAGCCTAGCCCTCTTCGGAAAAGCCAATGGCTTCGAGCGCATCGCCGCAGCGCTCGCACACCGAAGGATGGTGAGCATTGCCACCAAGACTACGATAGTTCCAGCAGCGAGGACACTTCTCACCCTCAGCCAAAGCGATCGTAGCTGCAATATTGTCGCCTTCGGTAAAATCGACAGCAGAAACAATAAAAAGTTCTTCGTAGACCGGCACCGCATATTTGCGAAGAATTTCAAGGGTTGCAGCTGGAGCCGCCACCCTTACGGCAGCTTCCTGGCTCTTGTTGATGACCTTACCATTGCGCGCTTCTTCCAAAGCCTTCATAACGATTTCACGCACGCCCAAAACGGTTTCAAAATCAGTGGCGATCATCGCGGCGGACTCCTGCGATACCGAGGGAGAGAAATCACTCTTCGCAGGCCATCCAGCCAATTGAACGCTTTCGGGGTGATTTGCCGCCGAACGCAATCCCTGTGGATAATTTTCCCAAACTTCTTCGGTTGTAAACGACAAAATAGGAGACAGCGTGCGGACAAGCAGCTCGATAGCATGCATAAGCACGGTCTGCACGGCGCGACGACGAGAAGAATCGGGGGCTTCTGAGTACAGTCGATCCTTTGTGGCGTCCATATAAACGGCCGAAAGATCGTTGACGATAAAATCGTAAGCAGCACGGAAAACGGCATGAAAACGATATTCGTTATAGGCTCCTTCGATCTCGTCGAGCAGGTCTTGCAAACGAACCATCATCCATTGATCGATCGGTTCAAGATCGTCCCATGAAACTACGGCATCGGTACAGGCATCGAAATCGTTGAGATTGCCAAGCAAGAAACGGAAGGTGTTTCGAATACGACGATAGGCCTCGCTGGTGCGTTGTAAAATTTCGTCGGAAATATTGACATCTTGAGAATAGTCAACGCTGGCCACCCAGAGTCGCAAGACATCGGCACCACTCTTTTTCGTAATATCTGCAGGATCGACCCCGTTGCCGAGCGATTTCGACATCTTGCGTCCCTCGGCATCCATGGTGAAACCACAATGCATGACAGACTGGTAAGGAGCGACACCATAAGCTCCAACGCTGGTAAGAAGCGACGACTGGAACCAACCGCGGTGCTGATCGGATCCCTCCAGATACATTTCAGCGGGAAAATGAAGTCCGGAACGTTTTCTGCAAACGCTCGTATGGGACACCCCGCTTTCCCACCAGACATCAAGAATATCCTTTTCGGGAAGCACTTCGGTACCACCGCACACTTCACACTTCGTATCCGCTGGCAAATAGTCAGCGGGAGCGTGCGTAAACCATGCATCGGCACCCTCGCGATTGAAGAGATCGATGACCGCATCGAAGGTTTCAGCGGTTGCAACGGTAGCGCCGCACTTTGCACACTTGAACACAGGAATCGGAACGCCCCAAGAACGCTGGCGAGAAATGCACCAATCGGGACGATCGGCGACCATGGATCCAATGCGGTTAGCTGCCCACTCGGGTACCCACTTTACCTGGTTCTCAATCGCATCGAGCGCCTTTGTGCGCAAGCCATTTTTATCCATGGACACAAACCACTGATCGGTCGCACGAAAGATAACCGGCTGATGACAACGCCAGCAGTGTGGATAGCTGTGCGTAATTTCTTTGACAGCGACAAGCGTTTTCTGTTCTTTTAACCACGCAATAATGCGCGGATTTGCATCATCGGTGTCAAGCCCCGCAAAAGCACCCGCTTCGTCGGTCAAGACCCCGTTGTCGTCAACGGGCATGAGAATGGGGAGATCAAATTTCATGGCAACCAAATAGTCATCTTGACCATGACCGGGAGCGGTATGGACACAACCGGTACCGGAGTCGAGCGTAACGTGGTCACCGTAGACAATCGTACCCTTAAGATCTTGACGAATCGGACACGTATAGGCAATTCCTGCGAGATCGATACCCTTAACCAAGACAGGTTTACCGGTGCTGTCGCATACGGTTTCGTAAGTTTTCCAGCCAGCGGTAGTTGCAACCGATTCCACCAGCTCCAAAGCGAGCAGCATCGTCGCGTCAGCAACACGCACCATGCAATAGTCAGCATCGGGTGCCACGCTTACCGCCGTATTTGCCGGCAGCGTCCAAGGCGTTGTGGTCCAGATCAGTACAGAGGCATCCCCCACAACACCTGCAGCCGCAAACGGTGCCGGCACTTCATCAAGCAAAAAGTTTACAAAAATGGAGGGCGACACTTCGTCACCGTATTCAATTTCGGCTTCCGCAAGAGCGGTGTGGCAATGTTTGCACCAGTGAATCGGCTTACGGCCGCGGTATACCGAACCGTCAAGATACATCTTCTTGAAAATCTCAACATTACCCGCCTCGTATTCAGGCAAAAAAGTAAGATAGGGTTCGTCCCAGTCAGCGTTTACTCCAAGGCGCTTAAAACCATCACGCTGCACATCAACGTATTTTTCGGCCCATTCACGACACAGACGACGCAGGGTTGGCTGGTTGATCTTCGCCATCTTGTCAGGTCCGAGAGTTTTTTCAACCATATGCTCAATGGGCTGTCCGTGACAATCCCAACCAGGAATATAGGGAGTGAAATACCCACGCTGAGCATGACTTTTGACCACGAAATCCTTAAGGATCTTATTGAAGGCATGCCCGATATGGATGGGGCCGTTTGCGTAGGGAGGACCATCATGCAAAACAAAGGGCTCGCCATTCTTGTTTTTTTCGAGCACTTTGCGATAGATATCCTGTTCTTCCCATTTCGCAAGCCGCTTCGGTTCGTTCTCGGGAAGATTTCCTCGCATGGCAAAATCGGTCTGTGGCAGATTCATTGTATTCTTATAGGTATTTCCCACCTGAATCCATACCTTTCTTAAAGTGTTAGTATTGCAACTTTCCCATTATAGGCGAACATACGGAGAGACATTTCTGTACGAAAAGAGTTTTCAGAATTGCGACATATAGCAAAAAACGATAATACCGTATAAACTACCGCTTTGACACGCACACAGAGGAGTTCCACCGCGAATCCCTAGCACAAAAGCGCGATTTGGAGGCATAGCCCATGAGTTTTGAAATTGTTACCGATTCCTGCTGTAATTTAACCGAAGAAATGATTGCCGAATTCAAACTTCATATTCTCCCCCTGGAGTTTATGGTGGATGATAATCAATTCCAAAGCTACCTCAAAGGGAAACACACCGATCTGAGGCAGTTTTACACCATGATGCGGCAAGGCAAGGTTATCACCACATCGTTGCCAAATTTGGCTGATTCAGAAACGCTTCTGCGCCAGCTTTTAGCCGACGGAAAAGACGTCTTATATCTGGGTTTTTCCAGCGCTCTTTCCGGCACGTACGTGGCAATCGACCTCCTCTGCAAAGAACTGCAGACCGAATTCCCTCAGCGCACGATAGGTGCTGTCGAAACTTTGGCCGCATCGGGCGGTGAAGGATTGCTGGTATATCACGCCGTCAAGCAAGCTCAATCAGGAAAGTCTCTCGCCGAAGTCGCTTCGTGGGTTGAGAACAACCGCCTCAAGCTCGCCCACTGGTTTACGGTCGACGATTTACTCTTTTTGCAGCGTGGTGGTCGCGTTTCGAAGGTGAGCGCCTACGCAGGAACCATGCTCAATATCAAACCCGTTCTTCATGTTGATAACGAAGGCCGCTTAATTCCTATGGAAAAAGTCCGCGGACGCAAAAAATCATTGCAGGCCCTTGTCGATCACTTGCTCCACGACGGAGTGCAGCCTCTTGAAAACCAGGTAATCTTCATCACCCATGGAGATTGCATCGAAGATGCCGAATACGTCGCCACCTTGATTCGCGAAAAGATCGCCATTAAAGACATTATGATCAACTACGTCGACCCTGTCATCGGAGCCCATTCAGGCCCCGGAACAATCGCTCTTTTTTTCTTTGCCAACCATCGATAAAGCACGTCTTGATGCCGTTTCGTATTCACGTGCGTTATTGATCTTGAAAACGGAACGGTTTTTTGTGGGATCAGGGAAGTTTTTTAGGAACAAGAAATAATTTTTTTAAGGGCACCGAGAAGACGTTCGTTGTCTTTGCGACTGCGCAAAGCGACACAGAAATATCGATTATCCTCAAACCCTCTGACGCCCTCAAGATTACGTACCAAAAATCCCGCCAGCTGCAACCGGGCAATCAATTCGGTGACATTTTCAGCCCCCAGCTCCATGAGGGGGGTATTTTCATACGTGCAAAGCACGTAGTTTGCCTCGGCTGGAAACACATGAATTCCCGGAATCAAGCTGAGCATACACTGCATCCACGGAATTTCGGTGTCGAGAAACTCATGGGTCTGATCAAGAAAATCTTCTTGATCGCAGAGCTCCTTTGCCAAGACCTCTGCAAACATGGAAATGTTCGAACGATCGAAAAACTGCTCAATATGGGCGATCGTCTGAGGATGAGCAATGCAATAGCTGAGCGGTATACCCGCCATGTTGAACGACGATGACACCGAACGAACAACGATCAGGTTGCGATATCGCTCGGTCAAAGGGTAAAACGATTCCCCGCCCAGCGTCAACTCAACGTAGGATTCGTCAACGATAACCCAATGGCATGCCTCAAGATAGTGCAGCAGCGTCGTTTGCGGCAAAAGACGACTTGCTGGATAGCTTGGATTGGCGAGCAGCGCAGCATCGTAGTGGACCCCGTCACGTTTTGCGGAATAAGGATCGCGCGTCACAAATGACTGAGGATTGGTAATGGCGACGACTTCGTGGCCCGCGTTTGCGATAGCCAAGGAATATTCGGGGAGCGCCGGAACGGAAACGCCAACCTGACAAGGCTGAAAGGCCTGGGCAATGCTGCGTATCATCTCTATCGATGAAGCGCAGCACAGAAACGATTCGGGACACATCCCAAAATATTGCGAGAGCGCAGATCGAAGTGCGCGAGCGTCGCTGTCGGGTCTGTAGGCCACTTCGCCGTCGACAAAAGCGGTGTGAATTGCCTTGATAAACGAACGCGGGGTGCCCAGAGGGTTTTGCGCAACAGAAAAGTCGAGCCAATTAACCTCGGTGCGCATTTCGTAAGGGAGAGCCACCGGCTGCTCGGGAACAATCGTTGTAACGGGGCGTTGATCAAGATGAAGATTTAAACCACGCAACGCTGTCATCTCGCACCCCTTTCACTGGCTTTGCATTAGAGAAGAATAGCTATCCTATCACAAGACGCACCAAGCAAACCAGACGTGTTACACTTTGGCCTATGGACACAAAAGACACCTCATATATCGAATGGAGAGGACCGGCTATCCTCCTTGTTGACCTCGACGCATTTTTTGCTTCAGTTGAGCAGCACGACCATCCCGCCTGGCGCAATAAACCTGTTATCGTCGGTGGAGACCCCGACAAGCACGGCGTCGTAACTGCGGCTTCCTACGAGGCGCGACGTTTCGGCGTAAAAAGCGCTATGCCCTCTTCAATGGCTCATCGACTTTGTCCCACCGCGATTTGGACGCGAGGTCATTTCGATCGGTATCGGAGCGTTTCACAGCAGGTAATGGATATTCTTTCTCGTGAAAGCCCCCATATGCAACAGGTGAGCATCGATGAAGCGTTCCTCGACATCAGCCCTACACCACACAGCGCCGAACACCCCATTTGGGTGGCGCAACGCATTCAGCTTTCCGTGGCCGCATTGGGCATCAGTTGCTCAATCGGACTCGGAACCAGTAAGACCATTGCAAAAATTGCTTCCGATAGGGACAAACCACGGGGGCTTACCATTGTTTATCCCGGTCGTGAACGAGACTTCCTTTCCCCTCTCCCCATACGCCGCATGAGCGGGATCGGACCTTGTGCCGAAAAAGAGCTTCACGCGCACCACATCAGAACACTCGGTGATGTGGCGGCCGCCGACGAAGCTCTCCTCGTTCGTGTCTTTGGGAAAAACGCAACCATGATGCGCTTGCGATGTTGCGGGAAAGATATGACTCCGGTTGCAGCTGACGATACGATGAAATCAATTTCGAACGAAATGACTTTCGCACACGATCTTACCGTACGGAAGGATTTGGAAGCAGGCATTGCCACAGCCGCCGCAAAAGTCGCGCGCCGCATGCGCATGAAAAACGTCAAAGGCCACACTATTAGCCTCCGCGTTCGCTTCGCCGATCGGAGCAGTCGCAGCACACAACAGCGTCTTACCCGCCCCGAAAACGACGAGTACGCCTTCACGCCCGTTTTGTATCGCATGCTCGATGACGTCTGGGCACAAGGGATGGCCGTACGACTGATCGGTGTCGGAGCGAGCGGATTCGAGGAAGAAACAGGCGTCGTCCAGGAAGCGCTTTTCGATATCTCCGAAGAGCTCCCTCTTACCGAAGAGATAAAGCCGCTTATTGGGGATGCAAAAAAACGGGCAGGCCTCCTTGAAGCGACCGATAAAGTGAAAAATCGTTTCGGCGAAAGGGCGCTACAATTCGGCCGCGAGCTACGAAATCAGGAAAACACCACGGGGTCGGCTGCGAAAAACCCTGCCGACTATCGATAGGGAACGCATCAAGACAAGCATCGATCAAAGATTTTTCTTTACTCCACCACGAAAACAAACAAGAATTCCGCCTACCCATTCTCCGGAGCCATAAAACCCGGAAGCTTATCGAAAACTCATCCTTCGGGTTTTATGCAGAGCACGTAAGCCATCGCTGTTCGTTTAATTAAATTTAAATATTTTCTGTGCGACACGATAGCCGGAAAGACCAATACGGCGGCCTAGCTCAGTCGGAAGATTGGTGCCTAAATTGAGCGATTTGCGACGCACGTGACGATACAGCGTCGGGTTTTCACATTCGAGATACTTCCAGATATCTTCAAGTTTTTTATCATCCTCTTCGGTTTTTTTCATTCGTAAAAAGACCGAACAGATACACATCATCATAGAAAGATAGCTTTCCATGTAATGGGCAAGCTTCTTTTCTGAAACATCATCGGGCAAATTCACGGCATCAATCATAGCCCTGGTTACTTGCAGCTGCTGATCAATACGGGAAAGCATGACCGTTTCATTAACGCTTTGATCCTCGCGGCCGATGAAGTAACGATACATGTCAACGTCACGATAGTAGAGCGTTTTTACCTGGGGCAGAGGAACGTAGACAAAGACGTTATCGACATAGAAGCAGTGCTCGGGCAACTGGAGATTCATGTCCTTCAAAAGAGCACTACGATAAATGACCGAATGCATCAGCAGATATTGGCTTTGCAGAAAATGGCCCAGGTCGTTCCAGCCAAATTCGCGACCCTCAGGAAAAACGTTACGGTAGTGCATGACCGTGCGAGAATCTTCATGCACTTTTTCATACACGTAGTTACCGATTACCAAATCCGTTGGGGCCAAGCGCTCAAGCTGCTGCCTCAAATAACCCATGATGGGAGCCATGGCAATTTCATCGAGCCAATCATCGGAATCAACAACTTTAAAGTAAAGACCCGTCGAGGCAGCCAAACCGGAGTTAACAGCTGACCCGTGCCCCCCATTTTCTTTATGAATAGCCGAAATGATATCGGGATAGCGCTCTGCCCACTCATCCGCTTTTGCAGCGGTTTCATCTTTCGTGGAACCATCGTCTACGATAATGATTTCGATATCATCACCGCATTTAAGAATCGATTCGATGCACGCATCCATATACACCGCTGAGTTATAGCAAGGAACAGCAAAAGAAATAGTTTTCATCATAGGGTTAATACTCCACCATTCATTTATTGCAGAGCTGGTCAGAAAGATTAAGCGCACGCGAGATGATGACATCCATATTGTAGTATCGATATTCCGCCAACCGGCCAAGAGGGTAAAAATTTGGCAATTTTGAAGTCAACTGAAGATAGCGATCATAGTGAGCATTGTTGACATCATTGATAATGGCGTAATACGGAATCTGCTTCTTGGGATCATCGTAGGAGTGAGAATATTCTTTCATGATAGTGGTCTTGTCGCTGATTTGACCCGTCAAGTACTTGAATTCCGTGATACGCGTATAATCTTCAGTCACGGTAAAATTCACAGTACCGCAGGGCAGCACATGATCGCACTCGAGCGTTTCGTAGCTAAAATCAAGGCTGCGATAAGGAAGGCGACCGAAGCGAGACAAAAAGAGTTCGTCAAGAGGACCGGTGTAGATAACCGGTCCGGTAAAAGGGACGTCTTTGATTTTGATAGCCGTAAGAGGTGCCGTTTCCTCCCTGCTCTCAAATTCAAGTTCAAAGACGCTTTCAGCTTCCGTATTGAGGCAAATATCGATACGGTCATGATCGAGCATACTCTCAAAAAGCGACGTGTACCCTTTTTCTGGCATACCCTGATACGCATCCTGAAAGTAGCGATTATCATGAGAGACAAAGACGGGCACCCGTGCGGTAACGCTGGGATCGACCTCTTCAGGTGTTAAGCCCCATTGCTTTTGCGTGTAGTACAAAAATACGTTTTCATAGACAAAATCAGCAATTTCAGTTAAATCAGGATCTTCCATTCCTCGCAATTCATTGATGGTAACCTTGCGTTCATCACCAAATGTTTCCACCAGCTTCGCTGTGAGGCGATCGGCTTTTTCTTTACCAAAGGCAATTTCCATTGAATTTTTATTAAAAGGAACAGGCAGATACGTTCCAAACCAATCCGCTAGCACCTCGTGCTCGTAATCGCGCCACGCAGTAAAACGATTGACGTACTCAAAAGCTCGCCGATCGTTGCTGTGAAAGATATGGGGACCATAACGATGCACTAAAAGACCCGCCGCATCGGTATCGTCATACATATTGCCACCGATATGGGAGCGCTTTTCAATAATGAGAACTTTGGCGTCGGCACGCTCGGCAAGTTCGCGTGCAACAACGCCGCCCGCAAAACCACTGCCAACAACCACAGCATCGTAATCTCTGATTGCAATATCTTGAAACGCTCGATACTGAAGAGCCATAGCTACCTTTCCTTCGCGCAGTAAGAGGCCGGCTTGAGCCGGCCGTTCTCAAATCATCCATTATTCTACCGTGAACCCATTTTACCGAGAAGCTTGTCATTTGCGTGCATTATCATACAAACTGGATAACTGATCAGTAGAAAGGGAACTTAATGAGTGCATTTCTCGATTCAATTCTCGACCGAGCAAAAGCCGACAAGCAAACAATCGTTTTACCCGAAGGCGACGACAATCGCACGCTTGAGGCAGCTGAAGCTATCCTCAAAAGCAACATCGCAAACCTCATCATCCTTGGCGATACCGAGACTATCATGGCAAGCCCCTACCAGCTCGACGGTGCGCGCATCATCGATCCTCGCACCCACGAACAACGCGAAGAAATGGCCGCCGCCCTTTATGAATTGCGCCGCGCTAAGGGTCTGACCGAAAAAGAAGCACATGAGCTCATTGAAGATGTTTTGTATTTTGGAGTCATGATGGTAAAGCTCGGTATGGCCGACGGCATGGTTGCCGGTGCTTGCCACGCCACAACTGCCGTACTGAGCCCTTGCCTTAAAATATTAAAAACCGCTCCCGGGGTCAAACTCGTCAGTTCATTTTTTGTCATGGTTGTGCCCGACTGCGACTACGGACAAAACGGTACGTTTATATTTTCCGATTGCGGTCTTGAGGTACAGCCCGACGCAGAAAAACTTGCCCATATCGCAGTCAATTCCTCGCAATCATGGCAAACCCTGATGGGTACCGAACCTCGCGTAGCCCTTCTTTCACATTCCTCTTGTGGCTCTGCAAAAAACAGCGATGCGATGAAAGTTGCTGAAGCAACAGCTATCGCACAACAGCTCGCACCCGAACTTGCCCTCGACGGCGAATTGCAGCTCGATGCAGCCATCGTAGACTCGGTCGGTTCATCGAAAGCACCTGGCTCCGCTGTTGCCGGCAAGGCGAACGTACTCGTTTTCCCCGATCTCGATGCGGGTAATATCGGCTATAAGTTGGTACAGCGTCTGGCGAAAGCAGAAGCATACGGCCCGATCACTCAGGGTATCGCAGCACCCGTCAACGACCTGTCCCGCGGATGCAGCGCCGACGATATCATCGGCGTTATCGGCATTACCGCCGTGCAATGTCAGACCAACCACGCCTAAACCATCATGCGCAGCCCATCGAAAAGCGGCACGGTCTTTCAGAAAGAGGTTCGTGTTAACCCTCTTTCTGATTGCTCTGCAAAAAGCCCCGAAGTCATAATGACTTCGGGGCTTTTTGGTTGGAAATGAAAAACACACCGAGAGACAGCAGAGAAAGATCTCGCAAGCTCTCGCTTAGATTGGATCGATTCGTTCGTGCAGGATATCGTAGGTATCCAACGCGATCATCAGTTCTTCATTGGTGGGAATAATAATGATTTTGACGGCCGAATTTTCACTTGAAATTTCACGCTCAAACCCTCGTTGACGATTTTTTTCTTCATCAAGAATGATACCAAGAGGTTGCATACCTGCAAAAATCATACGGCGCATTTTTGCGCAATTTTCACCCACGCCCGCCGTCAAAACGATAGCATCAACACCCGCCATGACGGCAATGTATTGACCGATATATTTTTTGACGGAGTTGGAATACATGTCATAGGCAAGAATTGCCCGTTCGTTTCCCTGCTCAGCCGCATCGCGAACGCTTCGGAGATCGTTGCTGATACCCGAGATTCCCAATAGACCAGACTCTTTATTCATAAGGTCATTCACTTCAGCGGTGCTCAAGTTTTCGTGTTCCATGATAAACGGAACAACTGCAGGATCGACAGCACCACAACGCGTACCCATCATCAAACCATCGAGGGGTGTAAGGCCCATGGAGGTGTCCACCGCAACGCCGTGGTCGATAGCGGACATGGAGCACCCATTGCCCAAGTGGCACGTAATAAGCTTGAGCTCATTGAGCGGATCATCCAAAATATCTGCTGCGCGTTGCGCAATGTATCGATGAGAGGTTCCATGGGCGCCATATTTACGAATACCGTATTTTTCATACAGTTCATAGGGAAGCGGATACATGTAAGCTTTCGGTGGCAGCGTCTGAAAAAACGACGTGTCAAATACTGCGACTTGAGGAATTCCAGGCATTTGCACCATGCAGGCATGAATGCCCATAAGGGCCGCTTTATTGTGGAGAGGAGCCAATTCGGCAAGTTCGTCGATTTTCGAGATAACATCATCATCGATTAAAACCGATCGGTCGAAATAAGGTCCTCCCTGCACGACACGATGACCGACCGCATCGATATCATCAAGCGAATCGATAGCCCGATGGGGGCCTTCGGTAAGCGCTTCAAGAACGAGCGCCATGGCATCGTCGTGGTCTTTCATTTCCGCGTCGATAACGACTTCGTTTTTGTCGATGCCGTGTTTATGGAACGCTTCAGCAGACCCCACACGCTCGCAAATACCTTTAGCGAGGAGCTCTTGATGCTCGACGCTCACGAGTTGATACTTTAAAGATGATGAACCGGCATTGACAACGAGTACATTCAAAGATGGCCTCCTTAAATACTTTCTCTCAAAGACACTATTTTAGGCATCAAATCTTGGCAGAACAGACAAGACCGCCACCGTTTCGGCAAACGGTGGCGGTCTTTAAAATCACCACACAAACAAACGACACGTCATTCATCTTAAAATCACGCATTAAGCGCCGGAGAGCCTGAGTTCATCGGCGCGCCCCCCAGAATATGAAGGTGGATATGGTGCACGCTTTGTTGCGCATCATCACCCGTATTAACGATGGTGCGGTAACCCGCTTCATCAATTCCTTTGATTTTTGCTACGGTTTGAGCGGTGTTGAAAAGATGACCCATTACGTCATCAGGAATTCCATCACCGAGGTTGGCATAATGCTGTTTGGGGATAATGAGAACATGAACCGGCATTTGGGGATTCAGATCGTCAAATGCATAAACCTGATCGTCTTCATACACTTTCGTTGCGGGAATAACTCCTGAAGCTATTTGGCAAAAAATACAATCTTGCATGATGAATCCTTTCCTGATAAATGTCGCACCAGCGCGCTATGCTTTTTGCAGCGTCGAATCGATGGTGGTGTCGTCGATAGAGGTATCGAGCTCCCCCATGAGCACATCAACTTTTTGCTGCGCATCATTGAGGCGGGTACGCAAAGCGCCAAGCAAAGCGACGCCACGCTCGTAATGCCGTAAGCTTTCCTCAAGCTCGAGGGTATTACTCTCAAGTAAGCCGACGATGCCATCAAGTTCAACCATGGCTTCACGAAAGCTCAGTGTTTCAATAGGTTTCAGCGCTTGATTCATGATTCCTCCAAAATAACCATTGCATTTTCTATATGCTCAACCTGTTCAACCCGACAGCCCACATCGCCATCAGCCAAGCTCACCCGGAGGTGATCGCCTAAAGCAACCGCATCAACTGACTTCATGATGTCTCCCGTCTCGTTGCGCGCAACCGCATAACCCCGCGACAAGATAGTAAGAGGGGAAAGGTCGTGCAGGCGCGCTGCGTGGAGAGCCAGCATATTCTCAAACCGCGGTAAAAGGGCAAGGCCTTTCGAGTGAAGACGTTCTGCCTCGCTGTCAAGCCGCGCCGCATCGCGTGCGAGAGCATGAGGGATAGCGCGGCGCAAACGCGCATCGGTGATAGCGAGTTTTTCTTTGTCGCGGGTAATTTTTTGGGGCACGACACGCCTGAGACGATCCTGTGTCATGTCAAGCATTTGGGCTTCTACGGCAAACAGCGTGTTGGAATCGAGGAAAAGCGGGCGTCGCGCTTGGCGTTCGAGCGCCAAGCGTTCCCGATCAATTTGTCGACCCATTGCCGAATCGATCGATGCGCGACGGGAGTCAAAGAGCGCCGCAACATTTTCTTTTGCCGGACTTACCGCTTCAGCGGCAGCCGTGGGAGTAGAAGCGCGCACGTCAGCTACCATATCGGCAATACAGGTGTCAGGTTCATGACCAATACCGGTCACCACCGGTATGCTAAGTTCGGCGATCGTACGTGCAAGCCCTTCGTCGTTGAAAGGCATAAGGTCCTCAAAAGAACCACCACCGCGCACCAGCAAGACAACTTCTGCCCGCGCGTGCTCAACTGCCTTCAGCGCACCGATAAGCGCGACAGGAGCTCCTTCACCTTCAACGCTCGCGCCCGCAACCAGAATACGAGCTACGGGAAAACGACGACGCAATGTTCGGAGCACATCGTGAACAGCAGCGCCCCGAGGGGAGGTGACCAGCCCTATCGTTTCCGGAAAGCGCGGAAGGCCACGCTTTCGCTGCGGCTGCATAAGACCTTCTGATTCAAGCTTTTTTGCAAGGTTTGCCACCCGTAAGCGCAAATTTCCCTCCCCCGCTAGCGCAAGGGAGAAAACATCGAAATTCATGCGGCCCTTCGGTGCATAGAGGGTAAAACGCCCGGTTAACTCAACCAGGGAACCAACCCGCAGCACGACGCCCTGCGCATCGTAGCGATTGACCCACATCATGCACGGTAGGCTGGCCCCCGCATCTTTCACCGTAAAATAAACCGCTTTATATCCCGGCTTGTTCGACAGTTCTGACACCTCGCCAATCAGCCGTACAGAAGCACTTTCGAGAGCCTTTTTTGCAAGAGCCATTGCTGCCGAAACCGTCAACGGCTCTTGCGATGCTTGCTGTAAGGTAGCCATGGATATCTCGCGTTAATCGCGACGCTGAGCGAGTAAGTAAAGAAGCTGTAAGATGGAAGTCAAGGCAGCTGCCACATACGTAAAAGCGCAGGCTCGAAGAACGGAAAACGCGCCACCCTGCTCGGCCTGAGAGATTCCCGTCGTACCCACATACGCCATAGCGCGACGACTTGCGTCGAATTCGACCGGCAGCGTTACCAACTGAAATACGACAACAGCGGCATACATAATAATCGCAAGCGTTGTCAGGCCGGCTATGTTTAAGAAAATACCAATCATCAAAAGAAAGACCCACGCATTCGAAGCGATATTGACCACGGGCACAATAGCACTCCGAATCTTCATCGGAACGTACCCTTTGGCATACTGGCACGCATGGCCGACCTCATGGCAAGCCGTTGCAGTAGCGGTGATACTCGTACCCGAATACGCCTCGGGATCAAGCGTAATAGAATTGGTTCGCGGATCAAAAAAATCCTGGCCCGCGCCACCCTGTTGAATCACAACTCCCGTGACGCCGTGGAATGCAAGCATGCGCCGAGCGGCTTCCGCCCCGGTAATACCTGAAGAAATAGGTATCTTGGTATATTTCTTCAGCTGTGAATTAACATAGAATTGCGCGCCAAAACCAATAAGCAACGTAACCGCAATCAATGCAAGATAGGATCCAGACATACCCATGAGAAAAACTCCTTCATCTTGTGTTTGTTACATTATACAAATACCTTCGCTGGTAGCTGAGAAAAACAAATTACTGTGGGAGATTCGTAACCTTAAGCTTCCCGTCCTGTATGCTGAGACCTATTTTTCCCGCAAGCAAATCAAGCAATTCGTCTCCCATAAGCTCTTTGCGCCAACCGCGCAGCATCTCGACATCGTCAAGGTGCCCTCGTGCCATCTGAACTAAGTCATCCCGAGAAGAAAGGGTCTGAAATGCAACGTCGTGTTCTTTTGCTCGCAAACGAACAAGTGTCGTCATAAGATCAACCTCAACATCGACGTTGGGTTCACCTTTCTTCGAGCGTTGCGGATGGGGCCACGTACCCTCATCCGCATCAAGGCCTTTTTCAATAAGCGCAACGACCTTGCGAGCCTCTGCCGTAGGCAGGGAGTCGCTGAGCCCGCGCACCATAAAAAGTTCATCGATGCTGCGCGCGCTCCGTTTGCACACTTCAACAATTTGCTCATCGGTTATTACCCATCTCCGCGGCACATTGCGCTTGCGAGCTGTTTCCTCGCGCCACGCGGCAACTTCACGGGCGGCAGAAAGCTGCCGCGCCCCAAGTTGGGAAGCCCGTTTGAGATGTTTGTAGCGTTCTCGCGGATCGGCATCGTAGCGCTTCGGGTTGGTAAGTTCATGAAAATCTTGCTCGAGCCAGTGAAGCCGTCCCTTTTCGATAAGCGTGCTTTTCATCTGCTCATACATTCGCGGGAGATAAATCACGTCTTCGGCGGCATATTGTCGTTGCGACTCGGAGAGAGGTCGTCGAGACCAATCGGTGAAAGAGTCGACTTTTTTCAGGGATACCCCACACTCGGAAAGAACAAGCGCACCGTAGCCTATCTGCTGCGTCTGACCCAAGAGCGACGCGGCAATCTGTGTATCGAATATCGGATTAGGCATAACACCGACTTCTCGATACAATATTTCAATGTCTTGAGAACCCGCGTGAAACAACTTGACCATGTGTTCGTCTTCTAAAAGCGGAGCGATCACGCGTAAATCCTTCACGGCAAACGGGTCAATGACGACCACTTCGGTATCGGTTGCCAGCTGCAAAAGGCAGAGACGGGCGTAGTAAGTCTTTTCTCGAAGAAACTCGGTATCAATCGCAAGAACCGATGAAGTACGTGCGCGTTCGACAAAACTTATTAGCTTTTCTTGGTTTGATATGTACAACTGACGCTCATCCTTCGTTTTCGTATTCGTTTTGCTGTACTATCATAATAACTGAAAGGGTAACTGTGAAACTGCTTATCATCAATAATTTGAAATCGGGCTTCGGCGAGGGCTCCATTTATGATTTTATGCGCGCCTTTGCACAAGACGGTGATGAAATATGCCTGCGCTCGACCGATGGCGAAAGCAAACTGGTGGATCTTCTCGCAGACGCGCAGAACTTCGATGGCGTCATCGCAAGCGGAGGAGACGGCACCGTTGCCGCCGTAAGCTATATTTTACGCAATACGGGCATACCGATTCTCCCCTTCCCCGCCGGCACCGCAAACCTTCTTGCCCTCAATCTTGCCTCGCCCATAGAGACACACGCTCTTGGAAAAATGATGCGCAAGGGCAAGCAGCTTGATTTCGATATGGGCGAAATTGAAGTCGGCGGTCAACGGTTTGGATTTTCGATAATGGCCGGCGCAGGCTACGATGCCGCAATCATGCACGGCGCACAGCATACCAAAAGATTTTTGGGACCGATGGCCTACATATCTGCAGCAATCGCAAATCCTATACCGCAAAAATCTCACTTTACTATCAAACTTGACGGCACCACCATCGAAAGCGATGGCGTGGGCGTCTTGCTGATCAATTTTTCAAAAATTCAATTCGATCTTTCCGTCACCCATGACAATCGCCCACGCGATGGAGCTCTGGATATCGTAATCCTTAAAGCAACCTATGCGCTTCAGCTCATTCCCGCCATCGTAGCGGCAGCACTTGATCGTGATGGGGATTTTCCCGATCGAAGCGATGCGCTTGAAATCCACTCAGCACGCGAGATTGAAGTCATTGCAACGCCGCCGATGGAAGTGCAATACGATGGCGAAACAACGGGTGCGCTCACCCCTTTCAAGGCTCATATCCTCGACAAAGCAACCCGGCTTATCGTTTCAGACGAAGGCTATGATCTCTTCCGAGAATCTCCCTCCAAACCTTCCGCAACCCGGTAATCTCCCGATCCTCTCGATCTTTAAACGGACATATCCGCCGGATCACGAGCAGCTTTCTTCATGCATCACAAACTACCAATCCTGCACACCCACGAAAAAATCCCCCGTCATCATCGACCGGGGGATTTTTTACAACACGAAGATAGTAAGGGGGAAGTATATCCTACTTGACCGCGCCGCCTTCTTTTGTTTGAGAAGCGCTCGATTCGTCTTCCTCGACAAGCTCCCCTTCAATCTCGATCGGCGGGTGCATAGGGAGAGCGCCCACTTCACCAGCGAGCTGGCGGAATGAAGTGGCATCGTCACCTTCAACCGGCATCATGATGTAAACATTATTGCCGATAATGACCGGAGTGATGCGCTGGGGTGCAACGGGGGCCTCCGGCACGACAACATCGGCTTTCTGAGCTTTTCGCTCATCCTCAAAACGCTCAAGCATTTCTTCTTTGACCCGCTCAATCTGGCTTGCCGTATCCTGCTTCCAACGATCCTTTTTCCAGGCCGCAAGGTTTCCGTTGTAGGCCATCTGAATCAGTTCCAGCGCGAAGGCAAACACCATAGCAAAATAAACCATCAGTTTTTCAGCGTGCATGTTGAGCACTTCAATTCCCGAGTTAATACCCAGGCTATCAAGGAACAATAAAATACCGATGACAACGATAAAGCACAACGCAAGAATTTTCATCTCGGGATGACCGTTAATAAACTTGGAGATGGGATCGATAAACACCATCATGAGTACGACCGCAATCATGACCGCTAAAATCATAATGATGAGGTGATCGGCGAGACCGACAGCTGTGATGACGGAGTCGATAGAAAACACCAAGTCCATAACCATAATGGTACCAATAGCTTGCGGAAGCATGATTTGATGCAGCTTCTTGTGCTCATCGCTACCGTGTTCTGCCTTTTCTTCAGTCAGATTTAGCACGCTTCGAAGTTCAGAAATGCCCTTGTAGATAAGGTATCCGCCGCCAAGAAGCAATACGATATCTCTCACGGAGAAACCGTGCGAGAACGAGCCGAGGTTCAACTCGAATAAAGACGTGGTCATATGGATGAGATACGAGGCAAAACACAGGAAAACAATGCGCATAACAAGCGCGCCTGCCAAGCCAAGCTTACGACCGATGTGCTGTTTTTCGACGGGAAGGCGATTTGTCGTGATAGCGATAAAAACGATGTTGTCGACACCTAAAACGATTTCCAAGAAGATCAGAGTGATAAGGCTGATCCACGCTTCGGGCGTTAAAAAGATTGATAAGTCCAATGCTTTCTCCTTTTTAGCTTATACGTTTATGTGTGGTCGAAGCATAAAAAAAGACTCCGGCACAGCATGACTGCACCATGAGTCTCGTCATTTAAAATACGTCCAGGCGTGGCCGCCATGATGTTGAACGCATCGCATGTCTCCATGCCAACTACTCCCTCATAGGTTGTCGGATATCCTAACACGAGTGCTCCCACCACGCAATGCTATAATACCCAAAGTACACAATGCCTTCAGGAGGTCCGATGACCACACAACACAAAGGATACGGTGCGCATTCCGACAAGGCGCGTATTCGTTATATGGATGGTTCGAAGTTATCACGTCCCTTTGATATGCCGAAAAGCCAACTCTCTGTATTGGTGGTTTTTGTTGTTATCGCCATCATTTTTGGCGGCATGTTCCTCTTCAACACCTATGACAATGTTATCAACCGAGACGCGAAAGCTGCCGCCAGTCTCGAAGCAAATCTCAACAAGCCTACAACCCTCGATTTACCGGTTCTCACAGGGCTCATGCTACTTGATGATAATACTATCAAAACAGGTTTTACCGACGCGGGACTTACCTTTCACGAGTTTAGCGCGGGAGCTGATTGGTCGGGTGGACTCGACATCATTAAATTGCCGACTGACATAACAGCGATCGACGCAGGTTTGGCATACTCATCGGGCATCGAAAACCTTTCCGCCGCCGACGCGGTAAAATACCTCAATGGTTCGTGGCGCCTGCAGGTTGCCCGCGGAGAATACGTCGACATGAAGCTGAAGTATGCGGACTTTACCTCAAGCGATGCAGAAACCGCCATTCAAACCGCTCTCGCAAGCGAAGGATTGGACGCATCGGCTTCCGACCCAATTGCAACCGATGAAGCCGGAAATACCTTCCAGGAAGGTTTAGTCGACACCGAGGGATCCACCTACAGCTGGCGAATCGCAACCTGCCCCCTCGCTGACGTCTACAACATTGACGGAATGCCCGCAACAGCTCAGTACGTTGTCGTACGCATGCATCAATAGTAAAAAGCTGTTGACATCGGTGTCTTAAATCACTCAGGGAAGCACGATTCGAAACAAACGTTTACCATCCCGCTGTTTCTGCCAAGGCAACAACACTACCCACACCAGCCAAAACGCGGGTGTGGGTAGGTGGTTTTTGTGGGAGATATCTTTTCAAGAAAAATAGCCTTTGACAGATGCGTGAAGTCTGGTAATATATCCACTTGCTGACGCGAAAGAAACCTCATAAGCGTTATGCGCGCGGGCGATTAGCTCAGGGGGAGAGCACTACCTTGACACGGTAGGGGTCAGAAGTTCAAATCTTCTATCGCCCACCATTGATTATGCAGGTCACCGGGTTTATTTTACCCGGTGGCTTTTTTGTTGGGTGTCCGAT
>JAVVXN010000017.1:0-26436 GCA_036651575.1 Raoultibacter sp. | reverse complement strand
GCAACCTCGATGCAAGGACTAATTTTGACATTTTTAAAAATCTTTTCAAACGGTGATTATTATCGCGATCGCTTTGTCTCTTTCACTCAGAAAAATCAATGTCTCCACGGATGCAGCCAGGGAAACAACCTAATAGATTACTCAGCAACAAGGAAGGTGACAATCAACCAATCTTTTCATAAACAGCCAAAATCGATAGAACAGCCTTGAAAACACATTGTTTTGGGCTCCATCTTTACCCCATCAGACACTACGCCTGCAGCCTTAATCACTCAATAGTTCAGTTTTAAATCGCAAGACAAAGACCATCCATTGGAATAACAATCGACCATCTTTACACTTTAAATATCTCAAATAATTCTTCTCGACTGTGAATACCGAGTTTTTTATAAACATGGCGTATGTGAGATTTAGCCGTACCGTTAGCGATAACCATTTCAATGGCAATCTCTCTAGCTGTTTTCTGCTGCAATAACAACTCCAGCACCTCGCGCTCGCGACTACCAAGACTACATTGTTCGGAAATTCGAGACAAGCGTATCGCTTGACTGTCAATGAGGCTATTTTTTACACTCAACCGATCCGGGTTTAATAAATCCACAAACTGTCGAGGAATAAATCCGTTGCGAATACAAAGTAGCATAGCCATAAGTGCAGCGAGTACCGAAGAAGCCACAACAATTTCGTGTGAAACGATTGAACTAAATAAGGCAAGAGCCGATACACCTCTTCCAATAATGCACCCCCCAAAGTAGGCAATCATAAGCAGTGAAAACGCTCGGTAAGCATGGATATCTGTTTTTTCAGTAATAGCACACAGCAGCACAACTACGTATGCGAGAAAAAGAAGTATGCCTACCAGAGCAAGGTCAAACGTAACCACAGGATTAATGTGCAGAAATGAAACCGATAACGTAGCGGTAACTATGATAGGTACCGCTACGTTAAGCAAAGACACCGTTGTCAACCGCTTGAAGGAAAGCATGAATATGCTCAGAAGCAAAAACGGTATAAGAATAGCTATCGTCGAAAATGCTGAGGAAAAATGCTCAAGCCCAGCGAAGGAAAGCGACACCATGAAGGTATAGCTGAACAAAAGAGTAGCAACTATAATAAACACAGGAGTATGTCTCCCCGATTCAGGAGATGTTTCACCCAACGAAGATCCCGATAAAAGGCGCATCCTTTTCGTTAATGTGTAAGCACTAACCCCTAAAAGCATAAAAAGGCTACAGGCAACACGCGGAGTGTCCATTCCGGTAACAAACCAAAGGATAACCGCTCCTGCCAGAGCAGAACACATGATATTCCAAATAACAGTTGCAGCGCTATTGTGTGCATACACCCAAAGCCAGCATACAGCGACAACAGAGAGATACACACCAAATAAAGCACCACCAATCAAAGTAAAGAAATCGAAGGGTGGATAAGCTAATCCGGGAAGTAAAGCAAGCAAGAGAATGCTGGCCAAAACACAAACGCTTAAAGTCCAAATAACCAACGGGCGTGCAAATACTGAATGATTATGCCTTGAGAGCACGAGCAGCACGATGGAAGTAAGTACACCAAAAAAACAGGCCATATCAGAAAACGAAAGTGCAGCGGGAGTTGTATGAGCAAGTGTTGGAACGTAGTGCGTATACGAAACAAGTGCCACACAACATGCAGTGCCGATAAATAGGCTATCTGAGGTAATTCTATTTTTTGTGCTTAAAATCACCTGCCGCAACCTTGATCCGGTTCCGAAAAGTCTCTTCTTCCCCACGGTATCCCCCTCTAAAAAAACTTCACCAAGCAAAACTCTATCACAATAGATTGGATTAGGGACAATGAACTAACCCGACCGGAAGGGTTATTAATGGTTAGTGCTCGTGGTTAGTAGAATACTCCCCCAAAAAAGAAGGTTACTGATTCCATAACCCCCGATCTGTCGGTAGTCTAGTCGATGAAAGTCACCTGTTTCCGCGTATCAAACGTACATCGAGGTAGCGGCAAGTGGCTTATGTTGACACACAAGGAAAGGGGAAAAAATGAAAGAATGCCTACACGAGGAAAAACAAGGTATATCCCGTCGAGGATTTCTCACGGGCGCTGCTGTTGCTAGCGCTGGTGCTGCATTGAGCTTGGCTGGATGCAGTGGTGGCACGTCAAAAGCCGACACCAAGGATTCCGCAAAGGGAGGAACGACAGAGCCTACCACTTCTGGCCAACCAGCTTTCTTGACGGCACCTGCACCCATAGCAGAAAACGAAATCACTAAAACCGTAGACTGCGATATCGTCATCTGCGGCGCTGGTATTTGCGGCTTGCCTGCAGCAATGTTGGCAGCTGAAAACGGCATGAATGTCCATGTTTTGGAAAAAGGTAGTTCTTACGGTGTAGCCCGTCTCTGCACTGCCGGTTTCAATTCAGATTTACAAACTAAGCTAAATTTGACTACTGATCGCGAAGAATTCATCACTTCAACCTGGGCAATCAGCAACGGTGTTCAGGGCAGAATGTCATCCTACGGCCTGTGGTTTGATAATTCTGGCCCCTATATCAACTGGCTTGAAAAAGTATTCAACCAGAAGGGATACCAACTTATTCCTGCAGCTTCACTGGAATACAAGATTACAAATGACGGCATCGGCGTTCCGGGAGCTAGTCCGTTATGGCAAGCCTTCTCACAAATGATCTTTTTTGCAGATTCGGAAGGTAAATATTTCGCCACAGGAGGCAATGTAGACTGGACCGGCATCATGGAGAGCTATGCCACCGACAAAGGTGCAACCTTCCATTACGGCACCCCTGCCATGCAATTAGTTCGTGATAAAAACGGTAAATGCACAGGCGTTATTGCCAAAAATGAGTCCGAAGAATATGTCAAATACAACGCCTCCAAGGGCATCTTGTTAACCACGGGAGACATGGCTGGCGACCGTGAAATGATGACTCATTACAACAGTTCGCTAAGCAAAATTACACGTTACAACATCAACACCAACGATACTGGCGATGGTCAAAAAATGGGCATGTGGATTGGTGCCGATATGGACGAATTCGCCTGTGGCGATCTCTGGCCATTTGCAGCCGTAATGATGGACGGCACCTTACCAACTACGTTTGAAGGTAAAAAGTTCTATGCTGGCGTTGCTAACTTACCTGTATTGATGGTAGATGGTGCTGGTCGACGCCTCGCTGCAGAAAATTTACCTTTCCAGTCCTTCTCTATTCCAAAACTTACATGCACCCCTGACGGCTGTGCTTGGAGTGTTTGGGACAGCGCCTGGAAAACAAAGTTTCCCGAAGGTGGATACATGGTTGAAGATTACACCACCTCCAATACGCAGGAAGAAATAGATAAAAATGTCGCCAATGGCGTAACATTTAAATTCAACACCATTGAAGAACTCGTTGATCACTGCGGTTTCGACAAAGAGATATTCATGGCCACCTTCACACGCTATGGCGAATTGTGCAAACTTGGCAAGGATTTGGACTTCTATAAGGATCCGTTATGGATGACGACGATCGACACGCCGCCTTACTATGCATCAAAACACTGCTCGTCAATCACCTCCACGCGTGGCGGTCTCAAGAATGACGAACACTGTCGTGTGCTAGACACCAAGGGGCTCCCGATACCAGGTCTCTACGCCGCAGGCAACACTGCCGGTTCTTTCTACGGCAACGTTTATCCGCCAAATGTTATGGGTTCTGGAATTGGCCACGGTCAGTGTTTTGCCTGGCTTGCGATTAAAGACATGCTTGGAATGGACTATATCCACGCGAACATCTAAGGAAGTAAGGATGCTTATAACAAAAAATAAAACGACTTTGCTGGCGTTTCTCATGGCTCTAATGCTCGTTTTGTCGGTAGTATCACTAGGAGGATGTGCTCCTAAGCAGTCAGCTACTGATAAAGATGAGGCACCTGCCTCCTATCCTGTGGGTTCGCTGAAGGCCGTGCACACTTCTGGCCAGCTAGACAATGCCCAAGAATATACCAGCAAACTTTGCCTAAGTTGTCATAACCGTGAGACCATCAACAAAGCGAACGAAAACTACGGCGGCACCGAAGGATTTAACCCTCATAAATCACATAACGCAGCAGGAGACTGCACCACCTGTCATTCCGTAGACGGAACCTCCACGCTTACATGCAATAGCTGCCACAACGAAAACCTTCCAGAAGGGTGGCAAAGCGCCGAACGCGGCTCTGGCCCCATTCATGATTTGAGTCCAGAAAAATAGCTCGCCCCTCCCCTATAACCCGGCACCACACACCCTCCCCAAGGTGCCGGGTTTCCCTTAGAAGAGAATAACTTAACCGTTATGGAAACAAGAAACCTTATTATGCCAGTACTGAATATAAACTAGTTCAGTTTCCCTAGCACCACCTAAGTAGTACTTTCGAAAATATACTTTGCGCTCTTAGAACAAAAAACTATATATTAGGAGTTAGAATGTTTTCTATCTCCTAATATATAGTTTTTAAAACATGTTAAATTAAATTGCGCGGTGCCCACCAACCATCATGAATTTACCGACGGTCACCTTCGGTAATAAGAAGATGGCAACCGTAGCGCCCGGTATTACGGGCGGCCACTGAGGTGCGCAGGCTAGAGCGCTTCGGCAACCTGCGCCACGCGCGTTAAGGTTTTGAGCACGCTGGCAGGGTTTGCCGCAAGCACTTCACGTATAAGAACGTCAGCGCGCAGGCTGCCCGTAATACCGGAGCGCAGCGTAAACGTCAGCGTTGCATCCTCGATCCGAAGATCCCCCACCAAAAAATCGGCAACGACCAGTTCCCGTTCCTTCTTCTTGCGAATGACCGTTATGGATGCGGGCAGATCAAGCGTGGTCGGTGGAACCGAAAACACCGCTTCATAGGTACACACAGGGTATGCCGCCGACGCAGCCGGATCACGAGGCCCGATATAGGCACAGCGCTGCACCATCAAGTCGGGCACGCTCGCTTCCTTCAAAGCCGCCAGAACTTGCTCGGGGGCACAGTAGCGCGTCATCAGCAGATCGAAGCATTCGGCCGCACCACCGACACCAACGGGCAGCGCCGCACCGAAGGCTATCTTCATGTGCGGCGAAAACCCCTGGCTGATGGCGTAGGGCAACCCAGCACGGCGCACGGCACGTTCAAGTGCTCGCGCCACTTCCAAATGGGAAAGCATGGCGCACCGGCCGCTTTTCGTGAAAAAGACCCGAAGGCGAAAATTTTGCTGATCAGCCATGGCGCACCTCCTGCGTTTGGATATCGACACCGAGATCGGGACAGACGCCGCAGGCGCTACACTGCCCAAACGAGCAGTCCGGCGTAAGCACTCCCTGGTCTGCCAGCATGCGTTCGCGGCGTAAAAATCGTGCCGAAACACCCGTCGTCACGTGTTCCCACGGCATAATGCGCGCCGTATCATAGGTGGTCTGTGCGACAGAAGCGGTATCGAGGCCGACCGCTTGCGCAGCATCCCTCCATGCCGTGGCATTGAAGCATTCCGACCACGCATCGAAGCGGGCACCGCGCTTCCAAGCCTGTTCGACCCAATCGGAGCATTCGCGCCCACCGCGACTCATGACCGCTTCCACGAAACTGGTTGAAGGATCGTGCCAGTTGACGTCAATGGCGCGCGTCCTCACCGAACTGCGCAACAAATTGACGCGCCGCTGCGCTTCTTCGGGAGCGATTTGCCCATCCCACTGAAAAGGTGTTTGCGATTTAGGGACGAAGAGCGCCGCTGAGATACCCAACTTGATGTGGCCCCGCTGATCGGGGGGAACCGCTTGCTTCATCCGCTGATAGGCGCGACAAGCCAAGCTGGCAATACCCTTGATATCATCGTCGGTTTCCGTGGGAAGCCCGATCATGAAATAGAGCTTGCAGCGTCGCCATCCGGCCGCAAACGCCGCATCAAGCGCATTGAACAGATCATCTTCAGTTACGTTTTTGTTGATCACGTCACGCAAACGCTGCGTACCCGCTTCGGGGGCAAACGTCAGCCCCCCGCGCTTCTTTCCCGCAACGAGGGTGGCCATGTCGACCCCGAACGAATCAAGACGCTGTGAGGGGATCGAAACGCTGATGCCCTTTTCGTCGCATTCGCGATTAAGGCGCGTCAGAATTTCGGCAATCTGGGAGTGATCGGTCGAAGAAAGCGACGTTAAACTTACCTCGTCGTAGCCCGTCTGCTCCAGTCCGGTCAATACCGCGTCGACGATATTGTCGGCCGAGCGTTCACGCACGGGACGATACATCATGCCGGCCTGACAGAAGCGACAACCGCGCGTGCAACCGCGCAAAATTTCAATATTGAGGCGATCGTGCACAACCTCGGTAAAGGGAACAACACACGGCTCCCACGCGGGGCTTTCGGCAAAACCGTCAAAAAGCCGCTTCGTGAACACCGTCGGAATATCATCGTAGCGCGGACGAATCCACGTCTGCTCGCGCTGGGCCGTCTCTTCATCGAGCCAATCGTAGAGCGAGGCCACATAGCAGCCCGGCATCTTCGCGAATTCGTGGAGAATTTCTGCCCGCGATTTGCCGTCGGCGCGCAGGCGTCTGTGCAGCTCCACCATTTCGACAACCGATTCTTCACCTTCACCCAGCGAAAACACATCGAAGAAGGGAGCGTAAGGTTCCGGATTAAACGAGCACGGACCACCCGCGAAAACCAAAGGATCGTTTTCGCCTCGATCTTGCGCGCGGAGCGGGATACCCGCCAAGTCGAGCAC
Source organism: Raoultibacter sp. (assembly GCA_036651575.1). Classification (GTDB taxonomy): domain Bacteria; phylum Actinomycetota; class Coriobacteriia; order Coriobacteriales; family Eggerthellaceae; genus JAVWGW01. Next base: position 19,707 of record JAVVXN010000017.1, on the reverse strand, counting down.
TTCGAGCACGTTGGTTGCCGCCAGTTCGTGGGGCAACGTGATGCCGACGCAATCGAATTCGGAAACAGGTGCGCAGCTTTCCAAAGAAAACAGCGGAAGGTTTTCAGCACGCATCACGTCGCAAAATTCGGGTGCCGGCAAAAAGACGCGCTCGGCCGCCATGCCATCACGTGCATTAACCGCGTTGCACAGAATACGAATAGCCTGATTAGCCTGGCCTAATTCATAGGTATCGGGATACACCATACAAAAGCGATAGGGCGCTTCAGGTTTATAGGTCGCGCCCCATTCGTGATTGATATAGCGGGCAGGACGTTCTACTCGAGAGAGCTTTTCCTCGAGGCGGGGCCACAAATCGGTCATCTATTTATTTCCTTTTTTAAAATGCCCTGAAACGCTGGAAACCACTTTTTCAGCAACGCTATGAGCCACATCTTCCGAGGTCACCCCTGCGGCATCGGCCGCCGACTGAACCACCTGCCGAGAAAACGGTTTTGCCTTGGTAGCAACGGTGTGAGCACAGGCATTAACCTTGCCACCTGCCGCCTGCACAGCCGCCTGAACGGCCGCTTTCGCCGTGGGCTGTCTTCGTGCCGCATCGGCCGCCACCACGACCTTGTCGCGGGCGTGAGCAACAACTTCAGCCAAGTGCTCAATCGAACCGTTGCCCTCGAAGTACTCAACCGCGGCACGGCCCATAGCAAGCGTACCCGTATACCCGATAGCCGCCTTGATTGCCCAACCCAACGCAGGAACAAACGCGATCAGCTGGCGAGCAACCGCGCGACACGCAAAGGCCCCACCCACAACAGCCGCAAGCTCCTTGACGCGTTCAACGCCTAAAGGTTGCCCGTAGGCCGCAGCGATCTGCAACAACATTTTCGCCTGATTCAGCGTCATAACCGGCAGATCGGCTCCGGGAATAAACAGCACCAGTCCGATACCGGCGTTTTGTATTGCGGTCGCGTTGACCGCATCGAGCGAAAGCGGCTTGCGCACAAAAGGAAACGCCAACGCGAAGGCAAGACGCTTGTCGCGGCAGGCGTCAAGCGTCCACTCCCCCATGCGTTGATTGAGCGACGCGCGTGCTTCATCGACGAGAGGATAGGGCTCAGTTGCCGTGGTTACACCCGAGACTTCAGGTAATTCATACCCTTCGGGACAGACATAATCGGGTGCGATCAAATCCCCTTCGAGAATGGGTGTTTTCTGCGCCCGCGCGATTTCGCGCACCAAACCCGGCAACGTGGTGACCACCATAACCGGTACCCCGATAGCGCGAATCGACGCCGCAAGGCGCCCGGCATTTTCGTTGAGCCCCGCAACGATGACCGCCATATCGGCAGACGCGACAGGGGCGATAGGCATACTGGGATAATAAGAAATGCTCACCCGCACATTTTCAGCATTGCTCGCAAAGGCAAACCGCACGTGAGCTTGTACATCAGCAGGAGCGCTCTCATCGATAAAAACCGTCACCAGCACCGAAGTTTTGCGTGCCTCCTCGATGTTGGTCGCTTCGTCCATAATCGCTTTGATATCGACGGGTATCTGCATAGAAAGCACCTTCCTTTCGCTAATGAGAACTATGAGCCCAAACCGAGCCCACCAAGCCCAGCATGATAAAATTCACTACCATAAACGACGACGCATAGCTCATGAAGGGCAGCGGAACACCCGTAATCGGCATCAGTCCGCATGTCATCCCGATGTTCTCTAATATATGGAACAACCACATACCCACAACGCACATCACGATGAGGGCGCCGAATAGATCATTGGACGACCTCGCTATGGACAAGCTTATCAAAAGCAATGCAAGGTAGAGACCGATCAGAACCAATACACCGAAAAACCCGAGTTCTTCGGCAAGTACGCAAAAAATGAAATCGGTCGGTGCCTCGGGAAGAAACCCAAGCGTTGACTGAGTTGCCTGCATAAATCCTTTACCGAACATGCCGCCAGAACCAATGGCGATCATGGCCTGCTTCAAGTTATAGCCCTCATCGGAGGTACCGTAGCTTCGATCCATAAAGACGAGCAGGCGATTGCGCTGGTACTGCTTAAACAACTTGTATTCGCCCGTAGAGTTTTTGATAACCTCGTCGATGGCAAAAACAGCAACAACGGCAGCAAGCAAAGAGGCAAGGGTTATCAGAAGGTACTTGACGCGCGCACCCCCCGCGATCAGCGCGATGGCAGCAATGGAAAGATATACCAGACCCGTGCCTAAGTCGGGCTGGGTCATGATGCAGAGAAAGGGAATGGCTAAGATGCCGAGTGCCTTGAGGTACTCACGCGGATCATCGAGCTTGCCACCGTAGCGAGAAACGACGCTGGCCGCCAACAAGATGACGGTAACCTTCGCAAATTCGCCCGGTTGAAATTGAAAACCGAACAGCTTGACCCACGAAGTCGCACCCTTGGCGTCGACTCCGATTATCGGTAGATGGGGTGAGAGGATCAATATCACGCTGATGATTAAAAACAACACCGTGAAATCAGAAAGCTGGTGGTAATCGAAGCGCCACAATAGGGCCATAAGGATAAAACCGACAATAACGCCAGAAAGCTGACGGGTAAAACTGTAATTCTCATTGGAAAACGTCGCGGAATACACCACAAGCAGACCGTAACCGACCAACAGCGCAACCACAATCGCCAGAGGAAGATTGAGGAACTTAAAACGGCGCGGGCGCGTAGCGTTCATAACCTGCTTATCAGGAGCTTTCACCGAAGATATCTGCTGCATTTTTTGTTCCATCACGACAACCTCCCTTCTCTATGCGGAAATGACTTCGACCGGCGCATCAAGCGTTCCGGCCAGAGCCTTTAAGGCCGCTTCCATAACTTCGGCCGATACCGGAGACGCCGCCGCCGCGCCGCCCTTCCCTTCTTCGACCACGCATGAAATCACGTATTTTGGCTTATCGTAGGGCGCATAGCACACGAATAGACCCATGTCTTGCTGGCCAAATACTTCCGCCGTACCGGTTTTGCCCGCAGCATCGATGCCCCGCGAAGCAAACTGGCCCGAAACGGTCACGTCTTCCTGACAAACACCCCGCAGCGCATCGCGCACGAGGGCATAGTTTGCCGCCGACGCTTCAGGCGTTCCCATTTCGACGGTTTCAGCTTCCACAACAACTCCGCCTTGTGAGTTGCGAGCTTCCTTGAACACATGGGGCTTCACCAACTTACCCGTTGCCAAAGCACCGTAGCCCACGGCAATCTGTAGGGGCGTGGCAAGCACATAGCCCTGACCAATCACCATGTTCGACATATCGCCCGGCTTCCAGCCAGCCTCTTCAGGAGCATCTTTAAACTGCTCCGCCTTCCATTCAGGCGTAGGAACGCGCCCCTCGACCTCACCGGCTAAATCGATACCCGTCAGCTTTCCAAGCCCAAATTGTTTGATATAATCCTGCATCGCATCGATTCCAATCGAATTGCGCGCGTCATAAAAACTCTTCGCGATTTCATAGAACACCACGTCACAAGACACCACGATGCCCTCGCGAAACCCGATCGCACCATGCCCGCTTACCTCCCAGCATTTTTGCGGGTACGCATCGCCAAAGCCCGTCCACGTTCCTCCGCAATTCCAAACTTTCGTCGCGTCGGCAAAGCCGTACTGCAACCCCGCCAAACCGGTGAACCCCTTGTACGTTGAACCGGCCGGATACGCACCCGCTATGCTACGATTCATCAAGGGTTTGTGAGATTCCGGCCGATCAAACATATCCCACACTTCCTGAGAAATACCCCCGATGAAACTTTCCGGAGCATAGGTGGGATAGTTGGAAAGCGCGATGATGTCTCCGTTGGTGCAGTCCATGCAAACGAGGGATGCAGCCGTGCCCAAGCCAGAACCGATCGACCCCGAAGGGGCCACCAGTTTCGCTAAAGCCTTATCGGCAATCGATTGTACTTTGGCATTGATCGTCAAGTAGACATCGTTGCCTTTGGTGGGCGCTATCTCACTGACAACCTGACGCACGTTGCCGTCGGCATCGGCAACCAGTTTACGCTGACCGTGATCGCCCGCAAGGAGGGATTCATAACTTGCCTCAACGCCGCTTTTGCCCACCGAGTCACCCATTTCGAGCTCTTGACCACCGGGAATGTTTTCCAGTTCGGCATCGGAAACCGTACCGGTGTAACCCAAGACGTGAGCCGCAAGAGCGCCCCAAGGATACTGGCGAACCGTTCGCGATTGGGTGGTGACGCCCGGAAAGGCATCGGAGTGTTCGGAGATAAAGGCGATGCTGCGCAGGGCGACATCACTGGCTACGATGCGCTGGCTTTGCGCGCCACCCGTCATATTCCGAATGCGCTCGCGCACGATATTGTACGGTATGCCCAACAGCGCCGAAAGACGAAGGAGCACATCGCGATCGTCGGCCACATCGGCATCGGCAAGAATCGTCAGTGACGTGCGATTTTTTACGAGCGCCTCCCCTGTCGAGTCATAGATAATGCCACGGGGAGCCGGCGTTGCAACCGTTGTGTAGAGATTTTGCTTCGCATCGTTTGCATACTTATCCCCCTGCATGATCTGAATGCTCCACAGCTTCGCCGTCAACGATCCAAACACCGCGGCGATCAGCACACCGACCGCCACAAAACGTCCCCGTAAGTCATCGGTTGGGTTCGTTGTGGTCGGCTTCGAAGATTTGATATGCGTCGTGGGACCGGTGATGCGTCGACCTTGCGACGGCAGACTTGAAGCGACTCCCACCGATTTGATGGACGTCATTTTTAGATTGCTTTTCGCCTGCGGAGTTTTATGCGCGTTGCGCACGGTAAAAACGATTACGGTGACCACCAGCAAAACAACCAAGGTCACCACACCAACAAAAATAGCTACCAGCACCGTTAAACCCCCTTAGCGAAAATGCGGCTTATTCGTCGCAACGTTCGCTAACGGTTTCAGCTCGAGGAATCGACGGCCCAAAGGATAGAGCAACAGAGCGCAGACGCAATCGTAGAGGGCACAGGGCAGAGCGCGATACAAAAACGCGTCAACGAAAGACGCATCTATGCCCAGTCCGACCAGAAATGCAGCATAAAAAATTTCGATCGCAAAAACCGTCACGATAAACACCAGAAGGGGCATAAACACCGTACCGTTATCGAGCGCTGAAAACACTCGGGAAACAACGAAGGCTGCAAGAAGCAGTAAAAATGGCATCGCTCCGACCGGGCCATACCCCAACAGATCAGATAAAAGACCCAGTACAAAAGCCAATACGTACACCGAGGTACTCGGGCGCACCATGGCAACCACGATCACGTAGGTAACAAGAAAGTTCGGCATCGCCGCAAACAAAGCAATATTGGGAACAATGATGATCTGGGCTAACAGCGCGATACCTGCGCCGATTAAAACCGGCAAACTCTCACGAGAAACCATCATGCATCACCTCCCCCATCCGGCGTGTTCGTCTGTTTTGTCGACGCACCGCTCGCCGGAGCTGCTGCGGCAGATTCGGCAGCCGCACCCTCAGAACCCATCTTGGTCACCACGAGCACTTCTTCGAGCGATTTCGTCGTCGCATTCGGCGTAACGATAATTTTACGCGTTGCGTCACCCTGCTTTTGCTCGACCTTGACGACGTTTCCCACGATCAAACCACGCGCAAACCCTCCGCCGAGCCCCGAGGTCACCACGACATCGCCAACCTTGATTTCCGCATCGGTGGTAACGTCTTCCAGATACAGAAGACCCTCAAGCGATCCACGCACGATACCCTCAGCACGATTTGATTGAACAAGCGCCGCCACACCCGATTGTTGATCGGTCAGCAATCGCACATCGGCCGTAAAGGGTGTCGTCGCAATAACCTGACCGACAAGCCCCGTCGGACCCATCACGCACAGGCCGCTTTGCACGCCTGCGTTTTCACCCTGATCGATCGTGATAACCTGGTTCCACGACTGGCTCGAACGACCAATCACCCGCGCGGAAACGGTTTCAAGGACATTGGCCTCTTTGACATCCAATAAACCCTGTAGACGCTGGGCTTCGTGCTTGTATTCTTCCAGCTGAGAAATCATGGAACGCAACTCTTCATTTTGCTGCTTCAAGCCATTGAGCGACGCGTCGGAAGCCGTTGCATTTCCCACTGCTTTGCCCGCCGAATCGCCCGCAGAGCCCGCAAGTGAACCGACGAACCCGAAGGGTGCCGAAATCGCAGAGGTCGCATTTTGCACCGTATGTAAAAGACCATTGGCGCCTTCACGGGCATACAAAGTTACCATCGCAATTGACAGAACCAATAAAACGATCAGCAGCACGGGGCCGCTTATCGCTGAAGATTTTTCATTAAATTTCAGCGCCATAATGAAAAACGCCTTTACTTAGAACGCATCAGGGTTTGCTTGAGCGCAGTTGGCGTTTCAAGCACTTTCAGACAACCGGCAACCACGTTGGTCAACGCAGTTTCGCTCACCCAAACAGGGATTTCAAGTTTTTGCGTCAAGTAGCGATCGAGGCCCGCAAGCAAGCCACCGCCACCGGTGAGCAAGATGCCATTTGAAATGATATCGGAGGCCAGGTCGGGATTGGTCTTTTTGAAAGTCTCTTTGATGTGGATGACCATTTCGTCTATGGGAGCCTGCAGCGCAGCACGCACATCCTCAGACTGAATCGTAACTTCCTTCGGCTGTTCGGTGACCACATCTTGACCGGAAATGATCATATCGCGTTCGCGGCCATCCTCAAAAGGCAAGATGGAACCGATTTTAATCTTGATGATTTCAGCCGTGCGTTCGCCAATTTTAATACCGAGTAAATCGCGCAGATGCATAGCGATCGCTTCATCCATACGGTTGCCCGCCAGACGCAGAGAAGACGAGGTCACGATGCCCCCCAGCGAAATAACCGCCACTTCCGTCGTGCCGCCGCCAATATCGACGACCATCGAACCGGTCGGTTCGGTTACGGGTAGATCGGCGCCCATAGCGGCCGCCATCGGTTCTTCGATGAGGTATGCCTGACGCGCGCCCGCCTGGATGGTTGCTTCAAACACGGCGCGTTTTTCAACCGAGGTGGCCCCGCAGGGGATACACACGACGATGCGCGGCTTGGGTTGCCAGGGGTATTTACGCGTTTGAGCTCGATTGATGAAAGCCGAAAGCATGGCCTCGGTCACATCGTAATCAGCGATAACCCCATCGTGGAGCGGGTGTTCTGCCGAAAAAGCATCGGGTGTATGGTTGATCATATTTTTCGCTTCATGACCAACCGCCAACACGCGATGCGTGCTTTTCTCAATCGCCACAACGGAGGGCTCGTTAATAACGATGCCCTCGCCCGTGATAGCCACCAAAGTATTTGCAGTTCCCAGGTCGATTGCCATATCGGAAGACATCTGACCCGTGAACATATCTAAAAACGACATAAAGGCTAACCCCTTAAATCTCAAAATGTTCGAATCTGCATTCTATCACAGGGGCAATTCGCTTGCGGAAAATCCACACGTGGGGCATACAGCAAAAGACTTACCGCCGTGCGCCTGACTAATGAACGCTGCACGAAAGACACGGATCGTAGGCACGCACCAGTTTTTCGATCTCCAAACGGATCGCGTCTTCATCCGTTTTGCGAGCGGAAAGATATTCGGCCAGCTGACGCATGTCCGCTTCAAGGTTGGCGACGTTTTGCGCGGTCGGCGTGATGATGGAAGCGTGCACCACGCGTCCATCATCGTCGAGCTCGAGATCGTGAAAGAGCGCGCCACGGGGGGCTTCGGTGAAACCGACGGCACGACCTGCACGCACCTTAAAATCAACCGGCTGCGACGAGCCCTCACCTCGGGCCAGATCGCGACAAATACGAGCACAGCGCTCAAGCGCATCGACGACTTCAACCGCTTGCGCCACGTTGTTCATCAGAGGGTTGGTCTCGGGAGGGCGAAGTCCCACTTTGGCCGCTGCCACTTTTGCCTGGGAGCTCAAAAGGCCCCAGGAGGCATTGATGCGCGCAAGAGCACAGGTCATGTAAGGCTTCTTCGTCTTCTTGACACGGGCAAACTTCGCCGCGGAATGAGAAACCTCGTATTCTTCAAGCTGTTCGTTGACGTCATTGGCATCAAAGGTGACGCCGGCCTTAAGAAACGTCGCGGTATCGGATCGCTGCACCGCATAATGGCTTTCGTCGATCATCGCCAGCATATCGCCTTCGCTTTTCAGCGGCGGTAGCGCAAAGGAATCAAACAGATCAACCGCTTCGAGGGCAAACGGCATCATGGCATCCATCTTGTCAGCCAATTCAAGATACTCATTCGCGGTGATTTCATGGGTAAATCCACCGACGACGGCCGTGATGGGGTGCACGCTGCGCCCCCCGATCTTGGTACACAGTTCGTTGCCGAGCGCCTTTAAGCCCAAAGCCTGCTCAAAAAGAGGTGGATTCGTTTCGGCAAGCGGAAACACGCTGGGCATCCCCACGAAGTCGGGAGCGGCGAACACAAAAAGATGCGTCGCGTGGTTTTGCAAATAAGATCCGTAGACGAGAAGTTCGCGCAACGCCTGCGTGCGATTGCTGACCTGCACGCCAAAGATGCGCTCGATCGCCTTGAGGTCAGTCACCACGTGACTCGCAGAACAGATACCGCAAATACGCGAAGAGATATAAGACACTTCTGAATAGCTCCGGTTGCGCACCATGCTCTCAAACAGGCGAGCCGGTTCGACCACATTCATTTCAACGGTCTCAACCACGCCGTTTTCGATGACGACACGCACGTTGCCGTGACCCTCGATACGGGCAATATGATCGACACTGATAGCGGTTTTCGTCATAAGAGCTATTCCTTTTCTTGAAGAGCGGGGTTGGTCTGATTAAACATCTCCAACGCCTTATCAAATTCGGCAACATCGAGTCCGTAGCGGGCAACGGTTTCTCGCGCCGACGCTAAATTAGCATCAGGAGAAAGGCCTCTGCAGCCGTTGCACGGACGACCAAGATTGACACAGCGTGCATTACAACCCGCCGTCGTGACCAGACCGAGACACACGGTTTGCTTGTTGTAAAAACACGTTGTTTCGTTGCGCTTGCAATCACCGCACATGGTACGGGAAGTGATGGTTCTATTCGATCCATACAGGGCGCGCGTCAGCACTTCGATAAACTCAAGCGAATCAATCGGACAACAGAGCACCTGATAATCAACGTCGATCACCGAAGGCACGCTGCGCGGAGCCACCAGATGACCCGCCGCCTGCGGCAACTCCTCATAGACCTGAGCCGAACGTTCGCCATGGTTTTCGGCGGCCATACCGGGGATACCCGCCGTGTTCGCGCAAGCCCCCACCGCAATGACAACCTTTGCCTTTGCGCGCAGTTCGCGCACGGTAGAAAGCGCTTCTTCGGTCGTAACTGCCCCTTCGATGATAGCCACATCGAATTCATCGGGCATATGACCGCTTGAAGCAAGTTGCCAATACTGCAGATCAATCTGCCCAAGCACTTCAAGCAAATGCGATTCGACATTGGTAATTTGCAACTGGCAGCCAAAACAACTTGCCAAGCCCATCACGACAACCCGAGGAGGACGTGGTTTTTCTTCACCCGCAATACAATAGGCAGACATTCTACATCGACCCCTGAATATTTTTTGCTTCCCAATAATTAAACACCGGACCATCGATGCAAACATACTGATGCCCAATTTGACAGTGGCCACATTTACCCATGCCGCACTTCATATGACGTTCGAAGCTGACGTAGATATGATCGTAGCTGATAGCCTTCTTGCGCATTTCGTCGATAACAAACCGATACATGACCGGAGGGCCACAGATGGCGCCATACGTATTCGAAGGATCGATATCAAGATGCGCGAACGGCTTAGTGACCAGCCCCACTTCCCCATCCCAGGTATCATCGGGCTCATCGACGGTCAGATACAAATCAAAGTCCTTGCGATGACGCCACATTTCAAATTGGTCACGAAACATCACCTCGGAAGGATTTCTCGATCCGTAAATGATGGTGACCTTGCCAAATTCACTGCGCTCGTCGTGAATATTGTTGATAAGCGACCGTAAAGGCGCGATTCCAAGACCGCCGGCGACACATAAAATATCGTGGCCCTTCATTTCCTCAAAGGGAAAACCGCGGCCAAAAGGCCCTCGCAATCCCACGATATCGCCACACTGCATCCTGTGCAGCACATCGGTCACTTCACCGGTACGACGGACGCACAGCTCGATAAAGCCCTGCTTCGAGGGCGAACCCGAAATGGAAATGGGAGCTTCCCCGATGCCAAAAAGACTCACTTCGACAAACTGGCCCGGGCTGTGGTGAAACGCTTCCCGAATCCGCTCATCAATGATACGAAATTCGAAGAGTTTTTCGGTTGCCGTCAGCTCGGTAATGGAAGTGATACGGGCCGGCCAAGGACGATAGGGATTTGCCGCTACCATATCGGCCCCCGATAAAGGCGGCGCATACTCGGCGAGAGGAGCAACTTGCACTGTTGAAACCGCGCAGCTATTTACCATCTTCGGCCCCCTTTCGTTCAAAAAATTGCAGTACTTCGATCGGATTGATGCGCGCCTTACAAGCGGTCACACACCGTCCGCAGCCCACGCAGAGCATACGGTCGTAGTTGGCAAGAAAACCATTGAGCTTGTGATAGAAACGATGTCGAACACGCCACCGTCCGGTTTCGCGGAAGTTATGATTGCCCGCAACTTCGGCAAACTGCGGAGCCGTACACGAATCCCACGCGCGTTCGCGCACCCCGGTTTCACCCGAAGGATCAAGCGTGTCTTGAATGTCAAAACAAAAACAGGTCGGACACACCGCCGAGCAAGCTGTGCACGAAAGACAACGGCCGCCCAGCTCTTCCCAGAAGGGGTCCTTATGGAAAGCATCCATCAGCATGGCGACTTCTTGAATGTCAGGAATGTCTGCATTAAAGCTTTCCTGGCGGCGACGCGTAGCATGACGGAACTGAATGCGGTCTTCGTCGGTCGCTTCGCGCACCTCGCAAGCCGCTTCAAGGATATTCGCCGCTTCAACGCTGCTCATGCTGACCAGATAGCAACCGCCGATATCCTGCAAGAACAAGTCATAGCCAAAGCGCGCTTCATCGCTGCCCCACAAGTGGCAGAAGCAATTTTCTCCCGGCATACAGCTGATGCCGACAATCAGCGTCGCTTCACGGCGTGCCACGTAATAAGGATCGGGATAGCGTCCATCCTTAAACACCAAATCGAGACGATTCAGCGCGTTGATATCACACGCATGAGCGCCAAAAATAACCCGCGGCGTGATTTCGACCGCGTAGTCGACGACTTCGTTTTCCTGCACGTTGAATTTGAAAAGCGTTTCTTTGGGAGGGAGAAAATATTTTTTCGGAGACACGATCGTCGAGACATAATCCAGCACAACTTCATCTGGCGATTCAATGGCTTCAAAAGCGTAGCCCTGGTCACATTTGACCGGAGCTACGACTTCATACGAATCCATGAATGCAGAGACAAGTGCTGGCAGCTCTGTAGCATCGATAACACGATATAGCATACAGCCTATCCTTTTCTCATCTTCTCACGGGTATTCCTCGTTCGGACGGACAAAGAATCGACTGACGGGCGCTTAGGCGAAAAAGATGCCCATTTCGCGCTCAGCAGATTCTGGAGAGTCTGAACCATGAATGACATTTTCGTCCATAACGAGACCGAAATCGCCACGAATCGTGCCGGGGGCTGCGGCAGCAGGGTCAGTGGCACCCATCAAAGAGCGGCACTTCGCAACGGCGCCTTCACCGGAAATAACCATCTTGACTACGGGACCTGAGGTGATGTAGCTTACCAAGCCATCATAGAACGGCTTGCCTTCGTGTTCGGCGTAGTTCGCCTTCGCCTGATCAATCGTGACCATGCCCAACTCCATGCGCTCAAAGCGTAAGCCCGCGCGCTCAAAACGGTTGACGATTTCACCGACGTGGCCGTTGCGGACGCCGTCGGGCTTTATCATGATGTACGTTTTCTGAAGTGCCATAAGTTGTAATCCTTTCGTAGTACCTGTTCACTGTTAACACCTATCCATAAACCCGGGTCAAAGATGCCGCTGGCCCCTTCGCACTCCGTGTTATTTTTTCGTGTCCAAGACACACAAGACCACGGAACACAAAGGTTTCACCCTGCCGCATCGATTGCAGCCGAAATTTAATTTTGGGAAGCGAAATCGAGTTCGGCGTTGGTTACCTTCCAACCGATTCCATCACGCACCAAAGAAATTTGGTAATTGACGTCGCCGCCCTCGGCTGTTTGAGCGGTTACGTATACCACCGAATTGGTCATCGAACGATCCACGCCATTGACCGTAATCGAGTTGTCAGCCTGAATCGGCGCAATCATGCCCTCGACCTTATCGGCACTCAAATCTTTTGCAAACAACGTTTTTGCTGCAGCATCTTTGTCGGCGAACAGCTGCTGCACAACCGTTTCCTGCATCGGATAACCATAGCCTTGCGAGTAGGCAAACAGGCCGGCGCCAAACACCAACAGCGCAATCACAATGATAAACACGAGAATCTTCAAACCAACATTACGACGTTTGCGATCCTGCTTCGCCACACCTCGCGACCACTTCTCCAGTTCTTCATCACTTGCATTGAAGAAACGTTCGCCGCCCGAAGCGTATCCATCATCGGCGCCATACGTATCGGGATAGTAGTAAGGATCAAGGGTTGCCGTGTACTGATCCGTTTCGGGATACACCGGGGATCCATCGGCAGTCACATCAAGCCCCGACATGTCAGCAGCAAGCTCAACTGGCGGAATTTCTGAGGTACCCGCAGCAACCGCAGCAACCGCGCGCTGATAGTCGACACTTGCCGAATCACTTAAAAAATAGGTTTTATCGGCGAGTGCTTCCTCAAATGCCGAAGCCGCTTTTTGCGTTTGACCACTGGCAACATACGCCTGACCGAGATTGGCGTACAGCTTGTTTTTGATAGCGGAAGGCATATCGAATTGCAGGGCGCTCTCATACGAGGAAACCGCGTCAAGCGGGCGATTGAGAGCCATGAAGCAAATGCCCAAGTTAAGTAACGATTTGGTGGGATCGGGATTGGCGTCATCGAGTGCTGCCGAACGAAACGCCGCACCGGCTTCCGCCGATTTACCCAATTTTAAATAAGCATTACCCATGCTCGAGTAAGCTTTATACGAGGCGTCATACTTTGCATCAGACGTGGCGATCTCGAAATGCTGGAGAGCATCTTCGTAATCATGCAAGGCCGCATAGGCCATGCCGAGGTTGTAGTTGACCGTCCCACAGGCATCGTAGGACGCATCGGCCGTTGCCTGCGTGTAGGCGTGGATGGCTTCGTTGTAATCGTTGAGTTTTACCAGGCAGTTGCCGATTTGATGATAGAGTAGACCCGCTTCACCAGACTGCAAAGATTCGGGGTGTTCCTGTAGGCACTGCGTAAAGGCATCGAGAGCCGTTTCGTAGTCCTTTGCTCCATATGCCTCACGCGCGTGCTGAAAAATCTCGTTATTCATCTGTTCCTTCTGTCTTTGGCATCTTTGTGCTCTTCGACCGTATTTTGCCACATTTTCAATCATAACCGCTCGTCACAGCACAAATTTCAAGCAAAAGCAGGTGGAGCGGTCGATTTTGCCTCAGGAGAAAATTCCCGGCGCCACAAATCACTTCACCTGCTCAACGTAAACCCCCCTGCGACCCATAACCCGTCGCGGTACCGCGCAAACACGCTCCGTCTACTGAACGGCGTTTTCGATTTCGATAGACTCGATCACGTCGCCAACGCGCAATTCATTGACAACATCCATGCCATCAATGGTTTGACCGAATACGGTATAACCCGAATCGAGATTTTGTTGTGGGCCCAAGCAGAGATAAAACTGCGAACCGGCCGAATTCGGATCCTGAGACCGGGCCATGGCAAGCGCCCCATCAAGATGTTCGTTGTGAGGATTGGTGCTAAATTCTTCTTTAATGCAATAACCAGGACCGCCCGTGCCCAGTTTCGACATGCGGCTTTTTCCCGATTCAATCACCTGTGCCGTATCGAGATCGCGCGTGTTCGGGCACCCACCCTGAATGACAAAACCGGGAACGTAGCGATGAAACTTCAGATTGTCGTAAAAACCCTTTTGAGACAATTCGACAAAATTACCCACATGGATGGGGGCATCCTTGCCGGCCAACTGCACGCGAATCGTACCCTTCGATGTTTTGATGAGGGCAATCTCTTCGCCGCTTGGCTGATACACCGGGCTATATTGTGCCATGATGGCTCCTTTTCTTCGCTTGACCCACGGAGGGTACTCGATCATTTTGCTGCACAATGTTTTGTGGTGCCCTCTACAGGATTCGAACCTGCGACTTTCTGCTCCGGAGGCAGACGCTCTATCCCCTGAGCTAAGAGGGCACAAAACATGGATGATTATACGCTATTATGGGTCGAAACAAAAAACCTGCACGCAACTTATTCATATAAAGATAAAGGTTTCTGCGTTTCGGACATCAAATTGCCCGCGCGCAAGCGAGATAATAGGTGCAGCAAGAAATCAAATTACGAGAAGGAGTCCTTGGTGACCCTCGAAGAAACCATCACTATCACCGCTTTAACCTACGGCGATGCAGGCATCGGAAGAACGCAGGCCGGCAAAGCCATCTTTGTCCCCGACACCGCTCCGGGCGATATTGTGCGCTGCGCGATCGAGCAGGACAAGAAAACATTTTGCACCGCGCGCCTGCTTGAAGTTGTCGAGCCCTCCCCTCTCCGCGTGCCGACGCCGTGCCCCTTCGCTCAAAGCTGCGGAGGCTGCTCCTGGCAACATCTCTCCTACGACGCGCAACTTGCCGCCAAACGCACCAACGTGGTATCCGCTTTAACCCACGGCGCTCACTTTGACACCGAACGCGCCGAAAGCCTTGTTGCTGAGGTCGTGGCGAGCAAACGGCAGACGGGATACCGCAACAAACTCGAGCTGAATGCCGGCTTCAACAAGCAGGGACAATTTTCGCTGGGCTTTTACCAGGAAGGCAGCCATACGCTTTCCACGCCCGATACCTGCCTGCTTGCCCATAGCGCCATCGCTCGATCACCCAAAGCATTACAGGGAGCACTACGCTACGTCCAAGGAACCAACGATCTGGGAATATTTCGCGTTGGCGTGCGTCACAGCCTACGCACGGGCGACTTGGAAGTAGCGCTTTGGACACGACCGGGAGAATTTCCCCGCAACGTCGTGGCGAATACGGTAAAATCCGCCCTTAAAGCCTCGAGCATTGTTCGGGTGTTGGCCGACCCGGGCAAAAGCCGCAAAATCAAGGGCGTTGAAGTGCTTTCCGGAAAGGGGCTTTGGCGCGAAACGCTCGGAAAAGCAGACTTCATGATCAGTGCTCCCTCGTTTTTTCAGGTAAACACCGCTCAAACAGAAGCTCTGATCGAGGCCGTAATCGAGGGCCTCGCACTTGATGAAGATTCCGTCGTAGCCGACCTCTATGCGGGTGCCGGAACATTTTCTCTCGCACTTGCCCGCCAGGTTGATACCGTGTTCGCCGTGGAATCGGCCGCTTCATCCGTGCGCGACTTACGACGCAACGCCGACGCGAACGGGGTCTATGTCGAAGTGATCGGAGGTGATAGCGCTCGCGAACTGCCTACCTTAGGAGAGCTTGATGCCCTTATCGTCGATCCTCCTCGTGCGGGTCTCGCCGAAGGCGTGGCGGAATCCATTGCGGCCGCGCATCCCACGCGCGTCGCTTACGTCAGTTGCAATCCTGCCACCTGGGCGCGCGATGTCGTACGGCTCGAAGCGTGTGGCTATCGTCTTTGCCGCGTCACCCCCTTCGATTTATTTCCCCAGACATACCACAGTGAGCTGGTCAGTATTTTCGAGCGCACCAACAAGGCATAGGAAAGGTACACCGATGGATAACCACACCCAAACGTCCGTCATACCTTCTTTTTCTCCTTATATCGACGCCGAGGGAAATGATGACGCGCACAACAGCTGTATCCCAGTGAGCACGCAGGGTTAGCGGGTCGATCATGAATACCGCACACTTTAAAAATCGAACTTTATTTTTGATTGCCGTGGCATTTACCGGCGCCATCGCCGGTGCTTTTGTCTGGGGCTTTTTCTTTCTCATGAACATCGGTCTGAATTTCATCTGGAAAACCATCCCCGACCACCTTGATTTCGCATTCTATCCCCTTATCGTTTGCGCGATAGGAGGCGTCGTAATCGGCATAACCGAAAAGAGATTGGGGCCGTTGCCTGCCGAACTCAACGAAGTGATGGCCGAAGTAAAACGCGAAGGACGTTACCGCTACGACACGATCGGGAAATCGAGTTTCGCCGCCATTCTTCCTCTGATTTTTGGGGGATCGATTGGTCCTGAAGCGGGATTGACCGGGGCTATTGCTGGGTTATGTACGTGGGTTGGCGATCGTATGAAGCGATTTGGAGCAGATTTCAAAGAGCTGACCGAAATCGGCACCTCAGCCGCTCTTTCGGCCATTTTCACCGCCCCGCTTTACGGATTTGCAGCACCCTTAGCCGGCAACACCGAAAGCGACGACTCCATCACCCTTCCCAAGAAAAGCAAGATCATATGCTATTTCATCGCTATCGCAGGAGCCTTGGGTGCCTTCTTCCTCTTGGGATCGATCTTTGGTAAAGGGGGTGGATTGCTGCATTTTTCCCACATCACCCTCGGCGTAACCGAACTTGCATGGGCGGTGCCCATAGCCCTCGTCGGCGCTTTGGGCGGATGGCTCTATCATGGGTTCAATGCCCTCGCAAAAAAGATAGCTGCGGCATTTGGAGACAAAATCATCACCCGCGCCATCTTTGCCGGCCTGGTGCTCGGTTTATGCGGATGCGTGCTTCCCTATACGATGTTTGCCGGGGAAACGCAGATGCACGTGCTTTCGGAAAGCTGGCAGACCTTCGGCATCGCGACACTTTTTCTGACCGGCATCATCAAACTGTTCATGGGACCTCTGTGCGTGCAGTGCGGCTGGCGCGGGGGCAATATCTTCCCCGTCATCTTTTCCGGCGTGGCCTTGGGCTACGGGATGGCCGCACTATGCGGTGCCGACCCCGTCTTCTGCATCGCCCTGTGTTCGGCTGCAGTTTGCGGCGGCGTAATGCGCAATCCGCTCATGGCGGCCCTGCTGCTCATTATGTGTTTCCCCCTAGCCGCCATCATCGTCATGTTTTTGGCAGCCGCGCTCGGCAGCTCCCTTCCCCTCCCCTCATCCTGGGTGCCACACCCCGTGGATTCAGAAGAAGAAATCACCGCCTAAAGCAAACCCCTACAATCCCGGCACCCATCCGGTGGAAATCCAACGCAAACGCCACGAAAAATCGTGGCGTTGAGGGCAATTCGAGATCGTGATTCGACAACGGGTAGAGCAGCGTATAGGCCGCACGATGCCCTGATGCATCAACGGCTTATTCTTTGCCAAGCATTTTTGCGATACGATCGGAGTAGGTGACATCGGTGATGCCCGCTTCGGCCAAATCGATGACAGGAGCATCGTTCCAAAGGGCTTCCAAGCGATAATAGTCGCGCGCTTCGGGCTGGAAAACGTGCACGACAAAGTTGCCATAGTCGAGCAGCGCCCAGGTGCCATCGCCGGTACCTTCACGATGAACTGGCTTAACGTGAGCCTTTTCGCGTAAAGCATCTTCGATCTCATCGATGATGGCATTGACTTGACGATTATTCGCCGCCGTTGCAATCACAAAATAATCGGTTACCGAAATAAGCTCACCAACTTCCTGCACCATGATGTCAGTGGCCTTCTTTTCGTCGGCCGCTCGTGCTGCGATCAAAGCGCACTCTTTTGAAGTCAGATTAATTTGCTGTTGTTCGGTCACCGGATGTTCTCCTTCATTCCAAAATCTACCGTTCATATGAACAGAAGTTTATCATTGATTGAATGCTTCATGAGAACTTCGCCCCCTTGAGCACAAGATAAACGGCGGCTTTACAACCACCCGCTCCGCCCAAAAGGGTGATTGTGCACCCCCACCGCATCCCACCACCACACCCTTCGCAAACACCGTGAATATAATAGCCATAGTCGACTATATGTGCGATGATATCATTATCATTGTTATCCCTGCCCTCGAAAGGCTTTCTTATGTGGAGTAGCTGCAACCCTCAGTCGGATGCTGATTTAAAAGAATGCGCCGAACTGGGAAAGTCACTCAATCGGCTTTCCCAACCAACCATCCTGACGCTGCTCGCACACTCCGCCACTCCCCTTCACGGATATATCATCGTGCAGCAAGCGGCGCAATCCCCCATGTTTGGTGGCAAAAAACCCGATGCTACCGGTATTTATCGCGCCTTAAAACGCATGGAGGAAAACGAGCTCATTTCGTCGTATTGGGATACGCCGGAAGAGGGATCGGCAAAGCGAATGTTTTCACTGACCGACAAAGGTCGCCGCTGCCTCCGACGGTGGATCGACGCTTTGGCGTGCTACGAAATCACCCTTGAAGAGCTGCGCAGCGATGCAGCAGATGCACTCGGCATCGAATTGCCGACGACCCCCCACTGCTCGCATTAGCCATGGACGCACCGGTTGAAGAAAAAATCCCGTTCGCATCCGTTTTAGCGGAAGTGCGCGGTCGCGATGTGGCGGCGCTGCTTAACCCGCGTCCCGTGGTACTGATTGGTGTCTGCTGCAACGGGCGCGTGAACTTTACCACCGTGGCTTGGATAACCCCCGTCTCCCACGATCCAGCCATGTTGGCCTTCGCCGTACGCGAGGGCTGTTACACCCTTTCTCTGCTGAAAGAAACGCGGCGATGCAGCATCAACTTACTCGATGCGCAGCTGGCGCAAACCGCACGGTGGTGCGGCAACCATTCCGGCCACACCGAAGACAAGGGTGCACAGGTGCCCCACACGCTTGCCCCGCTACCCGCAACCGCCCACACCCTGCCCCACGTTTGCGGTGCGCTTTCCGTTTTGGATTGCCAGGTAAACAGCATGCAAAAAACCGGGGATCACCTGCTTGTCGTCGCCACGATCGACCGTGCTTGCACCCGCTGCACGCGCGACGAGAACGGCAGAATTGCTGCGCTTGATACGCTGCTCTGCGTACAGCACGACACGTTTGCGCAGGCCGTGACAATTGAGGCACACCACGCGTAACCAGCCTAGAGCGCGGTGCCTTTTGTAGGGGTATACAAACGGCTCATATCGACACCTTCCAACTGTAACAGCTGTTTTTTTATTCCGATGCCGCCCGCATATCCCGTCAGGCTACCACCCGCACCCACAACGCGGTGACAAGGGATAATGATCGAGATAGGGTTATGCCCCACCGCACCTCCCACCGCCTGGGCCGACATCTTCTCACGACCCCGCAACTGCGCCATTTCGCGCGCAATTTCGCCATAGGTGATAACCTGCCCATAGGGAATACGCTGCAAAATACGCCACACTCCCTGACGAAACGGGGTGATGCCCACCGGTGCCAACGGAAAATCGATCGCAGGGTTTTTGCCGGCAAAATAGGCATCGAGCCAGCGTGTGACGCTTTCGAACAGGGGAAGGGAAGCTTCTTCACACGCCTCGATAGTACGCGCAAAATACTTCTGACCAAAAATCCAAAGACCCACCAAAGCCTGCCCGTCGCTGGCAAGCGTAATGGTCCCCACGGGTGATGCCACTTCTTTTGT
>JAVVXN010000016.1:0-26873 GCA_036651575.1 Raoultibacter sp. | reverse complement strand
AAACATGAGCGAAGGGGTGCTGTATGCCTGATATCCAATTACGTTTCAACAAGGACATGCTCGTTTTATCAGGCTCGCTTGATGCGGTGCTTACGCGGCAAGGGGTCGATGTTGAACGCGACCGAGAGTTTCTTAATTTAATCGAGCCGGACTCCATTCGCGAGGCGTTGCGCCTTGAGTCCCTTGCGGGTGCTCAATGTCTGGTCACAAACACGGCGGGCATTACTACTGCACGTCTTGCTCATGCTCGCATGGAAGATCGCGCGCTCGAATTGGCTGCGGCGGCAGTGACGGTAGCCAATTCTTTGACGCCCCAGCACGTGTTGTTCGAAATTGGACCAACGGGGCTTCCGCTCGACCCATCAAGCCAGACATCGCTTATTCATAATCGCGATCAATACGCGACTGCGGTGCGCAATTGCGGCAGCGTCGGTATCGATGCGATCTTTCTCAATGGCTTTACGACCACAGCTGACCTACGGTGCGCCCTCATGGGAGTGCGCATGATCAGTGACGCACCGCTGGTGGCTTCGGTGTGCCTTGATGCAGCGGGTGGCTTGGCTGGACACGCGGAGCCCCTTGCTGAAGCACTCGAGATCATGGCTGAATACGGAGCTCAGGTGGCCGGTTTTTCTTCGGCTGCCGATCTTGCAACGGTTGCGCAGCAAGCCTGTGGCGCCCGTGAGAAGATGGATTTACCGCTTCTCGTACAGCTTGAGGTGACCCAGCACGCGCCTCGCCAGCAGGTGGCAACGTCTGAAAATCCTTACTATTGTCCTGATACTATGGTCGAAGTTGCTACGACGCTGCGCAGCGTTGGGGTGCAATTTTTACGCGCATGCGGGCAAAGCACGCCAGCCTACACCGGTGCCCTCGTGGCGGCAAGCGCCGGTTTTGATGTTCATAACGTGACGGGATAGGTTTTTATGGCAATCGAGAAAAGCCCTGAGTACGGTGCGATGCAGCACGTTGTTGATGCGCTCTTCCTTCACGACGAAACGGTGCGCCGCCTCGATGTGATAATTATGGCCGAAGCGCTTGATGTAGCGCCGGAGTTGCGAGAAATCGCCGATTTGTTGCCCCCGGGGATCTATACGCGGCAGCGTTTGTGCGATCAAATGAATTCGTCGCTGACCGGTCACGGTTGGGGATACGTTTTTGGTACAGTGGCCTAACCCTCGATTTTCCGCATCGTTTTTGCCTACCGCTTTTCCGACAAAGCCGTTTTCTTTGGGCGCCCCGAATAAATGATACTAATTTTGTACCATTTACGGAATCCACGATAATTCTACTTGCTATCGGTGGGATCTGTCGGTACTATATCTATCATGCTAAAACGTGAAAAACACAATATGTTGTGGAAAACTTCTTCATAACTTGTTGAAAATAGCTTCCTCGATGATGAAAACTTGGGGAAAACATAAGAGATAATCACCCCGTATACAGCAAGAGTAAGGAATGCCCCTATGGTAACCACTATTATCAAGCGCGATGGCCGCACCGCTGAGTTCAATGATACGAAAATCATTGATGCTATCGAGCGGGCGTTTGAAGCGTCGGCGGCCATGCAGGATCGTTCTGTTGCGGCTGAAATTACGGCAAACGTTGTCGCGAAGATCGAGGGGGGCGCCATCGAAGGGGTGCCAACCGTTGAGGGCATCCAGGATTTAGTGGAAGAGGTCTTGATCGAATCGGGCTTCGTGCAGACAGCTAAAGCTTACATTCTTTATCGTGCCGATCGCAGCCGCGTCCGCGACGTCAATAGCCGTCTGATCAAAACCTTGAAAGATATTACGTTTTCCAGTGCTTCAGAATCGGATATGAAGCGCGAAAACGCCAATATCGATGCCGATACCGCCATGGGTACCATGCTTAAATACGGCTCTGAATCGGCCAAGCAATTCTATGAGATGTGCGTCATCGACCCGCGCTTTGCCAAAGCGCATCGCGAAGGCGATATCCATATTCACGATATGGACTTCTACACTCTGACCACAACGTGTTGCCAGATCGAATTGAAAAAGCTGTTCCGCGGCGGATTTTCCACCGGTCATGGAGTGCTGCGCGAACCCAATGATATTGTGAGCTACGCCGCTCTTGCCTGTATCGCAATCCAATCGAATCAGAACGACCAGCACGGTGGCCAGGCGGTTTGCGACTTCGATCGCGGTCTCGCCGTCGGCGTGTGCAAAACGTATCGCCGTCTCTACAAAAAACATCTCGCCGAAGCGCTCGATCTGCTCACCGACATTGAAGACCCGCGTGCGTTCGCGCAGGAAACGCTCGGCCGCATCGAAGGTGAAACCGGCAAGCAGGCAACGCTCGTGATGGACGCCACGTTTACGACGGCCGTACACGCGGCGCTGTCCGACGCCGATCTCGACGAAAACAACGCGCACAGGGTTTTGGCGTATGCCGAAAAACAGGCACATGCCGACACCGATCGCGCAACGTTTCAGGCGATGGAAGCGCTTATCCACAATCTCAATACCATGCATTCTCGCGCCGGTGCGCAGACGCCGTTTTCTTCGGTCAACTACGGAACCGACACGTCGGCGGAGGGTCGTATGGTTATCAAAAACATGTTGCTGGCTACCGAAGAAGGCTTGGGATCAGGCGAAACTCCTATTTTTCCCGTGCAGATTTTCCGTGTGAAGGAAGGCGTCAACTACAATCCGGGCGATCCGAACTACGATCTGTTCAAGCTGGCGATGCGTTGTTCGGCCAAGAGATTGTTCCCCAACTTTAGCTTCCTTGATGCGCCGTTTAACGCGCAGTATTACCAGGGTACGCCTGAAACCGAGGTTGCTTACATGGGCTGTCGCACCCGCGTCATCGGCAATTCCTTTGATCCCGATCGTGAAACGACCCCCGGTCGTGGCAATTTAAGCTTCACTTCGGTCAATTTACCGCGTTTGGCCATCCGATCCAAGGGCGATATCGACCTATTTTTCGACCTGCTCGATTCCAAGCTTTCATTGATTGTGGGGCAGCTTGACGAACGTTTTGAAATCCAGTGCCGCAAAAAGGTGTACAACGCGCCATTTTTGATGGGTCAGGGCGTGTGGATCGATTCCGAAAAGCTGGGGCCTAACGATGAACAGCGCGAAGTGCTCAAGCACGGCACCCTTTCGGTGGGCTTTATTGGTCTGGCCGAAGCGTTGGTTGCGCTGCGTGGCGCCCATCATGGTGAAAGCCCTGAATCGCAACGACTCGGTCTCGAAATCATCGGTCATATGCGCACGTATCTCGACCGCATTTCGGCTGAACGCCACCTCAACTACGGCTTGATCGCCACGCCAGCCGAAGGCCTTTCCGGCCGTTTCGTCCGCATGGACCGCGAGCGCTACGGTTGTATACCGGGCATCACCGATCGTGATTACTACACCAACGGTTTTCATGTTCCGGTGTATTACGATATCAGTGCGTTTGACAAGATCGAAATCGAAGCTCCCTACCATGCCCTCACAAACGCCGGCCACATTTCGTATGTGGAACTCGACGGCGATCCGACCGGCAATCTCGAAGCGTTCGAATCGGTTGTCCGCCATATGAAAGAATCCGGTATCGGTTACGGGTCGGTCAATCATCCAATCGATCGCGATCCGGTGTGTGGCTACAACGGCATCATCGGCGATAGGTGCCCGAAGTGCGGCCGCACCGAAGAAGACGGCGTTCCCTTCGATCGCATCCGCCGCATTACGGGATATTTGGTCGGTACGCTCGATCGTTTCAACGACGCGAAGCGCGCAGAGGAACAGGATCGAGTCAAGCACTGCTAGAGGTGTTTGCCCCATATCTTGTGTAAGGTGTGGGGCAGCGCTCCTTGGCAGATCGATCCCATGGCTGATCAAAGTCCACATACTATTCCTATCCGCCTCTTCGGCACCGTTGGCGACTCCATTGTCGACGGGCCGGGTCTGCGCTATTCCGTTTTTGTACAGGGCTGTTCGCACCGTTGCCCCGGTTGTCACAATCCTGAAAGTCAATCGGTGTGCTCGGGATACGAAAGCAGTGTTGGTGCCGTACTCGCTGAAATCAAGGCTCACAAGCTGACGCGTTCGGTCACCCTTTCGGGAGGTGAACCTTTCGAGCAGTGCGCGGCTTGTCTCGCTTTGGCGCGGTGTCTGAGGGCGGATGGCTACGACGTGTGGATTTACTCGGGCTACCGCTTTGAGGATCTGGTGGCGGGCAAACCCGATCCGCTCGCGCTCGATCTGCTGCACCTCTGCGATGTGTTGATCGACGGGCCCTTTATCGAATCGCTTAATTCCTACGAACTCGCCTGGTGCGGTTCGTCCAATCAGCGTGTGATAGACCTGCGTAAAAGCTTTGCTGCAGACGCGGTTGTTTTGTGGGAACACCATGAGAGTTTCCCTATCAAGCCCCCGTCTTGGTAATATCGAGCCATGGAACAACTTATTGAACAGATCAAGGCGTTTTTCGCCCTCCCGTTTGTCGTTGACGTGATTGCTTCGGCTATTATTTTGCTCATCACAGCCCTTGCTGCGAAGTGGGTGGTAAGGTTTTTGCGCCACATTCTGCGCAGCGATGAAGTACCGCTGCCTTCCAGTTCGATCTTTCTCAACATCGCTCGCGGCATCGTGTGGATGCTTGGCATTTGCATCGTGTTGCAAAGCCGCTTTGACGTCAACGTAAGCGCCCTTATTGCTGCTTTGGGTGTTGGTGGCATTGCGGTGTCGCTTGGTTTTAAAGACACGGTGGCGAATTTGATTGGCGGTTTGCAGGTTACGCTGATGCACCTGGTTGAACCGGGAGACAACATTGCGGTGTCTGGTGCGTGCGGCGTGGTGAAAGATGTCACGTGGCGTCATACCACCATCGTCGCCTCGACAGGGGAAGACATCACCATTCCCAATGCCATTATCAACAATAACTCGTTGACGCACCTGGGATCTCCCGAACAGATGGTGGTTCCGTTTGTGGTCGTGGGAACCGACGCCGACCTTGAGGCAACGGCGCAGCGCATCAAGACGGGTGCAACCGAGGCGGCCGCTTCGGTGTCGCCGGTAACGCAGGAGGTCGTCGTTCTTTTTACCGAAGTGATCGATACGGGGTTTCGCGGTAAGGTGCTGATGCGCATTACCGATGCACAAAAAGTCGCCGCCGCAACCGATGCGGTCGTGCGTGCAATTGCGCCGATCACCCGCTGGTAACTGTTTTTCTGGGCGTCGCTCATCTGACCGAAAACCATTGCAAATTCCACGC
The DNA here is from genome assembly GCA_036651575.1 of Raoultibacter sp. Classification (GTDB taxonomy): domain Bacteria; phylum Actinomycetota; class Coriobacteriia; order Coriobacteriales; family Eggerthellaceae; genus JAVWGW01. Next base: position 21,644 of record JAVVXN010000016.1, on the reverse strand, counting down.
AACGCTTCATTTATTAATGATAGCATGGGTACTAGTTAATATTCACCCGACCGCATAGCGCGTGTCGGGTGTTTGCTGGAGGGGATCATTCGTCATGGCACGAGTGCCTCGAGGTGCACCGCGTGTGCGAGGGGAGATGAAAGACGTGCTACAACACCAGATCACGAGTGAAGGTCTGTTACACAATTCTGAGGGATCACTGGTCGAGCCCGGTTGGGCCTACCAATTGTTGCTTACCTATGACAAAACGCGGGTTAAGGCTCCTCGGCGTCGATTGAAAGAATGGGATTACTATCTGATCAACGATGACGAATATGCGGTAGCGCTGACGTTGGGTGATTTGGGATATATGGGATTGCTTTCTGCCTCGGTTATCGATTTTAATGCTGCCACGTTTGTGACAACCAGCGAAATAGTGCCGTTTCCGATGGGGAAGTTTAATCTTCCGACCACAACTTCGCAGGGAGTTTCGGAATTCAGCAATAAGCGCATCAGTTTTCGCTATGAAGTCGCCGATGGCGTGCGTCATATTCGGGTTCATTTCGATCGTTTCGATGAACGAGAATCGTTGGATGTTGAGGCGACGCTCAATGAGCAGCCGCACGATTCTATGGTGATTGCAACTCCGTGGGCATCCGATCCGCTTGCCTTTTATTACAACCAGAAAATTCTTGCGATGCGCGCGCAGGGTAGCTTTAAAAAAGGACGTTTGATCCACGGGTTTTCGCCTGACGATTCATTTGGACTACTCGATTGGGGTCGTGGCGTGTGGACCCGTGACAACCATTGGTTTTGGGCGTGTGCGCAGGGCTGGCAAACCGGCGTGGCATCGCAGGATACTGCTGTGTTCGATGCAATAGTTCCCAACGATGCGAAAGCGGAGGTGCCGGTTGCCGTGTCGCGCGAGATGCCGCAAGAAGCAATACCCGGAAAAGGTGATCGCTTGCTCGATGCAGACGAGCCTGTTTTGTGGCATCGGGTCGGTTTGAATCTAGGGTACGGTTTTGGCGATACGAGCGCGGCAACAGAAAACATGTTTTTCCTCGACGGTAAAGGGTATAAGTTCGGTGTCGTCGATTTTGATATCCCGAAAAAGGAAACGTTTGACACGGCGAAGAAAACCGTCGACCGCTACGAACTGCTCGAGCCCTGGCCTATACACGATGAAGAGGGGCTGGTCGATCTGGTGTTCACGCCGCTGCTCGACCGCTTTGATTACCAAAACTTCGGTGTCGTTTTATCCGATCAACACCAGGTCTTTGGTGAGTTTTCGGGTACTGTCATCCTTGATGGCAAGCCGTTTGTCCTCGAAAAGCTCAAAGGCTCAGCGGAGGTTATTCACAACAAATACTAAACTTGTAAAGGATAACTTTACCCAGATTTAACACAGCTCAGACGAGGTTTTGACCTGCGTCCTTCACCATGTTCTTGTGCTTACAACAACAGGAATTTGAAAGGACAGAAATGAAAAAGAAGTTGGTCGGCGTCGTTTTGTGCGCGTTGTTGGCGTTTGGTGTGTTCGGTATGGCGGGTTGTTCGGGCACTGCGGGTGCGAATACGGGCGGCACGGGCAGCGCCTCATCTCCTTCGGGGGATATATCGGTTTATTCTCGTGAAGACGGTTCGGGAACGCGCGGTGCCTTCATCGAGCTGTTCGGCATTCAGAAAAAGGATTCCGCTGGCAAAACCGTTGATTTGACGACACCTCAGGCGGCGATTACCAACTCGACATCGGTCATGATGACCTCCATTGCGGGAGACCCCAATGGTATCGGTTATATTTCCCTCGGTTCGCTCAACGACACCGTGCGTGCCCTGCAAATTGATGGCGCGCAGGCCACTGCCGCCAACGTGGCCAGCGGTACCTATAAGATAGCCCGTCCGTTTAACGTTGCTACGAAAACGGACCTTTCCGAGCAGGCAAAAGATTTTATGGCGTTCATCATGAGCGCCGACGGTCAGAAGATCGTCGTTGATAATGGCTATATTGCCGCTGATTCCGCTGCTGCAGCATATACCGCTTCTGGTAAAAGCGGCAAGATCGTCGTTGCCGGATCGTCTTCGGTTACTCCCGTCATGGAAAAGCTTTCCGAGGCGTATCAAAAAATCAATTCGGGTGTAACGGTTGAAGTGCAGCAATCCGATTCGACCACGGGCATGAACATGGCTAAAGACGCTACGTGCGACATTGGCATGGCATCGCGTGAAGTGAAAGATTCCGAGAAATCTGCGGGTCTTGCCGCCACGGTTATCGCACGTGATGGCATTGCGGTCATCGTGAATAAGGAAGCTTCTATCGAAGGTTTGACCAGCGAGCAGGTCATGAAAATCTACACGGGTGAGGCGCTTTTATGGGAAGACATCGTCGCCTAGGTTTCCACTGGTATCGAGAAGGGTTTTTCCATGAATAAGGTACATGTGAAGGAAGGTGTCGCTCGCGGTATCTTCGCCGCCACTGCAGGGATTTCAATCCTTGCAGTGGCACTTATCTGCATTTTTTTGTTTGTCAATGGTGTGCCGGCCATCGCGCAAATCGGACTGCCCGATTTCCTCTTTGGCACAACGTGGCGTCCCGCCAATGATATCTATGGCATCTTTCCGATGATCATCGGTTCGATCTATGTGACGGCGGGAGCCATCGTGGTCGGGGTGCCGATCGGAGTGCTGTGTGCAATCTTTTTGGCACGTTTTGCATCGGGCAGGGTGGCGCGCGTGCTCAAGCCCGGGGTTGAACTTCTCGCGGGCATTCCTTCGGTCGTTTACGGCTTCTTCGGCTTGGTGGTGCTTGTGCCGTTTTTGCGCGTTGCCGCACCGGGCAATGGGTTGTCGCTGCTTGCCGCCGCGTTGCTGTTGGGCATCATGATTTTGCCCACCATCATCACGGTTGCGCAATCATCTCTTGATGCCGTGCCCCGTCAGTACTACGAAGGAGCGCTGGCCTTAGGCGCCGACCATGAGCATGCGGTGTTTAAGGTGGTCGTTCCCGCTGCGGCATCGGGTATCATGGCGGGCGTCATTTTGGGTATTGGACGCGCTATCGGAGAAACCATGGCGGTGATCATGGTCGCCGGCAATCAGGCGATTATTCCTGAAAGTATCTTTTCGGGCGTGCGTACTATGACGGCTAACATCGTGCTTGAAATGGGGTATGCGGCCGATTTGCATCGTGGCGCCCTGGTGGCAACCGGCGTCGTTTTGTTTGTGTTTATCCTGATCATCAATACCACGTTTAATGTTCTTAAGAAAAAAGGTGATGCCCAATGAGTGCCCGGTTTGCATTCAGTATCGAGGCTGCCACCACGCCTTCTGCGCCGGCAGGGCTCGATGCAATCGATGCTGCACTCATCGCTGCCGAAGAGCGGACTCAGCGTCGACGCGAGCTTTCTGCGCTGGGCTTGCGGGGAGCGGTGTATCTTGGTGCAGCGGTAACCACGCTGATCATGCTGTTTTTGGTGGGATATATTTTGATCAAAGGCGTGCCGTATCTGACCCCTTCGCTTTTCGCGTGGGACTACACTTCCGACAACGTTTCGCTGATGCCGTCGCTTATCAACACGCTGCTGATGCTGGCGCTTTCTCTGCTGATGGCGGTGCCGCTCGGTATTGGCGCGGCAATCTTTTTGGTTGAATACGCCACGCGAGGCAACAAGTTCGTGCAGCTGGTTCGCATGACGGCCGAAACGCTGGCGGGCATTCCCTCCATTATCTACGGGTTGTTCGGCATGCTATTTTTCGTCACGGCGTTGGGGTGGAATCTTTCACTCATGTCGGGTGCGGCTACGCTTGCCATTATGGTCTTGCCGGTCATTATTCGTACCAGCGAGGAAGCGCTGAGTGCGGTTCCGGATTCGTTTCGGGAAGGTAGTTTCGGCTTGGGTGCCGGTCGGCTGCGCACCGTGTTTCGCGTCGTGTTGCCCAGTGCCATCCCCGGTATTTTCGGCGGTGTCATTTTGGGGATGGGTCGTATTGTTGGTGAAGTGGCCGCACTTATTTTCACGGCAGGCACTATTGCGGCCGTCCCTGATTTTATCGGTCAAGGGGCACCCGCGGTGTTCGATTCGGCCCGTACGCTGGCCGTGCATATGTACGTGTTGGCAAGCGAAGGCTTGCATATCAATGAAACGTACGCCACGGCAGTGGTGTTGTTGGTGATGGTTGTGGTATTAAACGCTCTGTCGACGCTGGCAGTGCGCAAGATGAGCAAAGGAAATAGAAATGACTAACGCAGTACTCGATCGACCGAAACGTACTTCCGTAAACTACGCAGACCCCGAATCCACCCCCGTAAGTCCCCTCGATCGCGTCCCTGCGGACTCCCTCGACAACACCTCTGTGGCTTCTGCGATCAAGATGCAAGTCCGTGGTCTCAATCTGTACTACAAAGACTTCCAGGCGCTCAATCACATCGACCTTTCCTTCCCGAAAAACCAGGTGACGGCCTTGATTGGGCCTTCTGGTTGCGGAAAATCAACCTTGCTTAAAAGCTTGAACCGCATGAATGATTTGGTTGAAGGTTGCCGTATTGAGGGTGAAATTATTCTTGATGGACAAGATGCGTATCGTGGCATTGATGTCAACGCGTTGCGTCGTCGGGTGGGGATGGTGTTTCAAAATCCCAATCCGTTTCCGATGTCGGTTTATGACAACATTGCCTTCGGCCCTCGTACCCATGGGGTCAAAAATCGTGCGCAACTCGATGAAATCGTTGAGCGGAGCTTGCGCGATGCGGCGATTTGGGATGAACTGAAAGACCGTCTCAAGAAAAATGCTCTCGGTTTGTCCGGTGGCCAGCAGCAACGTTTGTGTATTGCCCGCGCGCTGGCGGTGCGTCCCGAGGTGTTGCTGATGGATGAAGCGACCAGTGCGCTCGATCCCATTTCAACGGCCAAGATCGAAGAGCTCGTAGCCGACCTTAAAAGTAAATACACCATCATCATGGTGACGCACAATATGCTGCAGGCGCTGCGCGTGTCTGATACGACCGCTTTTTTTCTGCTGGGAGACATGGTTGAATCCGGTTCGACCCAAGAAATTTTCACCAACCCCCACGATAAGCGCACGCAAGATTACGTAGCTGGTCGCTTCGGGTAAAGAAAAGACCAGATCCTTCTTCGCTCAGGATGACAAAAGGATGCCCCGAGACGGCGCTTCTCCCGGTCATTTTGGGGGCAGCGAAGAATCGGGGTTTTCTTTCCGTTTGCTTGTCGGAGGGAATTGGTGTGTAAGATGCGCGGCAAGCGCGGTGAAGAGGAAGGTTTTCGGGTACTATACGATCATGATTTATTACGTTGAAGATGACACCAACATCAGGGATTTAGCCGTGTACGCCCTCCGTCAGGCGGGCTTTGAAGCGTGCGGATTCTCGTGCGCCTCCGACTTTTTTGCGGCGCTTAAAAAACAAATTCCCGAACTGGCCTTACTTGATATCATGCTCCCCGAAACCGACGGGCTTGAAATTTTGAGACAGCTGCGGTGCGACCCTGCGACCAAGTTTTTGCCCGTCATGATGCTTACGGCGAAGGGCACTGAATACGATACGGTGTGCGGGCTTGATGCCGGAGCTGACGATTACCTGTCCAAGCCTTTTGGCATGATGGAATTGGTCTCGCGCGTCAATGCGCTTCTGCGCCGGGCGGGTGAACCGGCGGCATGCCTGCAAGGGGTGATTTCGTGTGACGGCATCGCCCTTTCGGCCGCGGCGCATACGGTAACGGCTGCCGATAAACCCGTCGTGCTGACACTGAAAGAGTTTGACCTGCTCAAAACTTTGATGCAGCATGAAGGCCAGGTGCTTACCCGCGATCAGTTGCTCGAAGACGTGTGGGGGATCACCTATGCTGGTGGCACCCGTACGGTCGATGTGCACGTGCAGACGCTGCGCCAGAAGTTGGCAGCGGTTCATCCCGGCGTTGATCGGTGTATCCATACGGTACGCGGCGTGGGTTACAGCATCAAGTCGCAGTCGGCGTAGCGCGCGATGTTTCATTTGCAACTGCATGCGAAAAGCCTTGCGGGAACCATCTTCAGGACGGTTTTGCTCTTTTCGCTTTTTTTGATCCTGGTGTTTTTGGCGGTCACGAGTGTTATTTTCTATCAATCCTTCGAGCACGTTGCCGAAAAGCGCCTGGTTGCCGAAGCTCAAGCGGCTGCTACCGCCTTAAATGCGGATCCTCAGCATCAAACCGATATTGCCCGAAACCAATTTGTTGGAGGCATTCGCTATACGCTGATTGGACCCGACGGCACGGTTTTAGTCGATAGCGCATCAGATGCCCTTGCGGCCGATAATCACGCTACGCGCCCCGAAGTAATCGAGGCAAACAAGCAGGGGATAGCAACGGCTATTCGCTACTCCGATACCCTGAAAACAGACACCATTTACGCTGCGGTTGAGCTTGATGATGGCAGTATCGTGCGGCTTTCCGAAGAACGTCAATCCCTGTTTATCTTTTTGGGTGATATGGTGATCCCGATGGCTATTGCGGTGGTGATGGTCACGTTTTTGGCGGCGCTCGTATCCCGCGCACTGACGCGTCGCATCATGAAGCCGATTGACGCTCTCAATTTTAAGGAGCCCCTCGAAAACGAAATCTACGATGAAATGAACCCGCTTCTCGGGCGCATCGACGAACAGCAGGCGCAGCTTAAGGCTCAAAACAAAGAACTGGCCATCGCTGAAAACCTCCGTCGTGAATTTTCGTCAAACGTCAGCCATGAAATGAAAACGCCGCTGACGGTCATTTCGGGGTATGCGGAACTGTTAAAAAACGACATGGTTAAACCTGCCGATCGCCAGAAGTTTGCCGGGCTTATTTATGAAGAATCGCAAACGATGCGCTCGCTTATCAATGATGTTTTGACGATATCCCGTCTCGATGAAACCGTCGGCAGCGAAAAAACCGACCAGCCCATCGATTTGTTCGTTACGGCTAAAATTGTGGCGAGCCGCCTGCAAAGCTTTGCGCAAGCCAACAAGGTATCGGTGGTGGTCGAAGGCGAATCGACCTTTATTTTGGGAGTCGATACGCTTGCCGAAGAAATGCTTTACAACCTGATTGAAAACGGCATTCGTTACAACCATGAAGGCGGTCGCGTCACCATGCGGGTTGAAAGCGATGATCAAGGACCCGTGGTCGTGGTCACCGACAGCGGTCCGGGTATTCCTGAAGCGTATAAGGATAAGATTTTCGAGCGCTTTTTCCGCGTCGATAAGAGTAGGTCAAAAGAAACTGGTGGCACGGGGCTTGGCTTAGCTATCGTCAAGCATGCCGTTCAATACCACAATGGAACCATCGAGGTTGCCAGTACCTTGGGGCAAGGTACCACCTTCTCGCTCAAGTTCGCCCCACTCTCGCCTCCGCCAGGATGAACCCACCTTAAAAGGTGGGTGCTCGCAGCGAATATCCTGGCTTTCGTATCAACGGACACGAATTCCCATTCCACCCGCGATCTTGAGCTCCCAAAAAAATCGCATCGGTCCATCGTATAAACGGAGAGAGAGTAGGACTTACTTAGAAGTATATGACCAGTTTGAGGAAAGAAAAGTCTTGACATCATGCTAAAGTATGGGAATGGATAATCTCTTTACTGAAATAGAAAACGAGGCTCGGACAAAGGCCGCTCCTTTGGCGGTTCGCATGCGGCCGACCACCCTCGATGAGCTGGTAGGACAGCTCGACATTGTCGGTCCGGGCAGCTGGCTTAAGGCGGCAATCGAGCGCGATACCTTAAGTTCTGTCATCTTGTTTGGTCCGGCTGGGACGGGGAAAACATCGCTCGCGCACATTATTGCGGAGAGCACCAAGGCGATTTTTGTCGAAGTTTCTGCAATTGGCGGTACCGTAGCCGATCTGCGGCGCGAAATAGATGCGGCTGAAAAGCGGCTTGCGTTTTCGAGCGCTCGCACCATCTTGTTCGTCGATGAAATTCATCGCTTCAATCGCGGTCAGCAAGATGCCCTGTTGCACGCTGTGGAAGATCGCATTGTGATTTTGGTGGGGGCTACAACGGAAAATCCCTACTTCGAAGTTAATTCCGCGCTGCTTTCGCGCTCGCGTGTTGTCGAGCTTCATGCTTTGACCGATGCCGATATCTCGGAATTGCTCGATCGGGCGTTGCGCGATAAGCGTGGTTTGAAGGGCGCTTATACCCTTGATGAAGATGCGCGCAAAGCGATCGTGCGCCTGGCGGGCGGCGATGGTCGTGCCGCGCTGACCACGCTGGAATTGGCCGCTTCAATGATCGATGCGACAACTTCGGCAACACCGGTCTCTCTTGGTGTCGCTCACGTTGAGCAGGTAATGCCGCACCGAGGGCTTCCCTATGATAAGAATAAGGATATGCACTACGACGTGATATCGGCGTTTATCAAGTCAATGCGCGGTTCGGATCCCGATGCGGCCCTGTATTGGCTTGCCCGCATGATCGAGGGTGGGGAAGACCCGAAGTTTATTGCGCGCCGTATGTTTATTTTAGCATCGGAAGACGTGGGCAACGCTGATCCGCAAGCTTTACTCATTGCCGAGGCGGCCTTTCGCTCGGCTGAGGTTATCGGTTATCCTGAATGCCGTATCAATTTGGCGCAGGCGGCGGTATATTTAGCTCTTGCGCCAAAAAGCAACGCCGCTTATCTTGGTATCGGTGCCGCTCTTGACGAAGTGCGAAACGGGCCTTTACGTGATGTCCCCGATCCTTTACGGGATCGCCATCGCCCCGGTTCGGAGAAATATGGGTCGTATCGCTACCCGCACGATTATCCGGAAGGGTGGGTTGACCAGCAGTATTTACCCGATGGCCTCACGCGGGGATGCTTTTTTAAGCCGCAGGAGCGGGGTTGGGAAGCCTATCGTGTAGATGCCGTGGCACGCGATCGGCTTCAGCGCTAACGTGATACAGTATTGACTTTGGAATTAGGAGGTCAGCTCATGGATTTCGGCGAATTTTTCAGCAATATCTTGCCGGTTGTGTTTGTTGTTGTCGGCGTGGCTCTTGTTTGGCTTTTGATCGAATTGGTGGTAACGGTTCGCAAGACACGTACTGCGGTCGATGATGTGCAGAAAAAGCTTGATCCAACGCTTGAGAGCATCGAAAAAATTACGGCATCTCTCGAACCGGCCGTCGCAAAAATCGATCCGCTTGTCGAACGTGTTGCCCTCACCGTCGATGCGGCCAATCTTGAAATCATGCGCCTCGATCAGATCCTCGAAGATGTCAACGACATCACGGACAAGGTGTCCACGGCGGCCAATGCCGTCGAATCAGCCACCAGTGCTCCTATTGCCATCGTCAATACGATGACCGATCGCGTGCGGGGCGTTTTGCGCTCACGGCGTGCTTCCGATGAGTCGATTGCTCTCGGTGAAAAAAAGGCAGAACACGCCTTCGGTAAAAAAACTCCCAACAATCCTGCCGCCGCCCTTGTTTCCGAAGGTATCGATACCGCCGAGCAGCTCGTTGCCGAAACATTTGCCTCCGAACAGCCGCAGCGCGATCAGCGTGCTGCCGATACGCTCCAGCGCGAAGAAACTCTTCAGACGCAAAACGAAGCTGCGGCTAACGTGGCCCGCGTTGCGCAGGCGCACGCAGCCGAAGATGCGCAGCAGCTCAAAGAAAAATACTTTACCTATGAAGAGACAAGCACCGTGCCAACCCCTGACCAGGTAACTCTTTCGAAATCTGCCGCCGATGAATCCACTCAATAGCGCTCACATTCCGGACCCGATGCAGAAGGGGGATCCCGTGGTTGACCCCGATCGGGAAAGAGAAAAAACGATAAAAACAAAGCGTCATTTTATGCAGGTGTGGATGGTGGTCGGCGCTATTTTGCTTACCGGGGTGTTTGTCTACCTGCTCAATATCTTGTCGGTTCCCGTCGGTATCATGGTCTGGTCGCTCATCATCGTGTTCTGTTTGCGCGGGCCCGTCAGCTTTCTTGAAAAAAGGGGTGTCAATCGCCTTGTCGGTTCCACGATTGCCTACGTTGTGATGTTCGTTGTCATGGGGGTCGTCGTGGCGCTTTTGTGTTCTCCTGCGGTCGGTTTGGGTGCTCAGTTTGCCGACCTGTTAAAGAGCATCCCTAACTACATCACATCCATCACGGCGTGGGGTAACGAATTCTATAATCAATACGCCAGCATCCTGCAAAACGACGTGGTGAACAGCTGGATGAACAATGCGCTCAAGGCGTTGTCGGATTGGGCTTCCAGCCTGGCGCGCAATAGCGCAACCGGCGTGGTCGCCGTGGGAACCACGGTTATGAACAGCTTTATGGTTATCGGTTTTTCGCTGGTCGTCGGTTTTTGGATCCTGATGGAATTGCCCGATCTGGGGCGCGAATGCAAGCGTTTGGTCGGCACCAAGCACGCCGAAGACATGGAAATGCTTCACGTCACGTTGACGCGCGTCATGGGCGGCTACATCAAAGGAACCGTGCTGCAGTGCGTTGTCATCGGTATCGGTTGCGGGGTCGTGTTCGGTATCATCGGCGTTCCCAATTACGCCGCGCTCGGTGGTATCTGCGGTCTGCTCAATATCATTCCGATTGTCGGCCCGTGGTTGGGCGGCGCCTTGGCGGCGGTGGTTGGTGTGTTTGTCAGCCCCTGGATCGCGATCATCGCGCTTATTGCCACCATCGGCGTGCAGCAGATTGTCTACACGTTCGTGTCGCCCAAGATTATGGCCAACTCAGTTGACGTGCATCCGGCACTGACCATCCTCGCCTTGATGGCGGGTTCTGCCATCGGCGGCGCGATGAGCGGGCTTTTGGGGTCGCTGGTGGGTATGCTCGCCTCCATTCCGGCCATCGCGGTTACCAAGGCGATTTTTGTTTACTATTTCGAGAAAAAGACCGGACGTCGTCTCGTGGCTGAAGATGGTGTATTCTTCCAAGGAACACCAAATGAAGGAAGTATCGATCCCATCCTTGATGCGACGTCTCCGCATCCGGATGTTTCTGCGGCTTTTTCAAGGGTTGAAGAAAAGAAGGCCGGAAGCAAACGGACAGGGAATAATCGAAAACCCCGTTAGGGGATTGTTACGGAATCAGAGGATGTGGCGGCTGTATCAGAGATTGTGATGCGGTCGTCTCTCCTTGTGGACAATATTGACAACTCAAAGCAGGAAAGAACGACTATGGAATATATGAGCACCGCTGAAATCCGAGAAAAATACCTCCGCTTCTTCGAATCGAAGGGATGCCGTCGCATGCCTTCGTCCTCGTTGATTCCCGACGATCCCTCGTTGCTTTTGACCAGTGCCGGTATGGTGCAGTTCAAGCCGTACTTCTTGCAGCAAAAGCACCTTGAGGCCCCCTTCGTGGGTACGACAACGGTGCAAAAATGCGTGCGCACCAACGACATCGATATCATCGGCACGACGGGCCGCCACTTCAGCTTCTTTGAAATGCTGGGAAACTTCAGCTTTGGCGAATACTTCAAGGAAGAAATGTGCGCTTGGGCCTATGAATTTTCAACTGAAGTGCTTGCGCTTCCCGTCGATCGCTTGTATTTCACCGTCTTTAATGACGATGATGAAACCATCGAGATATGGAAAAAGCTCGGCGTTTCCGAAGATCACATTTCTCGCTTGGGTGAAGAGGATAACTTCTGGCGTGCCGGTCCGACCGGCCCCTGTGGGCCGTGCTCTGAACTTTATTACGACCAGGGTGAAGAATTCGGCTGCGGCAGCCCCGACTGCGCTCCGGGTTGTGATTGCGATCGTTTCTTGGAGTATTGGAACCTCGTGTTCACGCAGTACGACGGCCAAGAAGATGGCACCCTCACACCGCTTCCCAAGAAAAATATTGATACCGGCATGGGGCTTGAGCGCATTGCAGCCATCATGCAGGGCGTCCAATCCAACTACGAAATCGATCTCATGCGCGATTTGCTCGCCGTGGGCGAAACGCTTTCCGGTCGTGTCTATGGCCAAACCAAGGAAGACGATCTGTCGCTGCGCATCATCGCCGATCATAGCCGTTCGGTAACGTTCCTTATCGCCGATGGCGTGCTGCCTTCCAATGAGGGACGTGGCTACGTGCTGCGCCGTTTGCTGCGTCGCGCTGTTATGCAGGCGCACCTGATTGGTGTTGACGGGCCGTTTCTGGCGCACTACATCAACAAAATTATCGAGCTTATGGGCGATGTGTATCCCGAGGTTATTGAAAATCGTGAACTGGTCGAACGCGTCGTGCTTTCCGAAGAAGAGCGTTTCGGAGCCACGCTGCGCCAGGGGCAGGCTTATCTGTCCGAAGTACTCGACGTCATGGAGGGCAGCGTGCTTGCCGGCAAGGATGCTTTCGCCCTGCACGACACCTACGGGTTCCCCATCGAAGTCACGCAGGAAATCTGCGCAGCCAAAAATATTGAAGTTGACACGGCGGGCTTTGTTGCGTGCATGGATGAGCAGAAAAAGCGTGCTCGTGCCAGCGCAAAGGATGCCAACAACGCCTGGTCGACCTACGATGGTCTCATGATCGGCATCTTGGAAGAAATCGGTGCAACTGATTTCGTTGGCTACACCAAGCACGAAATCGATGCCACGGTACAGGTGCTGCTCAAAGATGGTGCACGCGTCGAGACGGTGTGCGCGGGAGACACCGCACGTATCGTGTGCGACAAGACGCCTTTTTACGCCGAAAAAGGCGGCCAGGTGGGAGATATCGGCATCATGTACGCGCCGGGTGTTGCCGTTGAGGTTGTCGATGCTCGCGAGCCTGAAAAAGGCCTCTACGTCCATGATGTGAAGGTCGAAGAGGGCACGATTGCGGTGGGCGATCAGCTGCGTCTTTCCATCGATGCTCCCCGTCGCGACCGCATCTGCCGCAACCATACGGCAACTCACATTCTGCACTGGGCCCTGCGCTCGGTGTTGGGCGACCACGTCAAGCAGGCGGGTAGCTTTGTTGCCCCCGATCGTTTGCGTTTTGACTTCACGCACTTCGAAGGCATGACCCACGATCAAATCGTTGAAGTGGAGCGTTTGGCCAACCAGGCCATCATGGAAAACCATGCGGTGCGCGCCTACGAAACCTCCCTTACTTCCGCCCGCGAAGCCGGCGTTATCGCCCTGTTTGGTGAAAAGTACGGCGAATTTGTTCGCGTGCTCGATATCGAAGGGCTCTCGCAAGAACTCTGCGGCGGTACTCACGTTTCGGCTACGACCGAAATCGGATTCGTTAAAATTACGAGCGAAGCCTCGGTTGGCGCCAACCTGCGTCGCATCGAAGCGGTTTCGAGCTTTGACGCGCTGGCTCACATGAATAAGATCGAAGGCGAGCTTAAAGAAACGGCCGAAGAGCTGCGCGTGCCAATGTTTGATGTCAGCGAACGCACGGCTGCCAACCTGCGCACCCTCAAGGAAGTCAACGAAAAGCGCAAGGTCAACAAGCGTCGCCTGATTGAAGGCGAAATGGATTCCTACCTGCACGACGTGCTTGACGTGGGCTATCCGCTGTTGGTGGCTTTAATCCCCGGTGTCGATGGGGGTGGATTGCGTCATTCATGGGATATCGTGCGTTCTCACATGGATGCACCCGGCGCCTGTATCTTGGCGTCTGAATATGAGGGTGCACCGTTGTTGTTGGCTGCGGGCACCGATGAAGCGGTTGCTGCAGGTTTTGATGCCGGCGCGGTCATTCGCAGCATTTCGCCCCACATCAAAGGTGGCGGCGGTGGTAAGCCCTCCATGGCGCAAGCAGGCGGCAAGGATGCTTCGGGCCTCGAAGCCGCGCTCGCCGCAGCCCGAACGATGTTTGGGGCATAATGCGTATCCTTGCACTCGATATCGGAGATGCGCGCATCGGATGCGCCATCTGTGATCCTCAAGAGCGGGTGGCATCGCCGATTTGCGTGCTGCCCGCCAAAGAGGTGCTTGAAGGCGCGCCGTCATTTCGACGCGTTTTGCAAGATTGGGAACCAGAAATGCTTTTGGCTGGCTTGCCCTATACCATGAATCACACCGAGGGACCACAAGCCCAGCACGTCAGAGAAAGCGCCGGCCGCATTGCCCGCGCCACGGGCCTGCCCTGCGAATTTACCGATGAGCGCCTCAGTTCTCAAGCGGCCAAACGGAGTTTGCGTGAAAAGGGATTCTCGGAACGCGAAATGCGCGGTAAAGTCGATATGATAGCTGCAAGTTTGTTCTTGCAAGCATGGCTTGACGCCCGCGCCTTGTAGGCTTGAAAAAAAGAAAGGCAGATCATGCCCGCTCACAAACGCGTCACCTATTCGGAACATCCGAATCATGCCGCCCGTTCCGCGCACGCTCGCGGCGAGAGGCAATTTAAAACGTATGACACCAGTCATATTCGTCCTCCCAAAAAAAATCCGGTCCCCGCGGTGGTCGCAGTTATTTTGGCGCTCGTCGTGGTTGCCGGTATCGCATGGGCTGCTTTCGCGTTCTTTTCTGCCCCTGCCGATTCCGATTCCAACCTTTTACCTGCGGGTCAGCAGGTGCAGGTAACCGTCCCTGAAGGGGCAGGTGCCCAGCAAATCGGCCAATCGCTCAAAGAGGTTGGCGTTATCTCTTCAGTCGCGGATTTCACCAAGCAGATTGCGAGTAGCGGTCTTGAATCTTCACTCATGCCGGGCTCGTATACCTTTGCCGGGGGTATGAAGCTTGAAGAGGTGATTACCACCTTAAAGGCCGGTCCCACCACTGAAGGGGGCCTGACTATTCCCGAAGGTTATACGCTGCAAAAGACGGCAACCAAGGTTGCGGAAGTCTATCAAGGCACCATTTCCGCCGATGAGTTTTTAGCTGCAGCCAACAATGCTTCCGCTTATGCGAGCGATTATCCGTTCGTGGCCGATGTGTACAACAATTCCCTTGAGGGCTTCTTGTTTCCAAAGACTTACAAGCGTGTCGATGGTGCTACTGCCGATACTGTCGTGCGTCAGATGCTTGACCAATACAAGACCGAAACGGCTACCCTTGATTACTCCTACGCGCAGTCCAAGGGGCTTTCTGCCTACGATGTGCTCAAGATGGCATCCGTGGTCGAAAAGGAAGCGGCGCTTGATAACCGCCCCACGGTGGCATCGGTGTTTTACAACCGCTTGGCTATCGACATGCCCCTGCAAAGCGATGCCACAACCGCCTATACGGTTGGTAAAGATCCGACACCTGACGATTTGAAGGTTGAAGGCCCCTACAACACGTACTTGAACAGGGGTTTGCCAGCAGGACCTATCTGCTCGCCCGGCATGTCGTGTTTACAGGCGGTTTGCAAGCCAGATGAAACGAAATACTACTACTTCTATTTTGCCGAGCAGAATGGCAAAATGGTGTACTCGTTTAGTGAAAATTACGAAGACCATCAAGGCGCCATCGCTGCGTCGTAGGGCGCAGCGATACGGAAAATAGGGTGCGCCATGGATTTTACTGAGCCGGATCGATTCTTTTCGCGTATATCGCGTATCGATATCAAGCGCGATATCGTGGCGGCGGGATTCACTCATGTGCTGCTCGATGTCGACAACACCATCTTCACGCGCGATACGCACGAGGTGCCTCGCGATGTGAGTACCTGGCTTGCTATGGCACGGGATGCCGGTATCGTGTTTTGCTTGGTTTCCAACAATTTTCACGCGGGAGTCTATACGGTGGCCGATCGTCTCGGGCTGCCGATTGTCGCCAAGGCCGTCAAGCCTTTGCCTCCCGCCTTTTTGATCGCGCGTCGCAAAATCGGCGCGAAGCGTGCCAGCACTCTTGTCATCGGCGACCAACTGATTACCGATGTGTTGGGCGCTCATTTTTTGGGCATGCGAGCCTACCTGGTGTGTCCTTTGGTTGAGCAAGATCTCAAACATACGTTGTTGCTGCGTCATGTGGAGCGGGCGTTTATCGGAGACATGCAACCGGAAGAAGGAATAGCGTGCACAACATTTACGCCCTAGGAAAAGATATCGCGCACTCAAAATCTCCCGTTATGCACAACGCGCTTTACGAAGCGGTTGGCCTTGATTGGAACTACGGGGTTATGGATTGTGCAACTTCGGAAGAAGCACGGGAATTTCTTGCTTCTCGGGATTTCTTAGGGCTCAACGTCACGATGCCGTATAAGCCGCTTGCGTATGAAGTTGCCTCCGTCAAGGCATCCACGGCAAAACTGGCACGGGGAGCCAATGTGCTGGCCGTAAAGGACGACAACCTGCTTGCCTTCAACGTCGACGGACAGGGTTTTGTCACCTACCTTGAAAGCACGGGGTTTTCGTTTGCGGGCAAAAACGTGGTCGTGTGCGGAACGGGTCCCACCTCGCTTGCAACGTTGCATGCCGCAGCTCTTGCTGGTGCGAACAGTATCACACTGATCGGCCGCAACAAGGAACGTGCCGAGCGCACCATCACCGCTTATCTTACCGACTTTGGTCGGTTGTCCCTTGCGGCTATGGGAGCGCCGGCTTCAGGGGCACACTATCGCAGCTTTCGCGAAGCGTATGAGGAACCCTCGTTTTTCTTCGGCAGCTATCAGACCTCGACGCAGGCTATCACGGCGGCGGATCTGATCGTCGACGCGACGCCTTGCGGTATGCATCCCGGCGATAAGGCGCCGTTTGACACCGATCTGCTGCGGGAAGGGCACGTTGTCTTCGACGTGGTATACGGTCACGGCGAAACGGCGCTTGTGTCGGCCGCGCGTGGTGCTGGGTGTCAGGCATACGACGGCTCGGGCATGCTGGTCGCGCAGGCTGTGGCGACTGCGGTTGTGCTGTTTGAGGTCAACGATGTGCAGGTTTCTCTTGGTACAGACGAGATGTTTCGCATTATGGCTGATGCCGCAGCCTTTGAGTGCTAAAATTTTTCTCAATCGCACAATAAGAGGACAGCACGAGGAGCGCACATGCAGTATGTAACGGCGGGCGAAAGCCATGGGGTGGCGTTGACGGCTATCGTCAGCGGGGTTCCTGCAGGGTTGAAGATATCGGAAAAACAAATCAATACCGATCTTGCTCGTCGTCAAGCCGGTTATGGCCGCGGTGATCGCCAAAAAATAGAGATGGATCACGTTCGCGTGCTCTCCGGTTTGCGGTTTGGCTGTACGCTGGGCACGCCGGTGGCGCTGCAGATTGCCAATGCGGATGGGGAAATGTGGAAAGATTGCATGGCGGTGTTTGGGACGGCTCCTGAAGATATCGTGCGCGAAGTGACGCCTCGCCCGGGCCATGCCGATTTGGTGGGCGCGCTCAAGATAGATACACAGGATTGCCGCAACGTGCTTGAGCGCGCGAGTGCCCGAGAAACGGCAGCTCGTGTAGCGGCTGCCGGTATCGCCCGCGAATTTTTGGCAGAGTTGGGTGTCGAGATATTTTCCTACGTGACCCGTGTGGGCACGGTGGCCTTAGAAGAGGATGAACCGCTGGTGGCCGGCCCCGATTATAAGCCGCTTGATATTGAAATGAGCGAAATGCGTTGTCCTGACCCCGAAACGACAAAGTCCATGAAGCGAGCTATCGATGTGGCACGCATCACGGGCGAAAGCTTGGGCGGTACCTTTCGGGTGATCGCCACGGGGCTTGAGTGTGGCGTTGGTGGTTACGCGCACCCAAACGATCGTCTCACCTCGCGCTTGGGGGCGGCGCTATTTTCTATTCCCGCCATCAAAGGGGTCGAATTTGGTCTGGGATTTGAGGCGGCGCAACGCTATGGCTCGGTTGTGCACGATCCGATTATCCATACAAAAAAGAACGGCTTTTCGCGTGCCAGCAACAACGCGGGCGGCTTGGAGGGTGGCATGACTACGGGCATGCCCCTGATTATAACGGCCGCTATGAAGCCGATTCCTACTCTGACCAGCCCACTTCCCACCATCAATATCGACACGCTCGAAGCGGCGCAGGCCAGCAAAGAACGCAGTGATGTGTGTGCCGTGCCCGCCTGTGCCGTGGTGGCGGAAGCTGAAGTTGCGTTTGTGCTGGCCGATGCCTATCTGACCAAGTTTGGCTGCGACAACATGACCGATATCAAAGCAGCCGTCAAAGCTTATCGCCAACGCCTCAAAACGGCGTCACGCTAAGGTGATGTCTTATGAAACGACAAAACCATGAGTGAAGAAAAAAAGAATACGGCGCCGGGTGGCAAAGGTAAACAGCGAGGAGGTCGTGGCGCTGCGGGCGATAGCACCAAGGCGCGCCCCCGCAACAACCAGCGCAAAGCCGATGCCAACCACCGCTCCAACAACAAATCGCACGCTCGCCATAAGTCGGGTTCCGGCAATAGCAGCAAGCATTCAAATACCAACCAGCGACCCGCTAGCACTCAGGGTGCTCCTGCCAAAACCGCCGCTCCTGCCAAGTCGCGTCCAAGACCCTCTGATCGCTTTCTGTTTCATCTGACCCGCCGCGTCTTTTTTGTGGGATTTATGGGCGCCGGTAAAACATCGGTTGCTCGGCGCGTGGCGCGCGACTGCGCGCTTGTAGCCGTCGACATGGATACGTATCTCGAACGATCGCGTGAGTGTAAGGTCGGGGCAGTTTTTGAAAAACTGGGCGAAGCGCGTTTTCGTGATCTTGAGCATGACGTGCTGACGGAGATGACCGAGCTCGACCCGCTCTTTATTTCGTGTGGCGGCGGCGTGATCAAGCGCTCTGAAAATCGTCGCCTGTTGCGCGAGTGCGGTTTCGTCATCCATCTTGACGTGTCGGCCGACGAAGCTTCCCATCGTATCAAAAACATTGCAAATCGGCCGTTGTTCAAAGATCTTGACAACGCGCGCAAAACAAACGCTGAACGCGAACCGTACTACGCCGAAGTGGCCGATGTCACCATCAACACGGCGGGCAAGTCAGTCGCGCGTATCGCACACGAGGTGCGCAGGATACTTTTGAAGAAAGGCGTGTTATGCCAACAACCAAAGTAGTCGTCAACATCGCCGACGAAACACCCTACGATGTGCGCATCGGTGCCGGACAGTTCGACGCGCTTGGCGCGCGCCTGCGCGGGATTTCCGGCGCTACCCGCGCACTCGTGCTGACCGATTCCACCGTGGGGCCGCTTTATCTTGATGCGCTTAAAGCGTCGCTTACGGCAGCTGGATTTAGCGTGTCGCAGATTGTTGTGCCGGCGGGTGAGACCTCGAAGTCCGTCTCGTGTGCATCCGAAATCTGGCAGGCCATGGCGGCTCTGCGGCTTTCCCGTGATGCGCTGGTTGTGGCGCTTGGCGGCGGCGTGGTGGGAGATATCGCTGGCTTTACGGCTTCCACCTATATGCGCGGCCTCGATTTCGTGCAGGTGCCGACGACGCTGCTGGCTATGGTTGATGCTTCGGTTGGCGGCAAGACGGGTATCAACCTTGATGCGGGTAAAAACTTGGTCGGCACGTTTGCGCAACCGTCCTACGTGTGTGCCGCAACCGATACGCTGCAGACGTTACCCGCGCGTGAATGGGCCTGTGGTTGTGCTGAAATCGTCAAAGCTGCCTGTATCGATTCGGATGATTTCTTCTTTTGGCTGACCGAGCATACCGAAGCGCTTGCGGCGCGCGATGCGGCCGTGGTCGAAGAAGCCATCGCTCGCAGCGTGGTGTGCAAGGCCAATATCGTGGCTGCCGATCAATTCGAAAGCCGTGGTGTGCGCGAATGCTTGAACTACGGACACACGCTGGGCCATGCCATCGAGCTGTTGGCAGGATATGGCACCTATTCGCACGGCCAAGCTGTTGCCGAAGGTATGCGTTTTGCCGCTGAGTTGAGTGAGGCGATCCTTGGCGCGCCGCGCGATCTTGTCGCCGCGCAAAATGATATGCTTGATGAACTCGGCTTGCCGTCGCTCACCTTCGCTCCGTCGCCTGAAAAGCTCATGGCCGCGATGGGTGGCGACAAAAAAGTACGCGCACAGCAGCTGCGGTTTGTACTGCTGCGCGATGTGGGAAGCTGGGAAGTAGTTGAGGTTGAGCCTGCCGTTGTGCTTGAACACCTTGCCGGGTGGCAGCGATCGAAAGGATAGTGCTATGAAAGAATTTTTGTTGCTCCACGGACCAAATTTGGATTTGCTGGGCGTGCGTGAGCCTGAAATATACGGCAAAGAAACGCTGGCTTCATTTGAGGCGCTCATGAAAGAATACGCGTCGGTAAAAGGGGCGCGTATCGTATGTTTTCAGTCCAACCACGAAGGTGAATTGATTGAAGCTATTCATGATGCGCGTCTGATCTATGACGGTATTATTTACAATCCCGGTGCTCACACACACTATTCCTACGCGCTGCGCGATGCCATTGGGGCGGTGGGGGTGCCCGCCGTTGAAGTGCATCTGTCCGATGTTGCCGCTCGCGAAGCGTTTCGTTCCCATTCCGTTATCGCTCCGGTGTGCGTGGCTCAAATCAAGGGAAAAGGTATCGCGGGATATTTCGAAGCGTTTGACATTTTGATGTCGGGGGCAACCGAGCGGTTAGGCGAAGGCTTTGAGCGAAAATATTCGGGCCGCGCGATTGTCGCATCGGCGGTTTTGCCGACGGCATCTGCTGCGTGCGAAGGCTCGGATGGGCACGTGGCTACGGCGGCGGATACCCCTCTTGACGCCCTTTCCCGCATCAATCGTTTGCGCGCCGTTATGTCCCAGCAGGAATATGCGGCCTTTTACGTGCGTGACGTATCCAACATCAAATGGCTGGCGGCATTCGATGAGGTGTTTGACGACGAAGATGCTCACGCGATGATGATCACCTCCGAGGCGGCAGCGTTGCATACCGACACGCGCTACGGCGAGGCGTGCGTTTTAGCGGCACGGGGCACCGGTATCACCATTGATACCACCCCGCAGCATTTCACCACGTTTGCCGCCGAAACGTTTTCGGCAACCTGCGATACGCGCGATTGCGATCGGGTTTTGCCCCGTGTGTTAGGCATCGAAAGCAGCATTGCGCTTTCCGAATATCGCCGCCTTACGACCGCGTTTGAAGCGGCATCGGCATCTCCTCGCATCGCGGAAACAAGTGGCATTATCGTGGGGTTGCGCGCCGTGAAGGATGCGGTTGAAATCGCCCGCATAAAGGCGGCCCAGGCTATTACCGATGCAGCATTTGCCCATATCATCGGTTACATACGTCCGGGCATGACCGAGCGTGCTATCCAGATCGAACTCGAAGATTTTATGGTGCGTCACGGCGCGAGCGGCTTGGCCTTTTCATCGATTGTGGCCACGGGCGCCAACGGGGCCAGCCCCCATGCCATACCGGGTGAAACCGTGTTGGAAGCGGGCCAGTGCGTCGTACTTGATTTCGGGGCCCGAGCATTTGGGTATTGCTCCGACATGACGCGTACGGTGTTTTTAGGAGAGCCCGACGGGGTGATGGCTCGCGCATGGGAAACGGTGCGCCGCGCCAATGAAACGGTGGAAGATATGCTATGTCCCGGCGTGACGGGTGCGGCAGCGCACGCCCGAGCCGAAGAAGTGCTTGCCGATGGTGGGTTTGCCAACGCGATGGGTCACGGGTTAGGGCACGGGGTTGGCATCGACATCCACGAACAACCGGTGTTGTCTGTGCGCAACGAAGCGCCTCTGGTCTGCGGTAATGTGGTTACCGTCGAGCCGGGCATCTATCGGCCGGGCGAATTTGGCATGCGTTTGGAAGATTTCGGGGTCATCACTCATGATGGATTTGAAGTTTTCACGCAATCCACGCATGAGACAGTTATACTATAGCGGCTCA
>JAVVXN010000015.1:0-27006 GCA_036651575.1 Raoultibacter sp. | reverse complement strand
TCGCGCGCCTTCATAAGCCAGGGCGTCAGAGCCGCTAAGGCTCCCACCAAAAAATACAAGCCAACGTCCCTGCGGCGAGCAGGGCAGAGCAGCCGAAGGCAAGCTGATAGCCCAGCGCTGGGTCAACCGCAAGGGTTGCCGTCGTCGTGATGAGAAACACCATAGCCGCCGTGCCTAAAGAAGCGCACACCTGACGCGCCGCAACGCAAAACGAGCTGCCATCGGTAACAATTTCGCGCGACAGCTTAGCGAGACTCCAGGAGGTCAATGGCCCAATAAGTCCGGCAATGCCAACACTTCGAACCCCTTGCCAAAACATCACCAGCGCAAGCGAAGTCCGTTGATCAATAAAGACCATCCCCACCGCTCCCGCCACCAGACAAACCCCCGCGCAGACCACCACGGGGCGCACCCCCACGCGATCGGTCAAAACCCCTGCAAGCGGATTGATGACAAGCGCGGCGATCGTCCCTGGCAACAAAACAAAACCCGCCTCGAGCGCCGTAGCACCACAGAGCCCTTCGACGTACAGAGGCACAACCAACGTAATACCCAAAAATGACGCAAACAACAAGCACTGGGCCACAAACCCGATGCCAAATTGTCGAGACGCAAAAATATTCATATTGATTAAGGGGTTATCGATGCGATTTTGCCGAACGACAAAGAGCACCAAACACACAACACCAACCAGAAGCGCCACCCACACCACCGGATCGGTCAAGGAGAAATTGGAGGCGTTTGAGAAAGCAAGCAGTAGGCCACCGAACCCGAGCGTCGAAAGCGCAAACGACACCGATTCAAGCGGCAAGGGATTGGAAGGAATTTTTTCGGAATCGAGGCATACGGCCGTTGCGCCCAGCAAAATCACCGAAAACACGACCAGCAGTACAAAAAAACTGCGCCAACCTGCCGATCCCACCAGAAGGCCCCCGATAGTCGGACCGATATTGGGCGCAAACCCCAAAGCGATACCCGCAACCCCCATAGCTGTTGCCCGGCGATTTTCCCGAAAACGCGTCACGGCAATCGTCTGTACAAGAGGCAACAAGATCCCCGACGCAATCGCCTGGAGTACCCGCCCAAAAAGAAGCGACCCAAAATCCCACGCAACAAGATCGAGGAGCGCGCCTGCCAGAAAAAAACCAAACGCCATAAAAATAAGATTTTTAAGAGAGAAGCGACGCATAAAAAACGCCGAAAGAGGCACGACCGCGCCAAGGGTGAGCATATAGATGGTCGTAAGCCACTGACCGAGACTCATACTCAAAGCAAATTCGGACACAACACTGGAAAGCATCGCGTTGAGTGCCGTCTGGGACAAATTCCCCAGAGCAGCACCCAGCATAACGATAACGAAGAGCGCATAGACCTTCGTTCGATCGTTTGCAATAACAGACCGCATCGATTCTACCTAGTTAAACTCTTGTTGGGTTTTTTCCAAACCGTTATCAAGCAGGAAGAAAACCGCTTCGGAACCTCGATGAACAGCTGCCTCAAAATCATCGGCAGCTTCTTTTTTTGGCCGCGAGAGCACGTAATCGGCTACGTTCATACGTCCGGGAGGACGCCCTACTCCAATACGCACCCGCAACCAATCGCGCGTTTGCAGCTTGTCGCACAAGGACTTCAAACCGTTATGCCCCGCATGACCCCCGCCAAACTTCACCCGAATGGTGCCCGGATCGATATCGAGTTCGTCGTGGATAACGACGACATGATCGGGTTCTATTCCGTAGGCATTGCAGAGCTGCTTAACCGGACCACCCGACGTGTTCATGAAGCTTTGCGGCTTCGCCAATATCAGATCCTCATCATGGTAAACCGCTCGAGCCGTAAGCGCGCCGCACTCCGTTTTCCAGTAGCGCGCTCCCAGCGCTTCCGCAATGCGGTCAAGCGTGTCAAAGCCGGCATTATGCCGCGTATGTTCGTATTCTTCCCCTGGATTACCCAGGCCGACGATCAGATACATCGAATGTTCTTACAGCGCGAAATCAGGATCGAACAGCGCCGCAACCGAGCCGTTGCCGTATACGTTCATAATGGCGCGCGCCAAAAGCGGAGCCACCGAAATGACCTTGATCTTGCCCGTCTGATATTCCAGCGGCACGTCGATGGTGTTGCACACCACGACCTCTTCGATATCGGCATTTTCAAGGCGCTCATAAGCGGGGCCCGAAAACACAGGATGCGTCGCACACACATACACTTTTTCAGCACCCTTGTTCTTCAGCGTTTGCACCGCGGCACACAGCGTGCCCGCCGTATCGATCATATCGTCGTTGACCAGGCAGATTTTACCTTCGACATCACCGATAAGCGCCGTAATTTCGGCTTTGTTGTGGCCGGGACGACCCTTGTGCATGATGGCCAGATCGGCTTCCATGATATCGGAGAGCTTCTTGGCTGCCTTGGCACGACCCACATCGGGACTGACGATGCACAGACGTTCCTTATCGAAATTCTTCGCCTTGAAGTAATCCGCCAAGATAGGCAGCGCGGTCAAGTGATTTACCGGCGTGTCGAAAAAGCCTTGAATCTGCCCTTGGTGCAAATCGATGGTGATGGTGCGGTCGACGCCCGCCACCGTCATAAGGTTGGCGATAAGTTTTGCGGTGATGGGTTCGCGCGAAGCGGCCTTGCGATCTTGGCGCGCATAGCCGTAATGGGAAAGCACTGCCGTGACCGTGCGTGCAGAAGCGCGTTTGGCGGCATCTACCATAATAAGCAGCTCCATCAGCGAATCGTTGACGTGCGCACCGGCAACCGATTGAATGATGAACACATCGGCACCGCGCACGCTTTCCAGATAGCGTGCATAGATTTCACCGTTGGCGAACTTTTCCAGCTTAACGTTTCCCAAGGCAACACCCAGGCAGTCGGCGATTTCCTCTGCGAGCTCGGGATTTGCTGAGCCGGAAAATACGGCCATACTTTTCTGCATCTCTGTCATTGCACGTGCTCCTTCGTCGTTGTGCGCGACCGTTATAAACGGTTATCGATGTGCCCCGTTAAATCTATACTTACTCGAATTTTCTCTCACCAGGAAAACAAATCCGAGAAATCACCCTACTATCACGACTTTCGATCATCGGATTCGTGCTTTTTTCGCTGATGATCTTTCCAATCAGGAATTTCGATTTGCTTGTTGCGTTCAAGCCCCAACGCCCGCGCACTCACATCGCGGGTAATCGTCGAACCTGCACCAACAATCGCCTCATCCCCGATAGATACCGGCGCGACGAGCATCGTATCGCTTCCAATAAAAGCACCATCACCGATGATGGTCTTATGCTTACGGGCTCCATCGTAGTTGCAGGTAATCGTACCGGCGCCGATGTTCACCCCCACGCCGATCGTCGCATCACCGATATAGCTTAAATGGGGAACTTTTGAACCTTTCCCCACCGTGGAGTTTTTGATTTCGACGTGAGTACCCGCCTTGGAACCGCAGCATAAATGGGCACCCGGACGAAGATAGGTGCGCGGACCGCACATCACCTCATCATCGATTTGCGCCTGTATTGCCACCGTTTCGTCAACGACACACGCCGACCCAACGCAGGTGTCGGTCAAACGACTGTTAGGACCGATAATGCTTCCTTCGCCGACAACCGTCGTTCCCATCAGAAACGTGAGCGGCAGCAGTTCCACATCAGATGAAAGCTTCACATCCGGCCCGATCCATACCAAAGAAGGATCCGTCATGGTAACACCGGCCACCATATGAGCTTTATTAATTCGACGCTGCATGCAAGTGGCCGCTTCAGCCAATTGGACCCGCGAATTAATTCCCGCGCACTCTTCAGGCGAGTCCGTCTTGAGGGCAATAACATCCCGCCCAGCTTCGCGACAGATTTCCAACACGTCGGTCAAGTAATACTCGCCCTGCGCATTATCATTACTCACCTGCGATAATGCAGAAAAAAGCTCCTCGATGTCAAAGCAATAGAAACCAGAATTGCATTCGGTGATACCCGCCTGCGCCTCGGTGCAATCCTTCTGCTCGACGATGCGCTCAACCTGGCCTCTCGCATCGCGCACAATGCGGCCATATCCGGTTGGGTTATCCATCTCCATCGTCAAGACAACCATGGCTGCGCCCGCCTCTTCGCGGCAACGCACCAACGATTGAATAGTTTCCGGCGCGATAAGGGGAGAATCCCCCGACAGCACGACAACGGAGCCCGTTTTATCCGCAAACGCTTCACGGCATACCGCCACCGCATCGCCTGTTCCCCATCGATTTTCTTGAAATACCAGGTGCGTTTCGGCCTCTACGAGAGGAATGACCTGTTCGCGTTCATGGCCCAGCACGCTGATGATGGAGGAAATGCCAGCACAACGGGCGGCATCAATAACCCAAGAAATTATCGGTTTCCCCAAAAGCTCATGAGCAACCTTCGGTTTCCGGGATTTCATTCGGGTGCCCGCACCCGCGGCGAGAACTATAGCAGAGGCTTCCATGCAGACCTTTCGTAGCTTCAGTCGGATATGGCAAGCGATGCACAAAGAGCATCGAGCAAAGTGATTGCGAAGTGCTGAGCAGAACGACCGGCACCCGCATCCTGCCACCTGGCGCTTGGCAGTTCGAGGGCGATGCGCGAAGGCGTTGCCACGATGGACTCAAGAGCGGAATGAAGACGCAAAGAAAGCGTCGATTCATCCTCGTAGGCGATCCGCGGCACGCATTCCTGAATCTCCTGCCCTGGT
The DNA here is from genome assembly GCA_036651575.1 of Raoultibacter sp. GTDB lineage: Bacteria > Actinomycetota > Coriobacteriia > Coriobacteriales > Eggerthellaceae > JAVWGW01. The sequence goes on along the minus strand of JAVVXN010000015.1, from coordinate 22,293 downwards.
AAGACGATATGAACCAGCAGCATATCCGCACCGGGAACAACCGACAGCGAATCGGCGCTGATTATTTTTGAAGCGGGGTTGGTCGCAAGCGCAAGGTTCGACATGCGCGAAGCAACACTTCGCGTGAAATCAGTGGTGCCGAACAAGCACAAAGCGTTGGTTTCCAACACGTCAGCTGCACGAGCAAAGCCGAGGTAAGGGGAAAGCTGCGAAGACATCTTCCCTTCCCAGGAATGATGGAGGTTGTTAAGCGCCCCGTACGTCAAGGCTCCCGCGATACCATCGGCGGGTAAGCCAAGATTTGTTTGAAATTTGCGCAGCGCCAATTCGGTGTAAGCTCCAAAAATGGTGTCGTTGCTGCCACAGGCAAAGCCTAAAGCCCCGAGCGCGTTTTGCAGTTGGGATACATCGTGACCGTGAAAATAAGGCATCTTCAAATAAAGCGTGCGATCTCCCAGTTGGAAACTGGCATCAACGAGAGCCGCCCATACTTTTTCGGTAACCACTTCGCTTGTCTCGAGACCATTCGCGCCGCAAAAAGCCGACACTGCCGCAGCGGTAGCCTCATCGAAAGTGCCCGTCACCTGGTCGTCAAGAAGAAACTCCAGGGTGGCAAGTTTTTGCTGAACGTCTTCGACGGCAGCACCGGTGTCGTGTTTTTGAATCGTAATCATAAAACTATTGTAGCGCAGGGGCACCGAAGAGAACGGCTGCGAAAGACAATGTTTCTCGTTTGTTCACAATTCTTCAAAATATCCGCCTTTGAGCCCACAAAAAAAACGACTCCCTCACCATCGATTACTTCAGGCGATTCACAAACCAGTCAGCCATTGAAATCAACAAGCCGCACGCCATAGAGGGCGGCACCATATCAAGCAGGCGATTTTTGGCAATACTGGTCAAATTTTCCGCATAGGACCGCGCATACTCGATGCTTCCCGATGCCTCCATGATCGCAACAGCTTCCGCAAGCACCACGGGATCTTTTTCGCGCGAAGAAAGAATCTTGATCAGGCGATCACGCTGCAATGAATTTTGCAACGCGTGAACCACGACGAGGGTGCGTTTGCCCTCCGTGATATCGTTACGGAAATCCTTTTGCGTCGACTCTTCCGAGCCAATAAGATTGAGCAGGTCATCTTGAATCTGAAAAGCAAGTCCGGTATCGAGTCCGTAGTTGCGCAAACCCTCAATTTCAGATTCTGCGCCCCCACCGATAATCGCACCGACCGCAAGAGGCACTGCCCCCGAATAATGGGCTGTCTTATGTGTTGCCATCACAAGATAATCTTCTGGAGTAATATCGTAGCGACCATCCCGCGCCCACCCAATATCGAGCGCTTGCCCTTCAATGGTGCGACGGGTCATATTGATCAGCTCGGTGATAACGCGCACCTTCATATGATCATCGAGATTGGCATCGGCAACAACGGTACCATTAACCAGAGAAAGAGCGAGGTCACCCGCGTTGATCGCCAGCCCAAGACCCTCTTCTAAATGCATGCAGGGTTTGCCGCGTCGCAGTTCTGCCCCATCGGCAATATCATCGTGTATGAGCGCCGCCGTATGAAAATGCTCGATGGCCGCAGCAGCCGAAGTCGCCTGAATCATATCGCCGCCAACAGCTAAACAAGCCGCAAAGCAAATAAGAGGACGATGGCGCTTTCCTCCATTTTCGCTATATTTTTTGAGCGGATCATACAGATAGCGATTCATGTCGGAGTGGGTGCCTGAGGGAATGTAGGTGTTGACCAAATCACCAACTTCATCAGCATAGTAATCGAGATATTCTTCAAAACTCGACGGCGGGTTCTCGACCGCCGCGATGATTTCATTAATAGTCATCATTTCGCTGCTATTCGCCTTTTTCTACTATCTCGTATCGGTGAATGGAATTCGCATGAATCAAATATTTAAAAGAATTACGGTTGCTCTGTCCCTTTTGTTTTTTACAAACTGGTAGGAGCGGCGGGACTCGAACCCGCAAGACCAAAGTCGGCGGATTTTAAATCCGCTGCGTATGCCAATTCCGCCACGCTCCCAAAGCAATTCGTGCCCACGTACTATTTGGACAAGAGCAATGATAACAAAACTTATCTCGTTTTTTACATCGAATCATCGAGGAACAGCATGCTTCACCAAAGTTCTACGCATGCGCAGTATCGAGAATGATTCCCTGCAAAATATCCGACTCGCTCACCGTAAAAGCATCCTGCCCCGTAAAATCAAGTACAACCTGTAAGATAAGCAATCCCGCCACCATAACCGCCGCACGACCAGGATCAAGACCAACGACCTGGCGACGCCGACTAAGACACATCGACGCCAAATCGTCCGCAATGCGATCGAGCGTTGCGCGAGCAACAACGCGTTGGTGCACCCGAGCCGAATCGTAGTGGCGCATGGCGCAATCAATCGCCACAACACTGGTTGCCGTGCCCGCAACCGCAACCAGACGAGCCGGCTCAAACCGAAGCGCATCCACGGCGGAAAACACGGCCCGCATTTCACGCTCGATCCAACAACGAGCACGCTTGAGCTCGGAAGCGGTCGGAGGATCACTTGCTAAAAACTGCTCAGTAACCCTGCGGCACCCCACATTGAATGAATGCTTAAAAAGCGGATCACACCCAGCCGTACCGGCGATTATTTCAGTCGACCCGCCACCGATATCAACAACCAGCAAGTCCTCTCCCGCAAAATCACATGAAGCCCCTCGGAAAGAAAGTGCCGCTTCACGCTCACCTGGAATAACCGTCAAGGCGATGTTGCGCGCCGCCAAAAGCTTCACGAATTCATCGGCGTTGCTCGCATCGCGCGCGGCTGATGTCGCAAGGGCAATCACGGTAACCAAAGGGTGATCGATCGTAGTGAATTCCGCAACAACAGCCATGAAGCGCGCCATCTGGACGTCAACACGCGCCATCGCCGCGGGAAGCAGCGTAGCGCTCGCTGCAACGCCTTCGCCCAAGTCGGTAATCGCGTATTCGCGACGCAATTCGTGGAGCCCAAACTCATCCACATCAGCAATAAGCATTCGACAGGTCACCGTACCGATATCGATAGCCGCAAAACGACGGCTTACCGCAGACCGTGAACTTTTCGAAGTGAAATCAAGCGAAGAAGTCATGCGCTAACTTTCTGAACCGGAGGAAGTGTCAACACCGAAAAGTGCATCTAAAATCGGGGAGTACCAGGTGGTCGGAGCAGGAATGCTATCTTCAAGCACGTTTGCATTCACACTCGATCGATCGACTCCCTCAAGCCCGTATACGCTCACCGAGTTATCTCCAGACTTGACCCATCCAAACTCTTCTCGAGCCTTATCTTCGATACCCTCACCCGTTGAAAGCTTATCAACTTCGGACTGAATAGCCGCATTGCGCTGCTCGAGCGCCTGATATTCCGCTTGGACCTGAGCTTGTTCGCGGATGGCGACATAATAATCCTTCGCTGCAGGATAGAGAAACGCGCAAGAAATCACAAAGCAAACGATAACGGTCGCAACACCGATAAATTTTGGCGATTGCATCCAATCACGACGGAAAAAGGATACCGATAGCTTTGTTTTCGAGCCGGTTTTTTCTCTTTCCTGCAAGCGGGCACTCCGCTTGTGGCTTGCCCCCATCTGCCCTTTATAAAGCGCGGCACGCGTCGTTTCCGCACCCGAAGAAGGTCGAGTCGATTCGGCGTAACGAGCATCGAACGCCTTGTCGGCACGTGCTTTGCGCGCGTTTCGTTTCAGATGAGAAAGACGCGAGGACTTTTCTTCGGACGCAGAGGATCTCTCGGTGCGTTTTGCCGCATGAGCCGGCTGAGCAGACACCCTTTTTGAGGTCGTTCGTTTTTTTTCTGCCGCTGATTGCCGCGCAGGCAGCTTTGTCGGCGCTGCGGTTCCTCGCTGAGAAGAATCTTTTTTCGGCTGCCCCGTTCTCGGCGCAACTTTGGGTGAGACTGGTTTTTGAGAAGCACCCGATTGCTCCTTCTTTTTAACCGAAGGACGCGGGGGCTTTTGAGATTCAGCCAAAGCGGGACGCACGTGCTCGCGTTTTGCGGCTTCACCGAATGGAAGGATGTTGGTTTGATTAATCAGAAGCTTTCTTCCCTTGCAGCATCGAGTGTCGTTTACGGAGTATGTTTAATGCTTCAAGCTTTTCCCAGAATACCATACGACCATCTTGCTTGTCATGGGAGGCAAGCTCAAGGAGCACAAACCGAACATCTGACGGCAGATTGCACCCCTTACACCTCACTGTGGAGAAAATGTAAGTCTTGTTAAACTTTTCTCAAAAAGATTGACGTACCTCGGTTGTTACCCTAGGATAACAAATGTAATAATTCTCATCGATTTTCCTCCTTCTCGTTGAGAATTCACCTCTTGCTTATCCGGGTGATGAAAGGCTTCTCTCGTCGGTCTTTTATCACGGAAGCGCGGCAGACCCCCTTCTGTCGCGCTTTTCTTTTCCCCCACACAAGCGAGCAGGGCGGTTTTGGCTGTAGTACAATGGCTGCAACGGTAAAGGAGGATTTTGTTCCATGGAAAAAATGTCTATGTCCCACGAAGACTACCTTGAGGCAATCGTCATGCTGGGCGGCACCGTGCAGCAACCCATCCGCTCCGTCGACGTCGCCACCAAACTGGCGGTATCAAAAGCCTCTGTCAACAAAGCCATTTCCTCACTGAAGGAAAAGGGTCTTGTCGATCAACCCTATTATGGCGACATCACGCTCACCGCCGATGGACTTGCCTACGGAAATCAAATTCTCGATCGCCACCATCTGCTATTCACCTTCATGACACAAGCTTTAGGAATCGACGATGAAACCGCCGATATGGAAGCTTGCCAGATGGAGCATGCTATCAGCGATGATTCTTTCAAGAAGTGGAGCACGTATATCAAGAACCTGAATCTATAAACTCTCTCCGCCGCATCGGCAGAGAGAGTTTATAGATATATCTTAGATTATCAGGAGAAAAGGGGTTACTTTTCCTTTACTGAATCTTCCGCATCGGCAATCATTTTATCGACGGCGCTGCACCCCGCGCAGCCATTTTTTGCAGAACAACCCGCGCAGCCAATGTGTTTTCCCGCGCGACGCAGGCGTACCATGTAGGCAACAATCGCCACCACGATAACCAGCAGTATACTTCCTACAATAAGAGTTCCCATGGGCACTCCTTTCTTTTCAGGTTCTATTGTACGTCCACGGCGCGCACCAAGGGCGCCACAGCTGGCAGCGTGCGCACCGGCCGCACCAGCAGGAACAAAAAGGTGACGGCAAGTGCCAGGGCGATCACCGTGGCCGGGCCGAAGGGAACCGCTCCCGCAACCAGACCGCCGATTTGGTAAATCCACAGTGCCACGACATAGGCCAGCCCGCATTGATAGCCGATCGCACCCCAAAACCATGCAGGACTATTCATTTCGCGCCGGATAGCGCCCATCGCGGCAAAACACGGAGCGCACAGCAGGTTAAACGCAAGGAAGGAATACGCGACAAGCGGGGTGTAGGCAGCCTGCACGTTGGCATACCAACCCCCGTCGCCTCCGTAGAGAACTCCCATAGTACCTACAACGTTTTCCTTGGCGATCAGGCCGGTGACCGTGGCGCTGGCAGCCTGCCAGTCTCCCCAACCCAGCGGGGAAAACACCCACGCAATAGCACCACCGAGCACGGCAAGTATGCTGTCGTTTTGGTCGGCGACCGCACCAAGAGCGCCATCGACAAACCCATAGCCCGATATGAACCAGATGACCACAGTCGCCAGCAAGATGATCGTAGCGGCTTTTTTAACGAACGACCACACACGCTCCCCCATGCTGCGGAACAACGCCTGGAGCGTAGGCAGATGATAGGCGGGCAGTTCCATCACAAAAGGTGCCGGATCACCCGCGAAAGCCTTCGTTTTCTTCAAAATGACGCCCGAACATAAGATGGCGGCAATTCCCAGGAAATACGCACTGGGAGCCACCCACCACACTCCACCGAATACGGCACCAGCAAACAGCGCGATAATGGGCAACTTAGCGGAACAGGGAATGAATGTGGTGGTCATGACCGTCATGCGGCGGTCATTTTGGTTTTCAATCGTGCGTGAGGCCATAATGCCCGGCACGCCACACCCCGTCCCAATGAGAATCGGCACGAAGCTTTTACCCGACAGGCCGAAGCGACGGAAGATACGGTCGAGAATAAAGGCGATGCGCGACATGTATCCGCACGATTCCAAAAAAGCCAAGAGCAAAAACAGCACGAGCAGCTGGGGTACGAAACCGAGCACCGCTCCCACGCCAGCAACGATGCCATCAAGGATGAGGGCTTGCAGCCAATCGGCACACCCGATGGCAGCCAGGCCGGACGCAAGCACCACCGGTACACCGGGAATCCAAAAGCCATAGGTGTTCGGATCGGGTTCTTCCACAGCAAGATCGGCGACATAAGTTGCCGCATCCACCGAAACAAGGGTAGCAACCCCCGCTTCTTCATCGTAGCTTTCATAGCTTGCTATCACCTTGCCCGTCCTCGCCTCGCCGATAAAGGTAGGCGATGCCGGATCGAGCCCGGCTTGCTCGGCGGCGGTTTCGTAGGCCTCGATATCGGCTTGCGCCGTCTCGTACTCGTCGAGGACTATCCCATATTCATTTTGGCCGGCACCCAGAAACCATCCCTCGCCGAACACGCCTTCGTTGGCCCAGTCCGTCGCCCACGTACCCACCGTGGTCACCGAGATAAAATAAACCAAAAACATGACCATCGCAAAAATCGGCAACGCAAGCCAGCGATTCGTCACCACGCGATCGATTACATCCGAAGAGGTTGCGCCGTCTGTGGCGGCTCGACTTCTACAGCCGTCAATGATGCTCGTGATATAGGAATATCGCCCATTCGTGATGACGCTTTCAGCATCATCGTCGTGCGCTTCTTCAACAGCAACAATCGCCGCCTCAACCGATGCCGACAAACCGCAACGACCGATAATCTTTTCATCGCGCTCGAAAAGTTTCACGGCAAAAAATCGCTTCATGGTTGCCGGCGCCGAATCGGGCAGGCTTGCTTCAATCATCTGGAGTACCCGCTCAATGTCATCGTCAAAAACTGCGGGATGCTCAACGGCGACAGGACGCTGAGCAAGCGCAATAATCTGTTTGCTGACCTGATCGATTCCGGTACCCTTCAAGGCCGAAACCTCCACCACGGGAATGCCCAACTGCGCCGAAAGCTCTTCTGTCGAAATAGTATCTTTGCGCCTGTTCACGACATCCATCATGTTGACGGCAAGCACTACCGGAATGCCCAGCTCAAGCACTTGCGTGGTGAGGTAAAGGTTGCGTTCGAGATTGGTTCCGTCAACGATATTGAGAATCGCGTCAGGTTTTTCGTCAATAAGATAGGTGCGCGCAACCACTTCTTCGAGGGTATAGGGCGAAAGAGAATAGATGCCCGGCAAATCAACGATGCTTACCGCTTTATTCTCTTTTAGCCTTCCCTCTTTTTTCTCCACCGTAACGCCCGGCCAGTTGCCGACGTATTGATTTGATCCGGTCAAAGCGTTGAAGAGCGTTGTCTTCCCGCAATTGGGATTACCGACGAGCGCTACCCTGGTTGTCATATGTTCTACTCCTAAAATGTTAGCTTAGATTAACTTACTGCCACAAAAAAAGCCGCATCGCAGCCCCTTGGGTCGTGCCGAAAGCCTGCCCTCGCAAAAGCTAGGAGACTTCCACCATGCACGCATCTTCCTTACGAAGAGAAAGCTCGTAGCCACGAACGGTAATCTCCACCGGATCGCCCAAAGGTGCCACTTTACGCACAGAAATCACGGTATTCCGGGTCACTCCCATGTCCATGATGCGGCGCCGCGTTGCCCCTTCACCGTGGAGTTTTATCACAGAAACGCAATCGCCGGTCTTGACATCGCGAAGTGTCTTCATGGTATTTCCTCTCATTATTTTAAAAAGTAGTTTGCGTCATCACACAACAATGGTGCGTGCCAATTCGGAAGTCAGAGCCACGCGAGAACCCTTTACGTTCACGATCAAGCCAGCGCCCATGCGTGCCACAACGGTAATGACCTGGCCGGGCACAAAACCAAGCTCCTCAAGATGATGATGGGCGTCACCGAAATCGTGGAGTCGTCTGACGTGATATTCACCCATCTTCTTTACTTCTGATAAAACCATACCGAACCTCTCCATCAATTTTGTTAACCTTGGTTAACCGCATACTAACAAAAGACTTCCAAAAAAGGAAGCCTTGGTTAACTATTTTTCTCGATCAACAAAATCTTGTGCCGATATATTTTCGACGCAAGAGTACCTATCGTTCAATCAGTTTGCGAAACGTTTTATCGGTATCGGTTTGTATTTTTTTCTCAAGCTCGAGGTACACATCGATCAGCTTATTGCCTTCGTCGGTCAGATCGCTCCCGTGCGCACCATCACGATTAAGCAACTGCATACCGAGAGCGGTTTCGGTATCCTTCATAATGCGCCACGCCTTGCTGTATGCCATGCCCATGCTTTTTGCGGCAGCATACAGCGACCCCTTTTCTCGCACCCCCACGCACAATTCCGCAATACCACGCCCAAACACCGAGTTAATTTCAGTTTCGGGGTTTTCGATACTGATTTTTACCTGTGCTACCAGCGGCGAAAAGGTGTCCATAACCTATCCTTCCAAAAACTGCATCGTAGCCGCTTCAATATCAGCTGGCGTATGGTTGATCACCTGGGTGAACCGAATCGGAGCACCATCAAGAGATGCAAGCCCTACCGGAATAGTAGCACACTGCGTATCGTGTGCGATTTTTTCGTTGAGCTCACAACCGGTCAAAAGCGCAACGTCATCGGGCAACGCCTCCCCCGGCGCAATTCCTTGCAGGGCGCGATATACGTTTTCACCAAACTTCGCCCAATGCGCCGTGCTCGCCACGAGCACCGGGTTTTCACGTCGGAGGCGCTGTGCGACCTCGAGCGCAACCGCCGTATGGGGATCGAGTAAATATTTGTGCTCGTCAAACGTACGCTTGATCGTTTCCAAACACGTCGCGTTATCGACCGAATCAGCAACAAAATTTGCACGCATCCGCAGATACGTCGTCGTATCCACCTTGAAACGCTTGCTCTTTTTGAGATCATCCATCCACCCCGCAATGGCTGAAGCGTCGCGCCCCGTCAACTCAAAAAGCTGACGTTCCAGGTTGGATGACACCAAGATATCCATCGACGGCGAAGGCGTCAACACAAATTCGCGATCGGAAATATCGTAGGTGCCGGTGTTGATAAAGTCTGCCAACACGCGGTTTTCATTGCTTGCGCACAGCAGCATATCGATGGGAGTGCCCATTTGCTTGGCGTAATACGCGGCCAAAATATTGCCGAAATTGCCCGTCGGAACGCACACGTCAATCTTTTGACCTGCAGTGATCTTGCCGTCAGCCACCAGCTGAGCGTAACTTGCAACATAGTAGACGATCTGCGGCAGAAGACGACCCCAGTTAATGGAGTTCGCGCTCGAAAGCGCGATGCGCGATTCGTTGAGAAGACGCTCATTAAACGCCTCGTCACCAAACACCGCCTTGGCACCACTTTGGCAATCGTCGAAATTACCACGCACGCCCCATACCATGACGTTTTCACCCGCCTGGGTGGCCATCTGCTTGTACTGAATATCACTCACGCCGCCATCGGGATACATGACCGCAATACGCACGCCTTCTTGATCTTTAAAACCCTCAAGCGCCGCTTTGCCGGTATCTCCTGAAGTGGCGACAAGAATCAAAAACTCGTGGTCAAGTTTTCCCCGTTCACGAAGGTGCTTCGCACTTGCTGAAAAAAAGCGCGGAAGACACTGCAGCGCCATATCCTTAAACGCGCTCGTCGGACCGTGCCACAGTTCAAGAATATGCGTGTCGGCATCAAGCGAAGTGACGGGGCAGATGTCTTCCGTATCGAAGTTTTCACCATAGGCACCGGCCGTCACCGCATCGACGACCGCTTCGGGCAGATCGATATCGAAGGCTTTGTAGATGGTTGCCGCCCGCTGCGCGTAAGACATACTCGACAGCGCCAGAATATCTTCGAGGGCAAGAGCGGGAATTTGTTCAGGGACGAACAATCCGCCGCCGCAGGCCAAACCGTTGATCACCGCTTCGGTGAAGGGAACGGCGGTTTCCACGCGGCCACGGGTATCAATATAGTAGTTTTTTGACATGTGAAAGCTTTCTCGGTGGGATAGCGATTCCTGACAGTATACTATGCACGAAAATATAGGAAAGCGTTTCTCATGGAGGATTTCATGCAATACGCAATAGTTATACTTGACGGCGCCTCGGGAGAGGCCGTCGAAGCCTTCGACGGCAAGACCACGTTCGAAGCAAGCGCAACCCCTCATCTTGACGCCCTGGCACAAACCGGCACTATCGGACTCATGCAAAATGTGCCAAGCGATATGGAAAGCTGCTCGAATGTCGCCTGCATGTCCATCGTCGGCTACGATCCCCAAACCTACCCCATCGGCCGCGGAGCCATTGAAGGGGCCTCGCTCGGAATCGATCTCAAACCCGGACAAGTCGCCTGCCGTTTGAATTTATGCAACGTCGAAGAGGGAGTGATGAAGCTCTACTCAACCGATAACATCGACACCGAAGAAAGCCACAAACTTGCCGGCGAATTGAAGGCAGTACTTGATGACGACACCTTTGAGCTGCATCTGGGCACATCATTTCGTCACATCTTGGTCGTAAACGGACACCCCGAACTGATGAATTTAGCGTACGAGACCCCTCACGACAATACCGATCTCGACATCACCGAAGCCTACAAGCCCCAAGCGACCTGCGCGGCAGACCAGGTAGGTGCCGATCTTCTTATCGACTACATCCGTCGCGCAAACGAAGTTTTGGCGCAAAGCCCGAACAACGCCCGTCGCATATCCGAAGGATTGCCGCCCGCAAACTTCGTCTGGATTTTTTGGCCAGGCATGCGCCCTGCATCCATGCCAACGTTTGAACAGGCCTTCCACAAAACGGCTGCCATGAATTCGGCGGTTGACCTGCTTGACGGCATCGCGCTTTTGACCGACATGAAAGTCTACAAATTCGACGGCGTCACCGACGGACCCAACAACGATTTCGCCGCACAGGGACGTGGCGGCATTCAGATGCTCGAAGATGGCGCCGACGTGGTGGTCATCCACGTCGAAGCCCCCGACGCTGCGGGCCACGATGGGCGTCCTGACGAAAAGAAAAACGGCATCGAGCAAAGCGACGCACTGGTTTTGGGACCTTTGTGCACCTACGCCCAAACCCACCCGCTGCGCATCGCCGTCATGCCCGATCATCCCACGCCCCTTACCACGCGCAAGCATTCCTACGATCCCGTTCCCTTCGTGGTCTCAGGACCCGGCATCGAACACAACGGGGGCAGCCGCTTAACCGAAACGACCGCCGAAGCGGCCGGTATCATGGTTGATCCCGGCTGGAAATTCATGGCCGACTATCTGCTGGCAGATTAGCCGTTTCGTTGGGACGCTTACTCGAACGCTGAGCGTACAGCTTCCTTTGCCGTAATTATTCTTTTTTGCAGGAATACAGCCTGATTTCCAGGCGGTATTCCTTGCCGGCAAAAAGTTCCTCCAGAGAAAACGCGGTTGACTCAGAGCAGAGATCCGCCGCGCAGGACGTATCTCCTTCGAGACGCAAGGCAGACGTCGGCTTTACCACCTCTGCCGCCGCGTGTCGAGTCGACACCTCTTCCTTTTCATCAAACGGATCGGCAACCGAGCAAAACACCGCAGTTTGCTGTAGGGTATCGCCGTCAGTAGCCGTCACGGTACCTGACGTTGACCCAACATCTTCAAAATGATGCATGCACCCATAGCAAATTTCCATATCATCGAAACAGCGAGCCTTGCACACCGGACACGTCTTCATCGTGACCTCCTTTCAGCGGCGCCTTTACGTACCGCTTTTCCCTGTGAACAACAAGCACTTTACGGTGCCGTCCTAGCGGTTGGGCGAGCAAGCTGTACGACAACCGCTGTTTCGTTTTCCACTTTGGCGCAGCTGAGAAACGCCGTGGTGTAAAGCCCTTCCCTTTTCACGAATGACGACGCATATTCCTGCCCGCTTTCGATCTGCGTCCATCCCTTCGAGCGCAGCGCATGTGCGTAAGTGGAAAAGCACCGTGAAACATCCTCGCCTGACAAAAAGCCAACCACGTCACCCGCATCAGACACGCGCACGTCTACACCACCCGCAAGGGAAAACAATTCCGCTTCAAAACGATCGGGTAGCGCACGTTGGAGAGTAGAATCGGTTTTTCCGTGTACCGCCTGAGGCGACAGCTGTTTCCCGGAAGAAGATAACGCTTCCAAACAGGTCGCATATACCGAAGGCTTCGCACTATCCATCACCACCTCAATCACGAGAACCCCTACAAACACCGCTCCAAGAATGCAGCACGCCATCACGAACGGACACCGTTTTTTCCCTTTCACAAAAACACCCCCGGCTTATAAGGATCGACCGTCAACGAGGTGCGGTGAGTCAACGATGGCAGCGTCACCCCGAAAACCTGCGGTACAAAACCCCGACCGAATAACGTCGGATGAAAGTACAGCGTTGCGGTGTACGTCGTAAGTTGCGTGCCGTCCCGCGCCGCAGAAACCTCTACCTCGAGATAGTCCTTGTCCATCACGTCATCGAGGACAGCCCGCACCCGAGCACACGCCTGATCGGGTGTTTGCCCGTATTCAGGCGATGCGGCGTAAACGCGCATCGCATCACGCGCAACCCGATCGAAGGCGGCGCATTCAGAAAAGAACAACAATGCGTTGACCGCAATGACAGCCACGATAATCAAAACGGGAAACACCACAGCAAACTCCACCGTCATTTGACCCGTTTCCCGCAGCCTTGCATCGATCACTCCCATTGCCGTACCCCCGTAATGCTGCCGACTACACCGCGCAGTGTTTCTGCGACCGAAGCGAGCAGGGAGGTGCCGAGTGAGGTGATTTGCTCGGGTAGCGCAATGGTGATAGGAATCGCCGGACCGCCCTCTCCCAAAAACTCAACCTGGGCGATGGTTATGGTGCCATCAAAATCCTTTAAGCTTTCGAGCGCTGCCGCTTCAAGCTGATCGATAATGCTCGAAAAAACATCGCCCGATGATTGAGACGACACACAGACGGCACGGTTTTGCACCGAAACATAGCGCACCGCCAGCGCAGAGTCGTCTGCGCTGGCCACGTGTACCGTGTTGACTAGCACCGGTTTGGGCGCATCGAGATCAACCGGCTGCAAACCCGTTGCCGCAACCACGTCAGCAAAGGCATTCGCTGCCCACCTGCCCAAACCGCTTTCGCTCGCAAAGGGGATAGCATCGATTGCGCGTTCAATCCCTTCGCTCAGCGCATCTTGCCCTCGCAAATACGCGAACAGAAACGATGACCAAAGATCGAGCACAAGGTCAAGACCAAACGCCAATTCCAACGCATCACCTTGTTGCACAACATCGTCAAGAAGCGATGAAATCACATTCGATCCTTCTTCCGCCTTGTTCCCCACCAATACCGAAGCCGACACCGCCACACAAGTACCCAGCGCAGCATCCGACTTCACAAAACCCGATTCAAACCCCTGTTGAGCAGGTGTTTTTGCCACATCAGCAACAAAGGCAAGCGCGCCGAAGCGACCCGGAGGCGCAACGCTGATACGACACACAACCGCCTGGGTAAACGCCTCTTTAAAGTGCTCCCACAAACCACCGACACGGCCTTTAACGTTTTCGGCGAGAGGGTTGTACGCATCTCGGGCTTTTTGATACGCACGGGCTGCGTCGGCTACTTTTGCGTAATGATATTCAAATCCATTTTCTATTGACGAAGACGCTGCTGCGACTTTTCCCAAGCTACTGACGGCAAAATGACATTGAGGGCACTCGGTAAAACCGCCGGCATCCATTGCAGCAGGCGCCCCCAACGAGGTAGATCCCCCCGCAAGAGGACACCCCGACCACGCATGCATCATTTTCCCGGTCTCGTTTTCGGTGACAGGATAGAGCGCGTCAGTATAAAGCGTCGTCGCCCGCATCTGTTCTGTGTTTTGAGGCAATTCGGGAAAGTCGGCATCGAAAGAAACGTCACTTTCGTGCACATAACCCTGCGCAACCTGCGCGGCAGCATAGGTATAAAAACGCTTGCGCAAAGCAGAGCGAGCCTGCTCCTCAACCGACTTGTCAAGAGGTGCTTCGGCGATAAGCCGCGCGGGGTAGTAAGCCTGCGCACGCTTGAGGGCAACTGAAAAGTTCCAGGCATCAACGCTGCCGTAGAGGGGATTTTGGGTAGGTCCTAAGACCGACAGCGTTTGAGCCCTCTCGTACATGCAGTAATTTGGATTGTTGCCGCAATCGTGCTGAAAACCTCTCAGCTTTTCAGCATTTGCTCGCTTTGCCGCTTCTTCGGCTTTCTGCGCAGCCTGTGCGATTTCGTCTTTCTGTTCTTTGATGTCTCGGGAAAGATCTTTGGCTGCATCAAGCGCTCCCACCGATATTTCATCCCCGGTACCGGGGAAAATAACGGCAAACCCAACATAGCTCCGGGGAGTTGTTTTCTGCGAATTTGCCGATACGACGGCAGCAGCATTCGCCGCACACAGAAAGGGAAGTGCTTTTTGGAGCGAGTTTAATCCGTCCGCCGCTTTGGCGGCAAACGAATCGCGCGCCTTGAGAATTTCGGTTCCCGCTCGAATCAACTGTTCGGAAAGCGGTGTTGCCGCCGGAACACACAGGGCGGCAACACCTAGCCCAAGAGCAGCAAGCCCGGTCAAGGAAAGAGAAAGGATCACCGCATCACACACACGGGCAACAATATAAAATTCCGCCACCGGATTTTCAGCCGCAAGCGCCCCCGCATCGGCAACATTCTGGATATCCGCCGAAGCCGACTCAACACGATACACTTGCGCTGCAGTAAAAATCAACGAAAGCGTAATCAACAACGCCAGAATCACCCCAAGCGTAGAAAACCCTTCTTCATCATGGAAGATATCGCGGCCTTTACAACGGGCAACCAGACGATGAGACATCAGGCCCATTGTCGAATCCACGCTTTCGGGTCGAGACCGAGTTCATTATTGATTACCCAGTCGGGCTGCGTCGGAGTTTGCACACTGACCACCTGCTCTAAGTTACCCGCAGCATTCGTCAATCCCAAAAGCGTGCTTGCCGCATCGAGTAGTGGCAGAGGTTTTATCTGATTTTTAATGGTCACGCATGCCTGCGCGCTCGATTCGTCTCCTTCCAGCTGGATATCCCACGTACATCCACCCGAATGTACGTGGAAGTTATCCTGTTGTGGCACCGCGCCAAGGCGGCGTAAAATCGAGGCCTTATACGCCTCATCAGCCGCGCCCGCCGCTGTCGTTTTCGTTGCAAGCAAGCGGCATCCTTCGGCCGCTGCGCCCCTCATCACCACCTGGTTGTAGAGCAGTATTCCCGGTTGCACCAATAAGAGTACCGCCAAAAAAATGACCGGGATGAGAAACGCTGCCTCAACCGTTGCCTGCCCCTCAGCGCTGCGGTGAGGGGCAGGCAAAACGACATCAGTATAAAAAAACATCAGCAATCACCCCCGGCACAACGGTTTCCATATGGTGCGATGCACTTTGGAGTGCATGATCGACAAAAAGGCCCCCTTCAAGAGCGCGCCACACCACACCGAGCGCAATCGCAATCGCAAGAAACGCCACAAGGATCACCGCAAACTCCACCGTCACCTGACCCCTATCCTCTCTACTCCCTCGCCGATGCGACATGCCCATCACAGCCCGTTAATACCCTGAGCAATGGCATCCCACAGCTCCTGAATCTTGGGGCGAAACAACGTGATTGCGATGATGGCAATTACCACGAGTACCCCGACCAAAATGGCATATTCTGTCGTGCCCTGCCCGCGCACACTGGAAAGTTTTGCGCGCACCCAACACCACCCGCCACCCACTTTTTCGTTCAAACGATCGAGCATCATAGTTCCTCCTATCGTTAAAAACCCTGCATCATGTCAAGTAAAACCGGACCTAAAACCAACAAAAGCATCGCGGGCAAGATAAGTGTTCCGGTAGGAATCATCATCTTGATGGGGGCCTTTGCCACCGCCTCTTCCATGCGCGCCTTATGTACAGCACGCGCTTCGACTGCGGTAGCCTCCAAGCTTTCCGCCAACGACGACCCAAACCGAAGCGACCGGATGATATTTTCGATTACGCGTGAAAAAATCGGGGAATTGTATCTGCTCGCCAAATCGCGAAGCGCGTCTTCTCGCGTTGTGAGACCCATAACCCACCGCTGTTGGGCTTTCGCCGCATCAGCCCCAAGCCCCGTTTCGAAATGCGTGTAATACAGCTCGAAAGCCTTATCGAAGGAAAGCCCGCTGCGCAGCCCCAAAGAAACCACTTCTATCATCTCCGAAAGATGACGCTCAAGACCTGCCGTACGGAGCATCCCTTCTCGCTTGAGAGAACGGGTACACGATACAAAACCGGCAATCGCTCCGGACAGACCAAGCAAAAATCCCAGCTCATTAGAGAGAATCAACCCCGATACGCCGCCTGCAGCAAAACCTGCACAGGCAAGCTTGAGTCGCGCTGCACACATCCCCTCCACACTGACCGAGCCGTCCAAACCGGATACGCGAATCATCTGGGCACCTCGTTTCGACAAAGTTTTTCGCACAGGGCGCCGCAACGGAAACAAAACGATGCCAAGATTAAGCTTTTCTGTTTCCGCCTGCATAAACCCAATGATGTGCGCCGAAATACCTCTGCTTTCAAGCGGCGCGGACCGCACAAAAACCCCTTCGGCACGAACAGCATCATGAAGGCGTTTACGACGGGAGCGTTCTTCTGCGCTTTTTTGCCAACACCAATAGATGCTTGTGGCAAAAACGGCAGCACACACGCAGGCAACCACAACGAGAGCATCCACTCACCTCACCTCCACATCAAGCAATCGGCGCACCGCAAAGACCCCCATAACCTGCATACCTATCGCCAACCCCAGCAGCGCGACCCCCGCAAAATTCTGAAAAAAAGGAGCAAGAAAACCTGGCGAAATGAGTGAAAAAAGACCAATCAAAACAAAGGGAAGAACACTGACCACGCGCGCCGAAAGCTTTGCCTGAGCCGTTTGAACGCGCAAGCTGCGACGCAGTGCAAGTTCCGAGCGAATCGAATCGCTTGCCGTATCAAGCACCTGCTGCAAACTGCCTCCCGCCTTGTGCTGGACATCGAGAGCAACTGCAATGAAAACAAGTTCGTTTGTTGCCGAGTTCTCTCGAATACCTCGCAAAGCTTCCTGAGCGGTATGCCCCGTTTCCAAATCGTTGGCAGCTCTCGTAAACAACGTTTTAAGCGGACCCTCTGTTTCTTTCTCAAGCTGTCGAAACGTCTGCCCCAAAGAAAGACCCGCATGAAAGCAAACACTCATCGAACGCAAGGTGTCAGGAATAGCCTCTCGCATATCGGTTATGCGCTTTTCTTTTGCCCGATGCACCATGAGAACAAAAACTGCCACAACACCCATACCGAGCGTTATTCCGAACACCAGCGAACGTGCAAGAATGCCGCCCGCAAGCATCACAATGGCCACGCTAGCGCACAGAAGAGAACAAAGATTCTGTACGGTTGTATACATTCCTTTTTCGCAACAAAGCATACGGGCATCTTCGAAGAGCTGCACCGATCGCCCGCTTTTTAAAAAAATGCGCGCGCAAGGATTGCACACCGCAATGCCGTTGCGCAAAAGAACCGAAACAAGACCTCCGGGCATGACCGCACGTCGCTGAACCTTCACTTTGGCAATGCGGCAGTGCAATCGAGTAATGGTTTCTGGCACCAAGAAAAATGCAGTAAAAAATGCGGCGATAAAACCTAGGCAAGCAAGCACTTCTGTTGCCATGTCTCCACCTCCTTGGCACCAGCGATACCACGGGAAACCAAAGACCCCATCCAGTCGGGACTGCACACCCACTGCGAACAGGCACGAATCGGATCCCACGCAAATAAAGAAACGACATTGCAAGTTCGCTTTGCGTTGTCGAAAGAAAACGCAGCCACTTCCTGTATGAAGCGATGACCATCAGCTGCTCGAGCGGTTTGCACCACCACGTCAATTGCGCTGGCGATTTGAGCTTCAATAACATCCACCGGCAACTCTGCGGCGTAGCGCACCATCGTGGTCAGCCTCATGATCGCTTCTCGCGGCGAATTTGCATGCAAGGTTGTCAGCGAACCGTCATGGCCCGTATTCATGGCTTGGAGCATATCGAGCGCCTCAGCTCCTCGGCATTCACCGACCACGATGCGATCCGGTCGCATGCGCAAAGCATTAATCACCAGATCTCTGATTGTCACTTCCCCTGTTCCTTCCGCATTTTTAGGACGAGCTTCCAAACGTATGACATGGGGGTGTTCAAGAAAACGAAGTTCGGCCGAGTCCTCGATCGTAACAATGCGCTCCGTTGTCGCTATCTTGCAGGAAAGTGCATTGAGCAGCGTCGTTTTCCCGCTGCCAGTTCCACCGGTAACTGCGATATTTTTTCGCGCCACAACAGCCCACCGAAGAAACGTGACCATCGCCTCATCCATCGAGCGCAAACAAACCATTTCTTCCAACGTCATAACCCGCTCACGAAACTTACGAATTGTCAGCACTGGACCATCAAGTGCTAGTGGGGGAATGATGGCGTGGACACGATGACCCTGCTTGAGGCGCGCGTTGACCATTGGGGAGGATTCGTCGATACGACGCCCCAACGGCCCGATAATGCGATCAATGAGCGCACGTACCTGCTCGTCGTCAGAAAAGGTGACAGGAATTCTAAAAAGCTTCCCTTCCCGTTCGCCATAAAGAGAATGCGTACCGTTCACCATAATTTCAGTGATGCTTTCATCTTCCAGCAAAGCCTCAAGCGGTCCCAGGCCAAACACGGTATCGATCAATTCCTCAACCAACACCTCGTGCTCATTCTCGTCAAAAGACCCATACGCCGCTTCGGCAAATACGGCGCGACATCCACTCCGTATTTCGCTTTTTGCCTGTTGCGGGTTTTCGGCCATAAGGCGCGCGATCTCATCAACGGGCAACCGCTGCTGAAGCTGAATCTTCAAGTCTTCGAGCATGCGTGTTCGACTTCGCCCAGAAACCTGCTGCGTATCGTTGCCTGCGGCTTGTACCCGCGCTAACAAAGACATGCCACTTTCCTTTTCCATTTCGAAAATCGGCTATATTTTCCTGGAGTTTTTTCGGATTCCGAAAGCTGTTGAGACACCTCGCGCTCCGAACTCGGCAGTATATCGACCAGTATATTTTCCAGGCTAACGCACAGGGTGTTCTCGCTCCTGATCAGCTCGAGAGGCATTCCGGCCCCCAACAATTCATCGACCTCCCGTCCTCCTTCTTTCAGTTCAACCACATGCGCGCCACGCAAGCCACAGGACACGTCAATTGAAGAAAAGATCGATCCCCGCGCGCAGCGGTTTACCGCAAAAAGAAACGGCTGGGTTGCAATGCCGCAGCGTCCGCACAGCTCAAGGGCATGGTTGCATGCTCTCAGTGATGACGGTCGTTGATCGATAAGAAAGAGCACCCGCGTTGCCTGCTCGAGAAGAAGGGCGTGTTGCTCCGTCCAAAACGCTCCCGTATTAACCACCACAACCTCGAAGGCAGCCTTCGCCGCTTCGAAGATAAGAGGAAGCCCTATCGGCACGGATTCGGATTGCTCAAGGTGTTTTGGTGCGGCAAGCAAGGCGGGCAAACCGCCCTGGGGCTTCAATCTTGCAAGGCGAGACGAATCGCAAAGAACCTCGTCAATGGTCAGCGGATTTTCTACGCCCAACAAAAATTGCTCATCGCCAAACTGCAAATCCGCATCGATCAACAACGTTTTGTGCCCAAGCCCCTGTGCAAACGTTGCCGCGAGAGCCGCAACGGTCGATTTACCCGCGCCGCCGCTGGCACTCGCAACAGCCAAAACGAACGCCTGTCTTTTGATAGCGGCAGATCGACAAGATGACGAGTCGGCAGGGCTTAACTCCCCCTGGGTAGAAGAGCCTTCCGGATCAACCGACGTCGATACCCGTGTAACCTTTTTTGGTGGCGGCGAGCTAGATTGAGGAGAGCGCCCAAGATCAAGTCCCCGCAAAAATTCGGAATCCAATTCTTTGCTTGAAGCACATTCCGAAGACGGGGCACAAGCGCGCGACGGTGGCTCCGATTTTAAAAGAACCGACACGGCAGGGATCCGATCCGCCGCTTTCTGCACGGGCGGAATCCCTTTCCCTGTTTTTTCTGGTCTTTCGCATCTTGTCAACGCCGACTCTTTGCGCCACCCGTAACGTCGGGTAAACATAGTACGGTCAAACGTTCCATCAATACCCGCCGCACTTGCACGACTCTTCAGCGATCCCGACCCCTGAAAGGCAAGCAAATACACCGTATTGCTTGCTGAGTCCCGCTTGAGCGCAGCCGCAAGATTGATAGGGTCGACGCTGTCGCTTGACGCAACCCACACTTCATGAGGGTTACTGTTTTGCCGCAAGTACCGTCGCGCTTGACAGGCGTCGGCAAAAAGACGCAGCCAGGGCTGTGCGCAGAGATTTTCGCCCTCCAGCCCAATCAAACGGGGATTTTTCAAAGATTCAGTGTCGGCGCATAATACCACATCAGATATCATTGCTTACTCCCTTCATCACGCAATGCCGGCAACACGAAATACAGCTCCGCTTTTTGGGAGGCATCGATTACTTCCTGTACACGGTCGGGCGAAAGAGCAAGGGTCACCCAGGAAACGGCAGTTCCTGATTTTTTAGCTGATTGACCAACACTGGTGGCCAAAACCAAAACATCCTGCACAATCAAATCGGTAGCAGCCCCACCCGTCACGTAGATATCAACTTTTGCACCGGGAGCGAGAGAACCCCCCACGCTTTGCACGTCTTTTGCCGGAACCGAAAGAGCGGAGAGGCCCTGAGGAACTTCGAGGGTGGATGGCAGCTGCTCAAATCGCTTCAGCGAAACAACTTCCCCCGCAAGAATCGATGAAGTAACCTGCTTCCCGGTCACCTCCGAAACCTGCCGCGCAGCATCATCGGGCAGCAAATCAGCAAGCCACAATTTTGTTGTGATCGAATCTGCAGAAACAGTTTCACCCGCAGCAAGATCGCGGAGCGCAACACAGACCTCAACCTGTTCACCGCCGTAGCGGGCAAGCGCCTCAGAGCGGGTCGCATCAGCGTCGTGCCGCACGCTTTGCAGGTACGCAAAAACCGCAAGCGCGCACACAAGCCCGCACACAATGCCGATAAAAATTGTCCGCTTTTTCAAAAATCTCGCCTTCTTCGATGGATGGTAAACACCATCTTTGCAGGCAAACCTTACCGAATCGAAGAAGAACTCTGATAAATAATCTTCTCAAACAAAAGCTTTTTCGCAAAAATCCTTACCGCATTTCTCAAAAATCTGAAGCATTCTGACAAAACCTTACGCAAACATATTCCCTGAAACAACATGCAGGCAATCGAGATAATTTTTGGCTTTCTTGACCGCATTTTCTGACTTGCAGTTGCTGTCCGGCTTAGCGGGGAGCGGAGTTTCTGCTTTTTGCGCAGGCTTGGTCTCTTCGGTGGTGCCTGGAGCAGTTTTCTTGGCAGGATCCCGTAACGCCGGATCGGCAACGGATTACACCGTCTACCCTATGCCCTGGATTCACCTTAACCCGCCCACGGATTCCGCAATCCCCGCACTTCACTCGTGGTTAGATGTTCGAAACCACCCGTAAAACCCGCCAGTATCGAGCATATTCGATGGAATCCGTTTGCAACGTGCCCCGAATGCGTTCCAGACAACAGGGGGCTTAAAACGGCTTAGCGCGCCCAGGGGCACACGATAGGCAGATTTTGTATGATTGTACGGTGGAAAAGAAAAAGGCCACCGCGTAAAATACGCGATGACCTGCAAGTTTCGTGGTGGGCGATGAGGGATTTGAACCCCCGGCCTTGTGCGTGTAAAGCACCTGCGCTCCCGCTGCGCCAATCGCCCCCGTAGTAGTGCGGAAGCTATTCTCCCATAAGTATCCGATTTGCGCAATGAGACAATGCCTCCATCACGACAAAGACAAGATTTTCATTAAGTGGTTGGTCAAAATCGCAAACCTTATCGCCCGTCAAGGTGATCGTCTAGTTCATTTCCTTATCAAGAAAAGCGAGAAACTCCGTCTCGCACAGAGGTTTGG
>JAVVXN010000014.1:0-27340 GCA_036651575.1 Raoultibacter sp. | reverse complement strand
AATCGACATCCTGCATAAGGTTTACGATTTCTTCATGACAGGTGAAGAGGATTACCTGTCGTTCACGTGAGAGTTCAAACAGGGCACGTGCGGCGCCCACTCGACGCTCTGCATCAAAATTGACCAAGATATCGTCGGCCAAAATCGGCGTTGCGCGCCCGACGTTATTGGCCGTCATCAGCAGCGCGATGCGCAGGGACAGATACAGTTGCTGACAGGTTCCCAGCGACAGATGAATCGGCTCGAACGTGGTCTTAAGCGCGTCAACCACCTGCAATTTGCCTTCGCCGCTCATGCGAACCTTTGCCCACTTCCCCCCTGTCATATCGGAAAACAAACGACTGGCCTGGCGATACACTTCGGGCTGACTTTTGCTTTCCCACGCAGCGATGGCCGATTCAAGCGATCGGCGAGCCAGCAGCAGCATGGCGTATTTGTCGTAGCTTTCGGAAAGACGCGTATTTACCACAGCCGAACGCAGCTTGAGGGCATCGAAACTTTTGAGGTGTTCGGCGGCATCGAGCGTGTTTTCCAATTCTCCATAGCGGCGATTTGCCGCCCCAAGCGTTTCCTGTAAACCGGCTCGCTGCTGAGATTTTTGCTCGATCAGAACACTGACGGTTTCGGGGGTAACCGGCGTTGTTGAAACCACACCGGAAACCGTTGCCGACAGCGCAAGATCGCCCACCAGGGCTGAAAGCTGCTCGGCCAAAGCGGCGGCGCGCTCTTCAAGCGCCGATATTTGCGAGGTATATGCCTGCTGCTTCTGCAAAAATAAGTTCGTTTCGGCATGAACCTCACTCGCCTCATCAAGCAAAGCGCGAGCGCGGCGAAGCGAACCTTGTGCGCTGGCCAGGCCCTCTTTGGCAAGGAAGCGTTCGGTTTTTTTCAGCTGCTCATGCAAATCGTGTTCACACGCTTCGAGTTTTTTCTGATCCTGCCGCATGACCCACTGCGCATCCATCTTGCGCTGCGCCAGCGCTTCTTCGCTTTTGCTCGGACGAAACAGCATCACCAACGCAGCAGCCGCAAGCAGCACCGCGCAAAACACCAGACCCAAACCGAGCGCCGTGAACGAAAGGCTGGTGATAATGCGTCCGTGCATGGTCAAAGGAACACCGATAGCAACAAAAAGCATGGGCAAAGCGATGGAAAGGGCGATTTGCACGTGGCGCTGAGAGCGAGCCTTCGCTTCCATATCTGCCAGATCACCATCGCTCATCAGCGCTTCATACTTCGCATTCGAAACGCGATAGTCTTCCTGGGCAAGCATCACCCCATGCTCGCAACGGCTCTGTTCGTTTGCCAGATCGTCAAACGCATCCCGCAAGCGCCGCACGCGCACATCGTCAATCTGCGCTATTTCGGGCGGTGTCGCTGCGCAACATGCTTCATAGTGCGCTACAAGCTCGGATTGCTCCTGTTTGAGGGCAGTGCTGTGCGTGTGAATTTCAACGCGTTGCAGCTCTATTTTTTCCAACGCTGCCTTCGAGGCAACAAGTTTTTCAATTTCAGCAGTCAGCACCTGCTGGCGCTCAAGCAAATCAGCGCGCTGAGGTTTGAGTTCATGAAATTCTTTATCCTGCACCTTTAAGCGTTCGGTTTCGGCATTGGCCTGAGCAAGTTGGGTACGCAAACGTTCTTTTTCGTCCAAAAGGTTTGCGATGGAGCGTTCAGCCGACGACGCACGCGACGTGTAACGAATCAATTTTTCCTGCACGCCACGCAGGGCATGAGCGGGTGATGCGCTGGTACCCGACCCCGCCGTAAGCAGGCGCGCCGTGACGTCGGGCGTGTTGTGCAGGCTGCGCAATTCATCGCTGGTCAGCGCAAACATCGTAGAAAAAGTATCCTTGTCGATGTCGGAAAACAAATCGAGCGCACCGGGATCTCCCTTGAGTCCCTGCGCATTTTTGGCGCGTGAAATCTCGAATTCATCGCCCGTTTTCTCATCGACAAAAAAGAGGCTTCCGGAGCGCTTCGCGGCAAGCGGGCGATACGTATTGCGCGCGCCACGCGCCTCTTCCCACCCAAACAAAACGCCTTCGATAAATTTATTCAGCGTCGTCTTGCCCGCTTCATTTTTGCCGTACACCACGTTTAAGCAGGGAGAAAACGGGCCAATTCCCCTGTTGAAAAACGGGCCAAACGCCTCTATTTTTAGGCGCTCAAGATAGACCGAATGCTGGGAAAGACCCTCGATACGATGCGTCATAAGGCATCCCCCTGACCCAATAATAAATCGAGCACCAGGTTTTCCGCCTCTTCGGACAGAGCGGCGATATTGCGTTCGGTCGCACCGGGTAGGTGCAAATTTTTTCTGACGAATTCTTCTTGCAAAAACGCCTTCGCTTCCTCGACGTTTTTTTGCTGCGCAGCCGACGCCTGCAAAAACACGGAGGGGAACAGGCCTTCGCGGACAAGACCCTCCTTGTCGATAGGCATCACCGTTGCATCGAGCAACGCGTCGCAGAAAAAAACGGAATAGCTTTCGTTGCAGCTTTTGCGCATGTCTTCAAGCACGCCGGGACGCTGCAACAACCGATGAAGAGGTGTCGTCCCGACCAGCGTGATCCGCGTGCACATTTCTTCGCAGCGCGCTTCACCGTTTTTACGGAAGAGATCTCTCAGAATTTTTTCGCCGACTTCGGCGATAGACGCGCACTCACTCACCTCCACATCCATCCGTTGCCACACCACGGATGCCGTGGGAATAAACTGCACCGTATTGGGTGCGCCCTGTTCAAGCGTGACCAAAAAGACACCGCGCTCGCCTGTTTCTTTGATGTCGCGCCCCTGGATGCATCCAGAAAACGCCAGGTGAGGATTGGCGGGGTTGTCCACGTAGCGCACATGGATGTGTCCGAGAGCCCAATAATCCATACCCCGCGCAAGCAGATCGGAGGGGTTGCAGGGCGCCTTGGTGTAATCAAGATGCAGCCCGGTATGCAGCACCGCCACCGCAAAGGGAGCATCCACGCCGGTTGCCTCACGGGCAGCCGCACGAGAAATGCCTTCGGATATATCTTCTGATTGGGGCCACGTTTGATTGTAGTAGCCTCTCCCACCCAGAAGAGCCAGCACTTCACCATCGCGCTCGTAGGTGGCAAAGCTTGGCTTGTCAGCAGAAAACATCGTCGCGTTTTCGGGTAAAGCGAAGAAATCGTGTTGCCACGACGTGTAAGGATCGTGGTTTCCCGTGCACAGATACACGGGGATACCCGCCGCGCCCAAGCGGGTGATACCCTTAAAAAAGTGCAGGTAATCGGCGTAAGACGCGTGGGAAGTATCAAAGATATCGCCCGCGATTACCACAAAATCAACGCGGTTGTGCAGCGCCGCGTCGACCACGCGATCATAGGCTTCGGGAATAGCCGAAAGCAAGCGATTTGCCCACCTATCGGAAAGCGCGCGCAACCCTCTGAACGGTGCGCCCAGATGCAAGTCGGATGCATGTATGAACGTAATCTTTTTTCCCATAAAAGCAGTGTAGCGCGAAATCGGCTTCTTCGTGCCTACTCGTAGCCACCCATGCGCGAATCGTCGATGAAATCCATGAAACGGGTAGACTCGGCTTTAAAGGCCAGGCGAATGTCGCGCGTCGGGCCATTACGGTGCTTCGCCACGATCAGCTCTGCCGTACCCAATTCGGGGCGCCCGTCAGATTCCGCTTCGGTTTCATCCATGCTGCGGTCAATGAACATAACGATGTCGGCGTCCTGTTCGATGGAGCCCGACTCACGAAGGTCAGAAAGCATGGGGCGTTTTTTCCCGCGCATTTCAACCGCACGAGAAAGCTGGGAAAGGGCGATTACGGGCATGTGCATTTCTTTTGCGAGCACCTTAAGGCCACGCGATATTTCGCCCACTTCGACAGCGCGATTGCCATCGCGGCGTGATTGAGGAGGCTGCATCAGCTGCAGGTAGTCGACGATGATCATGCCGTTTTCGACATCGCGCAATTCGCGGCGCGCCTTCGCCCGCAATTCCAGGATGGAAAGCGAGGGTGTGTCGTCGATGTAAAGATTGAGAGGATAGAGCGTGTTGGAGGCGTCGATAATGTTCATCCAGTCGGAATCCTGCATTTGCCCACTGCGAATGTTGCCCAGGTTGACGCGCGCTTCGGAGCACAAAATACGCTGCGTCAGCTGCGCCGTACTCATTTCCAGCGAGAGGAAGGCAACCGTGGAGCCCGCTTTGGCCGCATTCACGGCAATGTTGAGGGCAAACGACGTCTTACCAACGCCGGGTCGGGCGGCCAGAATAATCAGATCGCCGCCACGCAGGCCGTAAAACAACTCATCGACATCTTTGAAACCTGTGGGTACGCCGGCCATGTGCGATTGCTGCTGGGAAAGCTTGGTCAGCTCTTCCATGGCGCCGGTGAGCAACCCGTCCATTTTGGCAAAATCTGAGGACACGCGTTTTTCTGTGACGTTGAACAGCGTTTTTTCGGCCTCTTCAACCACGATATTCAAATCATCGGGAGCGTCGTAGGCAAGCGCAGAAATTTCTGCAGAAGCGTAAATGAGTTCCCGTAAAATGCCGCAGCGCTTGACGATGTCGACGTGATTGTTCCAGTTGGTCAGCGCAAACGTATTATCGGCCAACTCGACTAAATACGCTTTACCACCCGCCGCCTCAAGTTGCCCCGAAGCTGCAAGATTGTCGGCCAACGAAATTTGATCGACGGGAAGATGGCGCGCATTGAGTTCGAGCATGGACGAAAAAATAATCTGATGAGCAGGGCGGAAGAAGTTTTCGGGCTTGAGTTTGGTCACCACTTCGGTGATGGCATCTTGATTGAGGACGCAGGCGGCAAGCACCGATTTTTCCGCTTCGATGTTTTGAGGCAGTGACCTGCTCGGCGCGCCGCTTGGGGCGAAATCGCGATGGTAGTTGTCGTTGTTATTATTGTTGTAACCATTGTTGCCACGATTGTTGTTGCCCTGGTTATACGAAGTGTTGCCCGATGCCATGGTATTCCTTTACGTGCTCGTAGGTTCTTTGTTCTTTTGAAGCGAAAAAATCGTCGGCGAAAGAAATTCCGTCTTGAGTTCCCTTATAGTACCGCAAGCAAAACGCCAGATGGTAAGTATTTTTTCGCGACAAAAAACACGAAAATACTTATCCACACCGCACAAAGAAACCCCCTCGCCGCCATCAGCAGCAAAGGGGGTTTTCCACATTTTCCACAGCAACAAGCGGTGGAAAAATATTTTTAGTGCGCGCGATTTACCGCGTTATTCTGCGCTCGGAGCTTCAGCAGTTTCGAGTGCTGCTGCAGCGGCTTGCGCGGCATCGGCATCGGCGATAGCTTTCAGTTCTTCGGCAGCTGCAGCAACTTCTGCGGCTTGCGCCACTTCAGCGGCTTCCACAGCTTCGGCGGAACCAACAGCAAGGTTCAACGTCGCCTTGATATCACGATAGATGGACAGCACGACTTCGTGCTTGCCAGCAACCTTGATAGGAGCCTTCAGATCGAGACGTTTCTTGTCGACCTCGATACCGAGTTCGTTTTTGACCGCGTCGGCGATCATCTGTGCGGTAACGGAACCGAACAGCTGACCTTCTTCGCCCACCTTGGCTTCAACCCTCACGACGCTGCCAGCAAGCGCTTCTTTCAGCTTAGCGGCATCGGCGAGACGATTTTCTTCGCGGGAAGCGATGGTGTGCTTGCGCAGTTCGAGCTGCTTCAATTGACCAGGCGTAGCCTTGATGGCAATCTTCCTGGGGAGCAGGTAGTTGTTTGCGTAGCCGCTGGTAACCTCGACGACATCGCCTTCGCCACCTTTACCCTTCAATTCCTGAAGTAAGATAACTTTCATATTAACCCCCTCAGGCTTAACGGCTGTTGCGGCGGTCGCCACGACCGCTGACGGCGGGAACCGCATAAGGCATCAAAGCCATTTCGCGGGCGCGCTTCACAGCGTTCGCGATATCGCGTTGGTGCTGGGTGCAGGCACCGGTGACGCGACGGGGCTTGATCTTACCGCGGTCAGTTACATATTTACGCAGCATATTAGCATCTTTATAGTCGATATACTTGCTATCTTCTTTGCAGAATTGGCAGTATTTACGACGAGGTTGCTTTGCGTAATCGGACATAGTGAACCTCTTTTCGTGTTAAAACGGGATGTCTTCGTCGTAGACAGAAGCATCAACCACCGGCGCGGCCGGTGCGGGTGCAGTCGCAGGAGCACTGGAACGCGAAGCGCTGTCACGACTCGACATAAATTCGAGTTCGTCGACGATCACTTCAACCTTCGAACGCTTCTGACCATCACGTTCCCACTGGCTCCAACGCAGCTTGCCTTCAATGGACACTTTCGTGCCCTTAGAAAGGAAGCGGGAAAGGCTTTCCGCACGGGTACCGAACATGGTGCAGTCGATAAAGTTTGGATAATCTTCCCATTCGCCACTTTGCTGGTTTTTGCGACGATCGTTGACCGCTACGCCGAAACCGAGCACGGGCAAACCGCTTGCGGTGGAACGCAATTCAGGATCACGCGTTAAGTTACCACTGATAATTACACGGTTGATACTCATAATGTTCTACCTCTTCTCATGCTTGGAGAGAAAATCTCTCCGTACCTTATATGCCATTAATCACGATCAACACGGCGCACGATCATATGACGCTCAACGGCGTCGGCGATACGCAGTACGCGATCAAATTCGGCAATAGTTGCAGGATCAGCATGAAAATCAATAAGGGTGTAGTTACCATCGGTCAGACCGTTGATTTCATAGGCCAGTTTACGCTTGCCCCAATCCTCAACATTGTCGATCACACCATTGCCTTCGGCAATCGTGGTCTCAATACGTTTCATGGTTGCAATACGAGATTCTTCGTCGATAGACGGAGATACAAAAAATAAAAGTTCATAAGCCTTCATCAGCTCACCTCCTTTGGACTTAACGGCTTCGGGCTGTTGAAGGCATAACCGAAGCAGGAAATTGCTCGAGCTAGCTTACCAGAGCCCCCACTTCGATGCAAACGCTCTTACGAAAACGCTTCACGGAGCGCCCACATTTCCCTCTACCGGCACGATGCCGATCCTTGTCTGGCTTGCAGTATGCCACACTGACCTTGCCAAACACACAAAGAAAGCTCCCCTCGATTCGACGGAAGCTTTCTGGATTCAAACGCATATGCAATTTTTTCGAAACAATTCTTGCCAATTTTTGGCAAAACCTGACCGCAATTCTTTCCAATGTGCACGGAACCAAACAACAATCAAGTCGAATTTCGATAAAACCTTACCGTGCTTATTCGGCTTCGTCAGCTTCATCAAACTGTTCGTCATTTGCCGCCTCGAAGGCTTCTGCTTCTTCATCGGTGGGCTGCTTCAAAGCATCCATGAAATTCGGGGACTCCCCGACGTAGGCCGGTTCCGTCTCGAATACGGGCTCTTCACCCTCCATGGCATACAGATATCCGATAGCGACGCCATCTTCTTCGCCCGCCAAACCACCTTCAGCGATGATCGCGTCTTTGGTGCCATCGTCGGTTTCGATATAGCCGTCATAGCAAAACGCATACGCATGGGCGCCGGCAGCACCTTCGACCGTGTGGCGCGCAAACGCAAAGCATTCTTCGGCCGATTCGCCGGGATGGCTTTCGATGAACAGGTTGTCTTTGACCACTAAAGCCGTGAAGGGCACGACTTCATCGCCCGCTTCCATCTTGCTCCGCGCTTCTTCCAAAACATAGAGCAACACCTTTTCGAGCGTTTCGTCGATTTCGGGAACCTCGGTACTTTCATTTTCCACAACGCGATCAGCCATGGGTGATTCCTTTCAGCGTGAATAGTTTTGTTTATTATGCCACAGCCAAATCACGTTTTTTGAACTTCCCAAAAGCAACAAGCAACAAGCAACAAGCAACAAGCAACAAGCAACAAGCAACAAGCAATGATACCAGGGTGCCTCTCGGTGCACTATTTCACCGAGGGATGGCGCGGGACAGGAAAAGTTATTGACATATACCAACAACTCGCAGTATGGTAACGATAATGGCATATGTCAATAACCGCAAAACAGTGAAGGAGCATGGGTTATGAAAATTGCAGCAACGTATGAAAACGGCGAAGTTTTCCAGCATTTCGGACACACGGAAAATTTCAAGGTGTATACCGTTGAAGACGGAAAGATCACCCATTCCGAAGTGGTCAACACGCAGGGTAGCGGCCATGGCGCTTTAGGAGGATTTTTAAACGCTCAGGGCATCGACACTTTGATCTGTGGCGGTATTGGCGGCGGCGCGAAAAACGTGTTGGCCCAGGCCGGCATCAAGCTGTTCGGTGGCGTTTCGGGATCATGCGACGCCGCAGTTGAGGCGTTGATCGCGGGTACCTTGGCTTATAATCCTGGTGCAGAGTGCGATCATCACGATCACGACCACGGCGACTGCGGAGATCACCACAGCGACTCATGTGGAACCCAGCGCTGCGGCGAATAAGAGGGACAACCCCCGATTCTTTGCTGCGCTCAAAATGACAGGAGCACCCCCTCGAAATGACCGGGCGGGTGCTTGACCGCCAGAGGCAACCGCAACCTGCGCGTTGTTCGAGAAAGCGATGAGGGCGAAGTGACTCCCCCTTATCATTGCAAGCGAACGCAAAGAATCGGAGCTTTTGAACAGCACTACCTCAGGAGGTGAGATGTATGGCACGACCCCGTAAATGCCGCAAAATCTGCGGCATGCCCGACACGACCGATTTCGGTCCTCGGTGCGCCCAACAACACGACGCGTCGATTATCATGACCATCGACGAATACGAAACCATCCGCCTCATCGACTTCGGAGGGTTGACCCAAGAAGAAGCTGCCACACAGATGAACGTCGCGCGCTCGACCATCCAAAGCATCTACAACACGGCCCGCAACAAAGTGGCCCGCTGTCTGGTCAAGGGCATTTCGCTGCGCATCGAAGGCGGCGATATCGAAGTTTGCGATCGCCCGCGTTCCTGTCCGGGCAACATTCCCTGCAAACATCACCGCTGCTGCGAAGATCAGCAGCCGGTAGCCGGTGACAGCCCCAGCGACTGAAGGCCCAACACCTTTAACCCCCGGACGAAATAGGCAAGCAATCCGCTACACGCGAACCTTGACGACGATTTTCCTCACGCGACACGGCGCACAAGCGATGCAGCCCGGCTTGTGCGCATCTTCGGGGGCCACCACCACCACATCCCCCGCCTCCATGCGTATCTCGCTGCATATCGCCGGCGTTTGATAGAGTCCAAAATCGCTCGACTCATCGAAAGCGGCTGTTTGTGCAAGCCCCTCAAGCGGTGCATAATAAAACGATTCCTCGCCGGATACGACATACTGGACATCGTAATAGAGCCGGTGCGCTTCGAATGCTTTGTCGCTCGCCGGAACCGTTTCGTATTCCTGTACGTTTGCAAACACGTCCTTACCCTGAATCTCGACTTGCCCCAAAGGAAGACCGGCCACATCGGCGCTTTGCAAAAACGCATACGCCACGCGCATACGGCAAGCGAGATAGTCGTTTTCTTCAGCGGTTTCCAATTTTGTAACAAGCATAAACGCTTCCCTTTCGTTCGTTGGGCTGTTCCTTCTTTTTCCGAATCGGCAGTATACGCCTCCCTGCGCAGCACCCCACCGCACAACGCAAACTCTCAAAACCTCCTTGACCAACACTTACTTTCAAACCTTCAAAAGCTTACCAAAACGCTTCGCCGTACCGCACTGCCAACGCTCCTTTCCGCTTGCGTTACCAGCAGGAATCGTCCAAACTAGGCACAGCGCTTCATCCGACGCGGATACCTGCTGCTGCGCGGAAAGAGAAAGAGGGGAAACCACGTGAAGTCGGTCGCGAAGCGAAATAAAAAAGCGCCTTCTGAAGTGCAACAAAAAAATCGCCTGTGTTACTTCGGAATCATAGCGCCCTTCGTCTGGTTCCACTGGATCAACACCTGCAATGTCCAGCTTGCCTGGGAATATCCCTGGCAAATCACCTACCTTGCCCTCGCTCTCTCCCTGATCGCTATCGTGCTCATCCAGTTTGTTTTTCGCAGACGGACGGGGAAAGACTACGCTGAACGGCTGCGCAGACTACCCCTTGTCGCCCTCGATTGGGGATGTGCCGCCACCATGGCGTGCGCGTGCCCCTTGGTCGCTTTCGCTCCTTTTTTCCCGCTCGGCGAAAGCATCGCCGCGCTTGCAACCGTGGGAGGGGGCATGGCCTTGGGGTGGGCCTACATACGGTGGGGAATGTTTTACGCGCAAACGGACACCCGACACATGATTCTCTTTTTGTTCACGGCATCTTTGTGCTGGTCGTTGCTTGAAGTGGTACTCAGCATGATCGCGCTGACCGCCAGCTGCTTTTTTGCCGCAGCCATGCCGCTTTTGGCCGTCAAAGCCCTACATCTTTCTTGCAAAAATCCCCCGAAAACTTCCACCGTTATACGCCATTTCCAACCGGATAATCTGATTGCCATGTGGAAAGTATGGGTCGTTATTATTGCGATGAGCTTAGTAACGTCCGTCTTCATCGCGTCAGCAGTCATGTTTTCGACGCTTGACGGCACCGTATTCAATCTGGCAAAAAGCTGCCTGACCGCAATTTTATGCGCCGGAATTTTAGCGTGGGCTCTCAAGACAAGTCTTCCTTTTGATTTTCCCCTTTCCTGGCGCTTGGTGATGTTTGCCCTGGGCGGCGGTCTGGTTTTGATCGCGGTCGAACCAAGCATGGTGCTGGCGGGCGTCTTTTTTCGCGTCGCGCCGGGTATATTGATCCCCATGACGTGGATAACGGTATGCGATATCGCACGCCACTCGGATGCCTATCGTTGTACCATCGTTGGCTTGGGCCTGTGCGCTTACAGTTTGCCGTCGTTTTTGGGAATCATCGTGTACGATTCTCTCGCTGGCGTGGTCGATGTGCAGGTTATGGGAACCCTTCTTTTGTTTTTGCTCTTTATCGTTTTGGGTCTTTGCCTCGAAACGCGAGACCCCGATATTCGACATATTTTTGAAGACTTAAGAGAACCGCTGCGGCTCCCCTCCGATTTCGAAACGATCAACGAACGCTGTTGCTATCTCGGACAACAGCAAGCGCTGACCTCGCGCGAGATCGAAGTGATGCAAATGGTATGCAAGGGTCGATCGCGCACGTTTATCGCTGAAACGCTTTTCATTTCGGAAAATACCGTCAAATCTCACGTCAGCCGTATTTACGCCAAACTCAATATCCACAGCAAAAAAGAATTACAAAAACTTATAGGGTCTTAACGACGCAAAACAAAGCTTCAGCACGCTTTTGTGGACCATTGACGAAGAAAACCCTCAAAACCACCCTTTATGTCCTACTCTTTCACCCCGTTTGGACGATTTTTTCCTCTTCAGGTGGCGGCACGCTGGTGTTCGTTGGCTCTACGAAGAGTCCACCATCGCTTAAATTTCCGAAGGGGAGGAATCATCATGCAAGAACAGATCATGCAAAACCGAAGAACTTTTTTAAAGTCCGCAGGTATCACCGCCGCGGCAGCAGCCGCATTTACCCTTGCAGGCTGTTCGAGTCCGAGCAAAACAGCCACCAGCGATGTTTCGTGGAAAAAAGAATATGACATCATCGTGGTCGGCGCAGGCATTGCCGGCCTGGCGGCAGCCGCGACCGTTGCCAAAGAAGGCAACGGTGCCACGTGCTTACTGATCGAAAAAGATGCCGCGCCCAACGGCAACAGTCCATTTTGCATGGGAGCCACACTGTGCGCTGAAAAACCTGACGAATTTTTAACGTACCTTAAAAATCTCTCGGGTGGAAGCACTCCCGATGAGGTGCTTCAAGCGTGCGCGACCGGCATGGCCGAAAATTACGAATGGCTCAAGTCTTTAGGGGTCAACGAAGGCGATCTCGTTAAATCCGTGATGGAAGTTGCCGAAGCGACCGAATACCCTGAGTTCAACATAAAGGGAGCCGCCAGCAACGTCATGTTTACCGGCAAGGCCGGCGGTCCGAAGCACGTGCACACGTTCTTGCTCGACGTGATCAAGCAGCATTCAGATGTGGTGACCTATCTTACCTCCACGCCGCTTGAGGCGCTGGTTCAAAATGCCGCAAACCATGCCGTTTTGGGCGTGGTTGCAAAGGGCGAGAATTATCGCGCCAAAAAAGGCGTGATCATGTGCTGCGGTGGCTTTGAAAGCGATCCCGACATGCTTGCCACCTACACCGGCGTTCGCGCCTATCCCCTTGCCGGTAAAGCGAATACCGGTGACGGGCATCGCGCGTGCCAAAATGCCGGTGCCGACATGTGGCACATGACCTCGGGCGCCCAATACTGGATGGCCGTGCGCGACCTGGAAAACACGAAGCACCTTTCGAACCAGTGGTTTTTCAACAACAAGCGATGGGGTATCACCGTTGGCTTAAACGGCCGTCGATTCTATCAGGACTGGGATGGCTGCGCCGTTCCAAACCCCTACGATCGTCAGCCCTACGCGATGGGCGGTGCCGACTTGACCCTCGGCGTAGGCTTCCGTCACGGCATCACCCAGTTCGGCGGCAATTGGGCGCATCTACCCTTCCCGGAAAAAGCCTGGTATATCTTCGATGCGCAAGGGTTGGCCTCCGGAGCTGTTCCTCCCGAACTATCGAACGACCCGGTGAAAGACGGCTGGGCCTATACGGCAAACACCCTCGAAGAATTGGCGGGTCTTATCAAAGTTCCCGTCGACGAACTGACCCACACCGTCAGCGTCTGGAATGAATTTTGCGATGCCGGAGAAGACAAAGCGTTTTATCGCCCCGCGTCGGCGATGGTAAAAGTTGCTGAAGGGCCCTTCTACGCAGCGCTTTGCGTACCCACCATGCTCAACACCGACGGCGGCCCGGTCCGTTCGGCGGCCGGAGAAATTCTCGACGTTGAAGGCAAGCCGATAGAGGGTCTGTATTCCGCCGGCGAATTCGGATCGATTTGGGGCCACCTGTATCAGGGCGGTGGCAACGTGGGCGAGTGCCAGGCATTTGGTCGTATTTCGGTACGCAGCGCTCTTGCGCGCGAAGTCAAAGCGTAATCTGCGCGCACCACTCTCTTCCTTTCGTCTCTTCCCTCCCCCCAAAAGAGACGAAAGGACCCCTCCTTTAAGCCGCCCCGGTTTTCCTGGGCGGCTTTGCTTTTTCGAAGACCCAGTGATAAAGGTGCGCCAACACCCCGAAAGCAGTCTTACTTGGATTATCAAAAGCGTCGTAAAACCCCTTTCTTCAGATAGGGGGATATAAGGCGCTTCGCCATTAGGCGAACATAAGTTCGTTTTCTATGGTATAATCATTCTTGCAGAACAGGTAGGGGAGCTGTCGTATGCAGCTACAAGAAAGGTTGCGGGGCGTGGATAAGACGTTTGAATATCGCCTATACCCCACGGCACACCAGCGCAACCTGATGGCGAAGACCTTCGGGTGTTGTCGCTGGGTATACAACAAGGTTCTTGCAATGCGCCAAGATGAATACAGGGCACAACAAAAAACAAAACCCATCAACTCCTACATCACCCAAATACCGCGATGTGAACGCTGCGATAAACATTGCTTGTGAAGGAATACAGCTTTTGAAAGGTACCGCAGGGCTTGCGGGAACCTCAGGTGTAAACTTGAAAACGCTTCTGGAGCAGGTGTAAGACCCGCCCCTCCCGTAGGGAGGGAAAGGCTACCAACGATGAAGGAAGAATCCCCCGCCTTCAGACGTGGGGAGTGTCAAACTGCTCACTTCGCTACAACTGATTTCATCGTTTCGCCCGACGCGCATCGCACGGAGCACACCGGAAAAAGCGAGTGAAGTCTCTTACTGCTTTTTGCCAAAACATTTCGGCGCGCCCCACCATCTATCGGGACACGCCGCTCGTAAAGGAAGCTACTATGAAGGTGATCTATGCCGAAAAACCTTCCCTGGGAAGGAAAATCGCCGAAGCGCTCGGAGCTACGCACAAGGGCAACGGATTCATGAGCGGCACAGGCAAAACCGGCGTCGATATTTTCGTTACCTGGGGCTTCGGTCACATGGGCGGCCTGGTCTATCCGGAAGCCTACAACCCGGCATACAAAAGTTGGCAGTCGCGCCCCTGCCCCTTCATCCCGCAAGAGTACCGCATCGCCCCCAACGACGACCGCGGCGTCGCAAGCCAGCTGGCGATGATTGCCGACGTATTCAAGGCCGAAAATACCATCATCTGCGCCACAGACGATGACCGCGAAGGGGAACTGATCTTTGCCTACGTGTGCGAGCTGGTCGATTATACGGGTCCTTATCAGCGCGTGAAAATCGATTCGCTCACCACCAACGGCATCCGCAAAGCTTTTGGCAACCTGATCGACGGCGCGCAGCGCCAAAACATCGTGGCGGCCGGCCGGGCACGCTCCATCGCCGATTGGGTGGTAGGCATCAATTTGACGTGCGCTTCCACCATTCACTTTATGCGCGGCAAGAGCAAGACCATGAGCGTGGGCCGCGTGCAAACACCCACCTTGGCCATGATCGTCGAACGCGAGCTGGCCATTCAGAACTTTAACAGCAAGCCGCTTTTCACCCCCACCGCCACCGTAACCGCGCCCGATGGCGAAACGTATACCGCAAAAAGCGAAAACGGATCGACCGAAGACAAAAAAGCTGCCGAGGCGATTCTTTCCCATATCGAGGCTTGTACGGTCTGCGTGGAGACACTCGACACCAAAGAAAAGAAAACGAATGCGCCCCTGCTTTATTCCCAGACCACCCTGCAGATGGCCGGCAACAAGCAGTTGGGATACACCGCCCAACAGACCCTCGACCTTTCACAAGAGCTCTATGAAAAAGGATGTATCACCTACCCGCGTACCTCGAGCCAGTATCTGACCAGCGATATGGCACCCACCGTGCATAAGGTGCTTGAGATTTTAGGACGTTGCCAACGCTATAAACGTTTCGTGGCGGGTACTTCGCTGGAAAACTTTCCCGCCAGCACCTGCGACGACAAAAAGGTTGAATCGCACTTCGCCATCGTGCCCACGGGTAAAATTCCTCAAGGCGTGTCAACGGCCGCCGTCGACCTCTACGACCTGATTGCCAAATCCCTTATCAGGCTGTACTACCCGCCCGCCATCACCGAAGAGACAACCGCTACGCACACCGTCATCGCCACACCCGAATGCACACTGGTCAAACAAGGGGCGATCGCAGCAGGGTCGATCATCGTCAACGCTGCCGGTGAACCTGAACGCTTTGTCGCGAAAGGCATCATCATCCGCGACAAGGGCTGGTGGACCGTCGACGCGATGCCCAAGCGCGAAAAAGACACGCTGCCTGCCATCGATGCGGGGGCACTCTATCCCGCTGCCTTCGAGATGAAAAAGACCGAAACGACACCACCCAAACGCTTCACCGATGAAACATTAGTATCGAGTATGAAGGCGGCGGGCAAATCGCTTGACGACGATGACTTCAAAGAAATCCTCTCCGATCCGCGCCACATGGGCATCGGAACGGATGCCACGCGCGCCGGCATCATCGAAACGCTGGTCGGCCGCGGATTCATCGAGCGCAAAAAGAAACAGATTCACGCCACCCCCTTCGGCATTCAGGTCATCAAAACGCTACCGGTCGACGACCTAAAAAGCGCGTCGCTCACCGCGCGATGGGAACAGCGCCTCAAAGCCATCGAAAACGGTGAAGAGCGCTTGGACCGTTTCGTCGGCGATATCGAAGAGCAGACGCGCGCCTGGTGTCAGCAGGTTAAAGGCTCGGATGCGGTGATCGTTACCGTCAAGGAGCCCGACCCCGAACTGGAAGGCGCAGTGTGTCCTTGGTGCGGCTCACCCTTGCGCTTCACCACGGCCGGCGTCGGATGCGCCGCCTACCCTTTCACGCAATGCCGCTACACCATCTGGAGCACGATCGCCCAAAAGCAACTGACAAAAAAGCAACTGGGCACGCTGGTGACCAAAGGGAAAACGCCCGTCTACAAAGGGTTCATCAGCAAAAAGGGCGAAAAATTCGATGCCGGGCTCATCTTGGAATCCAAAACCGGACGGGTCACCTTCAGCTTCCCGCCGCGCGAAGGATGAAAACACAGCACTCCAGATTTTCTTTCAGACGCGTTGCTGCAGCGCGTTGATTTGTTGGATATCTTTTTGTTTTGCCGTGCGTATCGCGCGGCGTGAATGCCTCTGCAAAAGCGTTCGTGATACCATGGCCAACGCCGCAGGGATTAAATCGGCACGACGATGAGAGATTACGATGAATTTCCAACCGATACACCTTTCCGATAAAAATGCCATCGAAACGATTTTGCGCCCTTTGCAGCGCAACGACTCGGCGCTCGGATTCGCCAACCTCTATTCGCTGCAGGAAAAATACGGTACGCGCTTCTGTATTGAGGACGGCGTGCTGTATCTGCGCCAAGATAAGCGCTCTTCCGGCGATGTCGCCTACTACCTGCCCCTGGGCACCAACGACCTCGCACGCGACACCGAAGCCCTCATGCAGCGGGCGTCGCAGGCTGGTGGCACGGTGCGCTTCGTGGGTATCACAGCGGAAGAAAAAGCGCTATTGGAACGCGACCTTGCCGACACGCTTACCTTCACGAGCGACCGCGATTATGCGGAATATCTTTACCGCACCGAAACGATCGCGACCTACGCGGGCCCGCGGCTGGCCAAGAAGCGGCGAGAAGCGCGCAAGTTTTTCCAACTTTACGGAGACGACGTATCCGTTGTCGCAATCGATACCGACACCTTAGGCGACGTATTGGCGTTTCAGCACGAATGGCTCACGCACAACCAGCACCGGGATTCTTTCCGCCACCCGCTCGAATCCGAGCACCGCAAGATCATGCTCGATTCCCGCCACTTTAAAAACCTCGACCTTGAAGGCATCATCGTGTATGTGGGAAAAGAGGTGGCCGGCTACGCCTATGGAACCCTGTTGCCCGGCGGCGCATTCGACGTGCTGGTGCTGAAGGGCAACCTCTCCTATCAGTTTGTCTGGCGCGCTGTTTTGCAAGAATTAGCCAAGCACTGCGTCGAGCGCGCGGAATTTCTCAATCTTGAAGAGGATCTGGGTCTGCCCGGCCTGCGCGAATCGAAGCAAAATTACAAGCCCCTCGCTTTGTTGGAAAAGTTTCAAGCCTTCCCCACCTCGGTCGCCGATTCGATTCAGGGATTAAGGCTCTGAATCGGCAAGAAGGAACTGGCAACAACAGAAGTTGGTGCCTGGGAGCCTCGCATACGTCCGCCAAGATGCTGCGAGGTTCTTTCTGATTGCTACGCCTGTAACGCCTCTTTGCGCGGTCTTCCTGCTTTTGGCTTTTCGGCAAGCCGAGCGTTGAGGGACTCGCGGACGATCATCCGGCGCGTTCCATCACGCCATGATGTGAGGGTATTGGTCTCGCACATTTGAGCAACTCTGGCAGAACTTACACCAAGCATGCGTGCTGCCTCAGCTGCGGTGACGGCATCAACCCTTGAGAGGTCGCAGCTTACTGACACCGCTATGACCTTACCGCCGTGCAGAGGCTCGTTTCCAAACGAACCAAGGGACGGCTTGATACCTCTTACAAGCATGTCATTGATGGTTTCGTACAGCCAATCAGATGCGGACTGCACAGCATCGTCCAACCCGTCGCCAAAGGTTGCACCTTCTAGGTTAAACGGCACGGCAAGCGTGTATCCGTCTTCTTCATAAAACTCAAATTCGTTCACATATATCATTCCACGCCTCCTATTAAGGACAGGACTAGCGGAGCTATCGAAGCCCCGCCTGCCTAAGAATCTTCTTTGCTATCTCATCCGGTATCTCGCGATGACGTTTCACCAATACTGTCACTTTCCCGTTGGTGAAGTGTTCATGGTTAGTACCGCCATCCCCGCGAAATCCGCCAGCCTGAAGTTCCTTGACCAAGTCCCTCCTTTTTGTCATCATCTTTCCTTCCGACAAAAAATATATTAGCATATACTAAGTATTATAACAAGATAAACATTAGCAATGACTAATGATACTTATCACTGCCTCGTGCAAGGTTGCCACCGTATGCGTGGGGGCTTTATTCCTAAATTAATTTCGGATAAATATAAATTTCGTAGCTGTCATAAATTGGCTGTGTCTCGCCTATTACCGCTGACTTGATTTCAAACGGTGTGGCAACCCCTCGCGGAAGCGGGGTGTCATACCCGTATCCAATAAACCCGGTTACTATCTTCCCCTGGTTTTTCAGCACGACGTAAGACGTGAAGCCTTCGTAATCAGCGCCGCTGTTGTTAGTTATTTCTCCAACCCAAGATTTAGAATAGGCGCTATTCTGCTCAGATTGCCCCGAAATTGCAAAATCTGAAACATGGACTGTTTCGCTATTTATTTTTTCCCATGAGTTCTTTTTAACGGATGCGGAATACTCGATAGTGGCAACATCTAAACCGTCGCCTTGGAGAGAACATGCGACAACGTGCTTCTCTGAAGGCAAAACGTATGTAAGAT
The DNA here is from genome assembly GCA_036651575.1 of Raoultibacter sp. Classification (GTDB taxonomy): domain Bacteria; phylum Actinomycetota; class Coriobacteriia; order Coriobacteriales; family Eggerthellaceae; genus JAVWGW01. The sequence goes on along the minus strand of JAVVXN010000014.1, from coordinate 8,861 downwards.
TAATAGTCTCGACCGAAAGCACCTTCCCGCTCGCGTCCCGCATAGTCGCTTTAATATCGGGGTAAGGTAATAATCCTTTTCATTTCTATCCCCTTTTCTATAACCTAATATTTTGCTGGAAAAGTTCCAGCAAAACGCGACCTGTCATATATATACAGGCGGCGATGCTGGATTCTACGATCCTATTGCAGAGCGCACCACCTCTATCATCAAAAACTCCAGTCATACGGCAGCACATAGTACACCACGCGCCCGATTACGGTGATAGTCTCTGTATACAACTATATAAAACGCTGCGCATCTCAATGACCTGCATAAATACAATTAAAAGGAATAAAAACTGGCGGAGGAGGAGGGATTCGAACCCTCGTCACCGGGGTTGCCGGTGAAACGGTTTTCGAGACCGCCGCATTCAACCACTCTGCCACCCCTCCGCAGGGGTGCGACCGTCCGGTTTTGAAAGACGACCGACTGCAATCGGCACGATAAGGATATCGGCCATAAGAAACCACGGGGATACGTGGTGGAATATCAATAAAGTGGCGGAGAGATAGGGATTCGAACCCTAGGTACGCTTGTGACGCACACACGATTTCCAATCGTGCACCTTCGGCCAGCTCGGTCATCTCTCCGCTTTGTCGATGCTGCGCTTACCCGCGAAAATAACAACCACGAAAGCAAGCAGCGAAGATGTAGTATAGCGCAGCTGCTTTCCTCTCACAAGCATCTCGAGCACTTTCGTAGCGGGAAACTTCCAAAGCATCATGGATTGCACAAATCAGCCCTCGAAAAAGGGGTCCTTTGATGGCGAATGCTTGCCGTAAACGGGTAAACCCACGCCCTTTGCTCGATCGCCTGCGGTATCAACCACCAAAAAAAGACCCGCATAAGCGGGTCTTTTCGCATCTACCAAAACCTCTGCAGTTAGTTTGCTGCGTCCGGGGCTTTTTCTGCGGCAGGAGCAGTGGCATTCTGGTCTGCGGGAGCAGACTCAGCATTGCCCGTGTTCTCAGCCTGAGGAGCCGGCGCGTTTGCACCATCTGTCGCGGTGCCTGCAGCAGGAGCCGGATACTTGCTCATGTCCAAATTGTAAGGAACCTTTGCGGGCATAGGCTTGATGTCGATCGTTGCCTTGCTTTTGTAGTCGGAATACCACGTGGAAAATGCCGTAGATTTTTTCGAGCTATCCAAGCTGGCCTTGATTTTGGTCAAAAACGCTTCGGGAATCTGATCGAGGCTCGTCACCTCTTCAGGAGCCGCAAACACTTCCGTGCACTTGATGATATGAATGCCGTAGTCGCTCTTGACAAGACCGCTTACCTGGCCAGCCTCAAGGCCCTTCAACGCTTCTTCATAGGGATCAACGAAGTTGTTAAGCAAATCCCAGCCTACATCGCCACCGTTAGCGGCACTGCCGGAGTCCTTGGAAAGTTCTTTTGCCGCAGTGGCGAAATCAAGTTCACCCGCGTTAATCTTATCGAGCGTACTTTGCGCTGTGGCATCATCTCCGCTGGCAAAAAGAATCTGAGAGGAACGACGTGCCCCGTTGTAGGCGCTTGCATACATCTTGGCGTACTGCATGAGTTCTTCATCGGTCGCGGCTTCGGGTTTAGCAACCTTTTCAGAAAGCTGTTGCTCCAGCAATCCGGACTCGACCGATTCGCGATATGCCGCCTCAGTCATACCCGCATCCTCTAACACCTGCTTCCACGCTTCATCGGAATCGTAGTTAGCCTTCGTGCTCGAAATGGTGCTTTCAACTGCAGCAGAATCAACGCTCACGCCGTTTTCTTCAGCTGCTTTTTTGATCAATTCTTGACCAGCATAAAAACTGACAACCTGTTCGCGCACAGTTTCAGGCGTCATCTTATTTTCTGCCAACCATTTGCCCCAGTCTTCCTCTTTCATGTAGTTCGAGGTTTCGCGGAAATTCTGGATGTAGGTCGTAACCGTGTCTTCAGCAATTTCGGCACCGTTTACTGTTGCGGCAACTCCTCCGGTCAAGCCTGAAGAATTGTTAGATCCGCAACCAACCATTCCGAACGCCAATGCGCCCGTAATAGTTGCCGCACAAACCACTTGGATTAATCTTGATTTTTTCATAAAACCCTTCCTCAAGACATGCGTACAACATGTACGTGTGTTTAGCTTTGACTATTTTCTCACAGCCCCGAATGAAGCCCTCAAGTTGCACAATATGCCCATTATCGGTTCATAAATAAAAAAAGGCGGTTTGACCCGCCTTTTTTCAAGGTATGCATACGGCTGTATCAAACAGCCCGATTATTCGATTTCCTTATTTTCCCTTGCGGCGACCGGTTGCGGTCAAAAGTCTCTTGCGCAAACGAATGCTGATCGGAGTCACCTCAACCAGTTCGTCGTCTTCGATGTATTCGAGCGCTTCTTCAAGCGTGAACGTGATCGGCGGAACCAACTGAATGGACTTATCGGAAGAGCTCGTACGCATATTGCTGAGCTGCTTGGATTTGGCGATGTTGACAACCATATCGCCTTCCTTCGACGATTCGCCGACAAGCATGCCTTCGTAGCATTCTTCGCCCGGAGCGATGAACAGCTTGCCGCGTTCCTGTAAAGCGTCAAGCGCGTAGGCAACGCTCTTGTCGGTCGACATCGAAATTAACGAACCGTTTTTGCGGCCGTTATAGGTGTCGCGGAACGGACCGTACTCGGAGAAGTGGTGAAACATCGTCGCTTCACCGCGAGACACGTTGAGTAAGCGGGTGCGCAGCCCCATGGTGCCGCGAGTCGGAATCTTGAACACGAGGTGCGTCTGATCGCCACGCTGGAACATGTCGCTCATTTCGCCACCGGCGCTGCCGAACACTTCGATGATCTTACCGGCGTATTCGCTGGGCACGTCAACGGTTGCCTCTTCGATCGGTTCGAGTTTTTTGCCGTGTTCGTCTTTTTTGATCAAAACGCGCGGACGACCGACCTGGAATTCGAAACCTTCGCGGCGCATGGTTTCCATCAACACGGAAAGGTGGAGAACGCCACGACCGGCAACTTCAACGCCGCTCTTATCTTCGAGTTCGGAGATGCGCATGGAGATATTGCTCTCGGCTTCGCGCATCAAACGTTCTTTCAGCTGACGAGCGCCGACGATATCGCCTTCGCGCCCAACCAGCGGGCTGGTGGATGCTTCGAACACGATAGCCATCGTGGGGTCTTCGACCTCGATGGGATCAAGACGTACCGGGTTTTCACGACTGGTGATCATGTCGCCGATATCGGCGTCTTCCACACCGACAACCGCGATGATGTCGCCTGCATGCACTTCGGTCTGCTCTTTTTTGCCGAGTTCTTCAAACGTGAAGACCTGCTTGATGGTTGCGTTGTAGCGCGTGCCATCATTTTTGATGACGAGGGCCTGTTCGTTTTTGTGCATGGTGCCCGAAAACAGGCGGCCAACACCGATGCGGCCAACGAAGCTGGAGTGGTCGACGGTACATACCTGCAAAGCGACCGGACCCGAGGGTTCGCAGTCAGGAGCCGGAACGTATTTTTCAATGGTTTCAAGCAGCGGAACCATATCCATGTTTTCGTCGGCAAGATCGTAACGGGCATAGCCGTTGACCGCACTGGCATAAATGATGGGGAAATCGAGTTGATCATCGATGGCTTCAAGCTCGACCATAAGGTCGAATACTTCATCGACCACTTCTTCAGGACGAGCGCCGGGGCGGTCGATCTTGTTGATGACGAGCACGATTTTTAAACCCAAGGCAAGAGCATGCTTGAGCACGAAACGCGTCTGCGGCATGGGGCCTTCAAAGGCGTCGACGATCAGCAGGGCACCGTCGGCCATGTTGAGCACGCGTTCCACTTCGCCACCGAAGTCGGCGTGACCGGGGGTATCGATAACGTTGATCTTAACGTCGCCGAAACGGACGGAAATGTTTTTGGACAAAATGGTGATACCGCGTTCGCGCTCCTGATCGTTGGAGTCAAGAACACGTTCTTCTACTTTTTGGTTTTCGCGAAATACGCCTGACGAATAGAGCAAGCGATCGACCAACGTGGTCTTACCGTGGTCGACGTGCGCGATAATTGCGACATTGCGGAGATTGTTCTGCTTCATGGTCTTCTTTCTATCGAATTGTTGCCCGGTCGCATGCTGCGAACCGTTTATTCCTTATCCTCAAGCTCTTCGAGGAGCTCTTTTCTTTCGGCCGCTAGTTTGGCCAGATGTTCGTCGAGCGTGCGAAGCGTGTTGTGGGTGGTGATTGCCTGAATTCCACCCCAGATGATCGCACCCGTTCCCAATGCAACCGCAAGGGGCACGCGGCGGGCGATCAAAGCAATCAAGATACCAATACCGGTTAACAGCAACCCGTTGCGTCGTTCGTCAGCAAGAACATCGCGCTGCGCAACCAATTGCGTGCGAGCCGCTGCGATTCCAGCAAGTCGTGCTTCCACTTCGTTGGCCGGTGAATAGCTGCTCGCGCGGCTTCGACTCGACTGCGTAGAAGCTGCACCTTTACCCGTTGTAAGATAGTCATAAGCGCCTTGCAGGTTTTTAAATTGCTCGGTTGCCCGATCCTGCAATTTCTTATTGGTAGCGAAGCGATCAGGATGCAAAATCTGAACGGTTTCCTTGTAGGCCGTTTTGACATCTGCATCGGTTGCATCTTCATCAAGTCCTAAGATGCGTAAAGCTTCGTCTCTGGTCACCACGCCTCCTTCGTATCCGACGCTGTATCTTAGCACGTGGAACACGCGCGCGCACGGCAGCACACGGAAAGTATGGAGAAAGGGAGTTAAAAGAAAAGCAGACGCCGTAGCGTCTGCCTAATTTTCGTGGTGGAGCTTAGGGGGATCGAACCCCTGACCTCAGGCTTGCAAAGCCCGCGCTCTCCCAGCTGAGCTAAAGCCCCACGGAGTGACTCTTTTTCGTCTTTATTAATAAACGCTCCACCGGCAAACTCGGCTCACGGTGGAACGTTTATCGCGAAAGAATGGTGGGCCCAACAAGATTTGAACTTGTGACCTCACGCTTATCAGGCGTGCGCTCTAACCAGCTGAGCTATGGGCCCGAAAAAAAGTGCCCGAACAATATAAAACGAAATGGGGGTTGGGTCAAGTCTTTTTTCCCAAGCTCCCATCGGCACTTCTGAATTGTACCATATATCACCTGGTAAAAGATGGTATTTTATTTTCAAAATAAAATAATGCAATCGTCTTTTTTTGCCGGTTTATACGCTTTGCGCGCTCTCTATTTTTTATCACGGATCGCATTTTTTCGTTTTAAACGCTGTAGAACAACGACGTAATACCCGCCACAATCGACCGAAACTACCCGTAATCCCGCATGTGAACCGAGAAGTTCAGCAGCAAAGAGCACCGTAATCATCTATAATATTATTTCTGGATTACGTTTATTTATCCTCAAAAACCACACTTTTAGCTAGCTTGCACCCCGGCCAGCACCCAAGGAGGATCGTATGATTCCCGTCCATATCCAGACCCTCATTGTTTCTGCCATCCCCGCACCCTCGATCCTCGTCTTGCAACCGATCGAAGAGACGCGTCCTTCGGAAAATTCCCGCATCGTGCCGATATGGATCGGCATCAATGAAGCAACCCAGCTGGGAATTGCGCTCGAAAAAGCAAAATTTGCGCGCCCGATGACCCACGATCTTTTCCTTGATGCCCTGACAAACCTCGATGCCTGCATCGACCACGTGCTGATCAACGACATGAAGGGATCGACATTTTACGCCAAATTAGTCCTGCGCCATCACGGATCCTTGATTGAACTCGACGCACGCCCCAGCGATGCCATAGCGCTTGCCATCCGCCAAACCGTGCCGCTCTACATCGACGAAACCGTACTGGAAAAGGCATCGTATCCCTATGTTTTCAAGAAGCACGATGATGAAGAGAGCGCGGTGCAAGCGTTTCGAAAATTTGTCGAAAATTTAGCTCCCGAAGATTTCGAAGGATAACCCTGAGGCCTTATTGCGCTGCGGTAAAGGTATTCTGCTGAAAGCGAGGATCACACGCAATCGCGTCGAGATTGGCCATCAACACATCTTCGACCTCAAACGCAAAGGGAGCAAGGGCGTCATCGGAGTAACACGTCCGAAGGTAGCGCCCGCACGCGTCGCAGATGGCAAGGCGATGGGCCTCGTCTCCTTCCACGTTAAAATAATGCAGGTTGCTCTGATTCTGCATACCGCAGCGGCCGCAGCGGATACGTTCGATACCCCACGAAGTCCCACACTGCGCGCACCACAACGTTTTCCCGCGACCGTGCCCACGCGACTTTTCGCCCTCTCCCACACGAGCTGCTGTGGCTTCTCCCCCGCAAACGGGACAACGCACGGGAGCGGTTTCGGTCAGCCACTCATCGTCAAGCGCTGCACTCACCGCAGCAGCGGGTACATCCAACATCGCCCGCAACGCCAATGCCACCACAGCAAGTACTGCTTGCAGCGCCGCGTCGCACACTCCTTCGTCGCACAGGATGTCGGCCGCGGTTTGCAGATATGCCGCGGGATCAAGCCCGCCAAGCTCAAGAGGAGTCTCAGCTGCAAAGCGCGGCCAATCGATACCCCGCAGCACCTCTGAGACCGCCGGATCAAACGTGCCGCGGCTCGTTATCACATCGCACAATTGCGTTGCGGTTGCAGAAAAACATGCCTCATCCTGCAAAACCGGAAACTGCGAAAACACCGAAATGCCCTGGCGATACAGGTGCTGCAACCGCTCGGTTGCGGGAACCTCGTAGCTGCGGGCAGCGGCCGCCAAAGAAGCGTTGCGTGCTTGCACCTCCCATATTTCACGGAAAAAAGCTAACCGCTCAGCGTCATTTACGTCGATTGATTTTTGATATGCAGCACACGCCGCATCCAGGTGCTTTAAATTCATCGTTTATCCTCAACCACGTGCTCGCCGGATTCCAGCTCTTCACGCGCCCAGTGACCCCAGTGATACAGCGCGTCGCTTTCCGAAACCTTGCCGTCGCCGAACATGAGCGTATAAGTCCCGCGATACGGCTGGAAAATACCGGCACCCAGATAGATATGGGCCAAAGCAAACACCACGAGCACGATGAAGAAAATATCGTGGATGGTGCGCATGACCAACAGCACCGTCGGACTCATGGCGATAACGGTGGTTCCCAGCAGCAAGACCACACCGGTGATCGCCATCGCAAAACCACCCAACCACAGCATACCGTCGGCAAAGCGTTGGCCCGATTTTGTCTCGTGTTGATCGGGCATATGGATTTTTTTCGGCGCAAACAGATACGGAACGAATTTCTTCATCCACACCACATCGTCTTTGTCCCACTTGGCAAACAGGTTTCGAAAGACGCGTTTGACCCCTTTCGGCGCGATCAAGGCCGCAACAAGCGGCATCACCACGAACACGACCCCGATGACCCGGTGAGACATGCGGATGACAAAGATGACATTGGCGGGAAGCGCTACCGCGAGGGGCGGAATAAAAACGAACAGGCCGGAAATCATCAAATAAATGCAGCAGATGATGGTCACATCATGGGTGAAACGAGCGAGGAATGAATGACGCTGAATAAAACGAGTCATGTTATTCACCATCCTTTTCGCGGTCTTTGCAAGCGACGATTTCGGCGGTATCCACGTCGATGGTATCTCCGGTTTTTTCATCGTAGTGCAGCGTATCGCGATGGTATCCTCGACCACTCAGAAGCGAGATTCCCAGACCTACCACCGTGGCACCCGCAGCAAGACCCGCCAAAGGACGCCAGAGTTCTGTCAGCTGCACCAAAGGATTGACCTGCGGGTTTTCAACTTGTCCATGGGCGGCGATGCCGTATTTTAGCACCTGGATCACGTGGAGACCACCCATTTCGTTCTCGCCATACACGCTCGCATTTTCGTATCCCTTTGCGCGCAGCAAACGCGCGCGTTCATGCGCGATGGCCAGCATTTCTGCGCGGTCGCCAAACTTGAGCGCGCCCGGCTGGCAGGTGGTCACGCAGGCGGGAGCGCGCCCTTGCTCGATGCGATCGACACACCCCGTGCACTTGTTGATTTTGCTTTCGATACCGTGATAGCGCGGCACGTCGTAAGGACACGCCGTCGAACAGTAACGGCACCCGATGCACAAGCTGTCATCGACGGTTACCAATCCGGTTTCTGTGTGGATGTGAATCGCACCGGTCGGACACACGGTTGCACAGGCCGCATCGGTACAGTGCTGGCAAGAGCGGCGCCCGAAAGCCCACATCACCCCCTTGCTGCCCCCCTCTTCTTCACTGAAGCTGATCAACAACCGGGTATCGCCGTTTAAGTTCAGAGGACTTTGATACGACCCCGTAAACGCAAGACCATCCTTTTGCGTAGGCGAGGGCAGATTATTCCACGCTTTGCAGGTCACCTGGCATCCGCGACACGCCGAGCAGCGGGAAGAATCGTAGAGTATCGCTTTATCACTCATGCTTTGTTCCTCCCCGAAACCTTTTCGATGTCGACTAAAAATGCCTTGTACTCCGGTACGAACGTGTTGGGATCTCCCACGTTGGGCGGCAGATCGTTGACGACATTGCCCGTCGTGTATTCACCTGCCCAGCCAAAATGGTGGGTCATCCCCATTTGATGCACCGTTTTGCCGTTGATGATGAACGGCTTGAAACGCGCCGTGACCAAAGCGTTCACTTCCACCGACCCGCGGTTGTTAAACACCCGCACCATGTCTCCGTTTTCAATACCTTTTTCTGCCGCGAGTTCTTTGGATAGCTCGATAAATTGCTTCGGTGAAGCTTCATTGAGCGCCGGACACGAACGGGTTTGCCCGCCCGTTTGCCAGTGCTCGGTGATGGAATACGTCGTGACCGCAATCGGATACTG
>JAVVXN010000013.1:0-36239 GCA_036651575.1 Raoultibacter sp. | reverse complement strand
ATTGAGGCCGCCTGCAAGTAAGGTTGGCAGATGCCGGATACTACCGAGCGTGGTGACCCTTTCGCGTGCGCCTTCGATGAGTTTTGAAAATCTCACCGCCTGCAAGTTGTTCACAAAGATCGCTCGCTTACTTAAAGCTGCCAAGGCAAGAATGCCGCTAGCCTTCGTCAACCAGTATAAGTGCTTGCATGGGACAGTATTTTGCGCATACGCCGCAGGTGGTGCAGGCGTTGTGATCCACGGTGGGAGCGGCGAATCCTTCTTGATGAAGAGCATTGGAGGGGCAGACACCGATGCTGGGGCAGGGGTGGTTTTGCGGGCAGCGCTCGATGAGTACTTTCAAAAACATAGAAGCTCCTTTTAGGTTGATCCCTTATTGCTGCGGGAAATTAGGCGGCAATAAGGGATCTTGTCGGCCGTTTACAGCTTATTGATGATGTCTTCTTTCGTCTCCGCCAAAGAAGGGGCCGCGTTCCCTCAATTCCAAACTTGACGCTATGATTGAGTGCAGCGGGTGCGTAGCAAAAGCTGACATATAGGGCAAGTATTTTGGCGCACGTTTGGCATATCCTGCCCTTAAAACAAAAAGCCGCAAGCCAAAAAACAGCTTGCGACCTGCAATAACTAAAATGGTGCGGGCGAAAGGACTTGAACCTTCACAGGGTTGCCCCCATACGGACCTGAACCGTACGCGTCTGCCAATTCCGCCACGCCCGCAAACATGACAATTACGCAAAGTCCCGCGTAAATAGGCAAGGATGAATATTAGCGCAGCAAGCCCGCCTTGGCAAGGGCGAGAAAAATTTTGACTAAAAATCGCCACTATCCCCGAACCTTTATCGACAAAGATTACCTTGGCGAGCCCTCTGTATTGACATATTTAAATGTATCTATATAATACTTTTTAAATATATAGATAAGTATCTATGCGAACAAGAAGGACTGAGATGGAGCTAATCGGCACTTTTGTTATAGATCAGCTGCTCAAAATGGTATGGCTATCCGATTTGATTACCAAGATATTGACGGCATTTGGCTTAGACACTACTTCGAAGATGGGCGGAAGCATTCAGTTTTTCGTCTATGACACGGTGAAGATCACTCTGCTGCTGTGCGTCATGATATTGGTAATTAGCTACATTCAGAGCTTCTTTCCGCCTGAGCGTTCGCGACGCATTCTGGGGCGGTTTAAGGGTATTTGGGGCAACGTTGTCGGTGCCTTGCTTGGAACGGTGACGCCCTTTTGTAGCTGTTCGTCCATCCCGCTGTTTATTGGTTTTACCCGCGCTGGTCTGCCGCTTGGTGTGACGTTTTCGTTCCTCATTTCGTCACCCATGGTCGATATTGGCTCGCTCGTGCTTATCATGAGTATATTTGGGCCATCCGTGGCGGCGGTATACACCGTTGTCGGCTTTCTCATTGCCATTATCGGCGGTGCGATAATCCAGCGGCTTGGCAGGGAAGATCAGCTCGCTGATTTTGTGCGCGGCGAGGCGATTTGCGGTGAAATGACTGGAATGAGCGTATGTGAGCGCCTTGTCTATGCGCGCAAAGAGACAGCGACAACCTTCAGGAAGGTGTTTCCCTACATTCTTGTGGGCGTGGGCGTTGGTGCGCTTATTCACAACTGGATTCCCCAAGAATTTATCGAGTCCATCCTTGGTGGGGGCAACCCGTTCGCTGTCGTGTTGGCGACGCTTGTGGGTGCACCTATCTACGCCGACACCTTCGGGGCGATTCCCATTGCCGAGGCGTTGTACTTTAAAGGGGTTGGGTTGGGCACGGTGCTGGCATTCATGATGAGCGTGACCACGCTATCCATTCCATCGCTCACGATGCTTTCTCGAGTGGTGAAGCCAAAGCTTATGGCGACGTTTGTGGGAGTGTGCCTCGCAGGAATGATTATGAGTGGCTACGTGTTCAATGCGCTACAGCCTTTATTCGAATAAACGGGGCCGGACTATGAAATTTGCACTCAAAGATGCTAGGGAGCTATTTTGTGGTGGTGTTTGTGGCTGCCCTTGTTGTGTAGACGGTACTTTTTGGCTCAAGATTACAAAAGAAAGGATGAGGTATGTCTCAAGGAATATTGCGGAATCTATGGGGGAAGAAAACGAAAAGCGACGGGTGCTGTAACGTGCAGGTTGTCAAAGGCTGCGAGGAAGCTTCTCAGGGGTCTTTGGCCGGTAATTGCAATGAGGCGCGTGACGATTCTGAAGTGACGGGCAAAAATACGCAGCAACGGATTGTGGTTAAAGTGCTCGGACCCGGGTGTAAGAGGTGTCATGAACTTTACGACAATGTGATAGAGGCATCTCAGAAGGTTGATGGTGTCGAGGTGGAATACGTTATCGATATGGCCACAATCGCTGCATACGGGATCATGTCCACTCCCGCTCTCTTGGTGGGGAATAAGGTGGTTTCCGCAGGTAAGGTTTTATCACCTTCCGAGATCGTGTCAATTCTGAAACTTTGATAGCGATAGGTTGGCTTGGAGTAAAGGGGCTTGGATGGCTGGGCGCCTGCGCTCAGAGCGCGTTTCGCACAAAGTGCTCCAATCTGGGTTTATAATGGGCACCTGTCGAAAGGGGCTCAATGAACGAGCAAAAGGCTGCACTATTGTTTAAGGCGCTGTCGGATGTGAATAGATTGCGTATAGTCAGGCTCATTTCCAATACCGAAAACATGTGTGCCTGCAATATTCTTGAAGCATTTAATATCACCCAGCCGACCCTTTCCCATCACATGAAGGTTCTTTGCTCCTGCGGGCTTGTTGATGGTCGCAAAGAGGGGAAGTGGATGCATTATTCACTCAATAGTGAAGTGCTGAGTGAGCTGAAGGCGTATATCGAGCTTCTCTAGCCTTGGATCCTTTGCCTCTCAGATGCTTGTTGGGGAGGCTGAAAGACCAATTAAGGACAGAACTGCATTTCGCGAGGAGGTTTCGGCTTTCCGTGAATCCCTGCATGTTGGGGGTGTGTCGGATGGGCCATTGGATGAAGTGTCGCCGCGCTCAAATGCGGTATCATAGCGCTGTGGCGTGTGGCGATTGACCGCAGCGCGCTACAGCGGCAACTTTTTCAAGAAGAGATCCTGGCATACGGAAGGTGCACACGGTGCCCGATCAGCAGCTCATACTCAATAGATACCGACCTATTTCCGAGGCGGGCAGCGGTGGTTTTGCCACGGTTCAGCTTGCGTGGGATACGCGCATCCAGCGTCGTGTCGCTATCAAATGCATCAAGCTCGATGACGAGATAACGCGAGGGATCGATGGTCTTCCCGTTGCTTCGGCAACGCTTCCTGGTCTCGACGAGGCGCGTACCGCAGCTCTTCTTTCCGACAGCAATATTGTCGGAGTGTACGATTTTGAAATGCAAGGCGAGTATGCCTATCTTATTATGGAGTACGTTGACGGTATGACGCTTTCGGCCTTCATGGAGCGATACGGCGATACGCTGTCCCTCGATATTGTTGCGGCGCTTTTCTCTTCGGTTGCGCATGCCCTGGAAGTGGCGCACGATAATCAGGTTCTACATCTCGATATCAAACCCGACAACGTGCTTATCAATCGTCAGGGCCAGGTTAAGGTAACCGATTTCGGTCTCGCAAGCCTTTCGGACGCAGCGGGCTTCGGTCGGGCTGGTGGCGGTACCATCGGATACATGCCTCCTGAACAGATGCGGGCAGATAATCTTGACGCACGATGTGACGAGTGGGCTTTGGCGAGTTTGACCTACGAGCTGATCACGGGAACGAATCCGTTTTTGGCGCCCGATCTCAACCGCGCCGAAGCAGCGATTGACGGTGCCGAGCTGATACTGCCCTCGCTGTGTTTGGAGGGGCTCGACCCGGAAGCCGATGACGTGTTGTTTTATGCCTTGGATCCCGATCGCGAAGAACGCTACGATAACGTGGAAGATTTTGCTGAAGAAATGCTTCCTTTCTTTGGAAATTCTGCACGGGGGCACAAGCAGCTGGCAGTGCTGGTGGGGCAAGCGTGCGAAGACTTCGAGGAGGAAGCAGAAGTCGAAGAGCGGGTGAGTGTGTTCGATCGTTTGAGCCTGCCTTCTCGCAGGGGTTTTGCGCGGGTGTGGAGTATTTTGAGTGTGGCTCTTCTCGGGTTTGTGGGACTTTCTAATATTTCTCAGGTAGGAGGGTGGACCCATCCGTTGTTCTGGGGAATATTTGCTCTGTTCGTTTTGGCTGCGGCGCTCAAGCCTCATTTGGGCTCGTTGCTTGCGGTCGTCGGAGTGTGCTCAGCACTCTTTTTGCACCACGCATATATCGCGGGGGCAATCTTGCTTGTTGCGGTGATTTTCTGGTGGTTGTTTGTGGGGCGTTTTGGTAACGCATCGGCCAACACCGCGTTGGCTCCAGCGTTGTTTGGATCGTTTGGGTTCAGCCAGGTTTCACCGTTGCTGGCGGGGTTTTTTTTGCCGGTGAAAGAGGCCGCAATCACGGTGTCTTTTGCCGCGGTGCTTGCGGTGGTTTTGGCCGGATTCGGCTCGGAAACGTTGATGGGCTGGAATGCGCTTGCGTTTTGGAACTTTGATGCCCTTGACGTACAGGCAAATATTTGGGCACTTCTGCAACAGCCGATGACCTGGTGCATTATTGCCAGCTGGCTGGTGGCGGCCTGTACGGTAAGCTTATTTTGCTTGCGTGAAACGCGTTTGTTCGCCTTTTTTGGCGTCGCGGTGGCAACGGTGGTTTTGTTTGGTGGAATAGGTTTGGGGACATGGATTTCGTCGGGCCAGATTGAATGGATGCCCGCGTGGACCCTGGTAGTTCCCACTGCGGGTGCGGCCGTTGTCATGACGGTGGCGTGTGCTCTTGGCGTGCCGTTGCGCGATGAGCTTGATGCGGATTAGGCTCATTGCGCAACGATTGAGAGGCTTCTCGGCCGTTGCGCGATGCTATCGATAGCGCAACGCATTACTGCAGCAGTTGGGCAATTTTTCCAATCAGCGGTTCGAAGCTGACGCCACGGTTTTTGAAATCGGGCTGTTGCGCGGAAACGATCATGGCATCATGCACGAAGTTTCCCGCGAATTCAACGGCGTTTTGCAGCGAGCGTCCCGCCATGACGGCAGCCAGCAAGCACGAGCAATATAAGTCGCCGGTGCCGTGCAACATGTAGGGCAGATATTCATTTTGCGCTTCAAAAAAATTGCAGTTCTCGCCCGCAACAAAGTTGCGAATCAAGTTATCTCCTTCGCGCTGGATACCCTTGAGCACCACGTGCTTTGCTCCCTTGGCAATCAGGGCGTCGATCAGGCGGTGTGCTTCGGAATCGCTGATGTCGGTGCCCGCCCACCGCTCTCCTAAGATGATGGCGGCTTCCGTGAGATTTGGCGTAAGAATGTCGGCCCCGCATGCAAGCTCGGCCATGGCGGCGCAGAGCTCGGGTGTATAGGTGGGGTATACCTTGCCGTGATCTGCCATAACCGGATCAACCACGCGAAGCGCTTTGGGGTAGGAGGCGTAGATATCACGAATGCGGTCAACCTGTTCGGGAGCACCGAGAAAGCCGGAGTATACGGCATCGATTTCAACACCGATTTTTTCCCAAGCATTGAGGTAGTCGGAAAGCATTTCGGTGGTGTCGTGCATGTACCACCCGGGAAATGCGGTGTGGGAAGAAAATAAACCGGTTGGAACGGGGCATACGTCGCAGCCTGCAGCGGAAAGCACGGGGATGGCAACGCCGAGCGAACATTTGCCGTAGCCGCACATATCGTGCACGGCGGCAACGCGAGGGATATAGGCGCCTTGGCGCTGATACAAAACGGGTGAATCACTCATGGGCATTCCTTTGCAGTTGGGAGGGAAGCGCTTCGATGAGCGCCTCGAGATTGATGGGGAGCTGGCGCAGTAAAAGACGCCTCAGGTGCGAAACGGCTACTTCTTGTCTTCTTCTTCGTCGTCATCATCGTCGTCGAAAAAGCTCCAGTCATCGTCGACCTTTTCGTGATTTTTAAAGGCTTTGCGGGTGCGACGTTCCATAATCACGCAGGCAAGAACGCTTATCACCAGGCCGAGGCCGACCAGGCAACCGATTCCTGCATAGGTTTCAAAAAGAAAGTGATACAGTTCGTAAAAATCCATGACTACCTTTCACATAGATTCACCATGGGAATATGTCCATAAAAGCTATCAAAACATTCTAGTAGAGTATACTATGCGCGAGCAAGACCCGGTTGCATAACGCACCCGCTCACCACAGAGAAACCCGGGATGGTCTTGAGGGCGCGGAGTTGGTGTGGGTCGGGAATGATTGAAATAGGGAAGGGTAATAATGCTTGATATCCGTTTTGTTCGCGAAAACCAAGATGCTGTCGCCAAGGCGATGGAAGATCGCAATGCGCGCTGGGACAAGGCACGCTTTGCCGAGCTGGAGGAAGCTCGTCGTGCAGCGATTTCTGAAGAGGAAGCTCTTCAGGCGCAACGCAACAGCGCTTCAAAGGCTATCGGGCAGATGATGGGCGCCGGTAAAACGGAAGAAGCGGAAGCTGCCAAAGAGCAGGTGCGGCAAATCAACGAAAAAATTTCTGCGGCAGCTGCTTTACACGAAGAGGCTGAAACCGCGTTGAACGATATCTTGATGGCCGCTCCCAACATGCCCTCCGATACGACGCCGTACGGTAAAGACGAAAATGATAATCCCGAAGTTCGTCGCTGGGGAACGCCGATTGATTTTTCTTTTGAGCCGAAAGCTCACTGGGATCTCGGAGCCGATCTGAATATCATCGATGCCGAACGTGCGGTTAAGCTTGCCGGAAGTCGTTTCACGCTTCTTGGTGGCCTGGGAGCCCGTCTTGAACGCGCGCTTATCTGCTTTATGGCCGACACGCACGTGAGCCGTGGTTTCAAGGAATGGTGGTGCCCGGCCATGGCCAACACCGCTACGCTCACCGGCACGGGCCAGTTGCCGAAATTTGAAGAAGACCTGTTCAGAACAACGGAAGGTCTTTATCTCATCCCGACTGCTGAAGTGCAATTGACCAACATCCATGCAGGTGAAGTGCTCGATGCCGATCAGCTGCCGCTTAAGTACTGCGCATTCACTCCCTGCTTTCGCGAAGAGGCGGGTAGCGCCGGTCGCGATACGCGCGGTCTGATTCGCCTTCACCAGTTCGACAAGGTGGAAATGGTGAAGTTCGCCAAACCGGAAGAGAGTTGGGATGACCTTGAGTCCATGGTCGCCGATGCCGAAAACATCTTACAGCTTCTCGGTTTGCCGTACCGCGTTATCAATCTCTGCACGGGTGATATCGGATTTTCTGCCGCGAAAACCTACGACTTGGAAGTGTGGTTGCCTTCCTACGACGGATACAAGGAAATTTCTTCGTGCTCGAACTGCGTTGATTTTCAGGCTCGTCGTGCCAATATCAAATACCGCGATCCTCAAAACTTTAAGGGTACGCGCTTGGTTCATACGCTCAACGGTTCCGGTTTGGCTGTTGGCCGCACCATGGCTGCAATTTTGGAAAACTATCAGCAGGCCGATGGCAGCGTGAAAGTGCCCGATGTGCTGGTGCCTTACCTGGGTGGCATTACCGTTATCGAACCTGAATAGCGTAAGGGTGATCAGGTATCGCGAGTCGAATTGTGGCACGGGGAAAATCGCATAAAACAACCGCTAGGCAGCCGAAGCACCGCAGTGCAAAGCAAACGTGGTTTCGCCGCATTGTGGTGGGGCTGCTGCTGGTTGTCGTCGTATTCGCCGCCGTATTTTCGTGGAACCGATGGTTTCGTTTTGACGATGCGGCCGATATGCGGGGTGAGTGGAAGCTGGCCGAAGCATCGATGACGATTGTGATCGACGATTACACCATGCGGCTTACCCGCGATGTCTCCTACGCCTACACGCTCGATACCTGGGCGAAAACGATCACCTTTTCGTTTGGGAATCTTAAAGGCGGTGGTCTGTATGCGTTTTCAGACGATCGCAAGACGCTCGTTATCGCTGAGGGGCGCACGCCCGATATCGCTTCGGTCTTGGGTCTTATCGATATCAGTCAGGATTCGGCCAAATCGAACGTGGTAAAAGATGGTACCGGGGAAACGAGTCGGGCAACCCTTGCGGGGACGAGTATCTTTACGAAGCTCAGTGATTCCACCGAGGCGTCGCCGCAAAGCTTAACCAACAACACAACGCAGGATGCCAATACGGTTGGAGCGGCGATCGTATCGGGAGAAGATCGGCAGGCATCTCGCGACACGGTCGTTGAGCCCGAGGTGGTCGATCCCGATGCGGGAGTTCCTGCCAGCGAATCGCAGGAAAATGCAGTTGATTCAGGCGGCGCGATTGAAGAAGGTGTTGCATCCGACGCGACGGGCGAAGGCGAACTATGAGCGCTTTGCGGCAGGCGTTGACGATTGAGCGCTTGACGGTGGCGGCGGATCGTATTTCGTGCGAGGTAGCGGTTGCTTCCGAGTATGCCGTAACAACTCCACTCCTCGCTTCGCGCGTGCAGCGCGTTTTCCCCAACCTTTCTCGTCATACGTGCGTAAATGATGAAGGGGATACGTTTGGTGCGGTTATCGACCACACTTCTTTGCCACATCTTCTTGAGCACTTGGTTATCGACCTGCAAACGCAGCAGGTTACCGAAATTCAAGCGGTCTTCGTCGGTACGACGCAGTGGCTTGATAGAATGCACACGAAAGCACGGGTGGAAGTGAATTTCACCGACGATTTGGTAGCGTTGCGAGCTTTTCGCGATAGCTGTGAATATCTCAATAGAGAGGTGATAAAGTAATCTCATGCCATCAGCTCACTTAACATTCGATCAGACGGGCGACAAGCTCGCCGATCGCGTCACCAAGATGCGGTCTTCCGCTGTGCGCGATTTATTCGCTGCAGCATCTCGTTCCGATATCATTTCACTGTCCGGCGGGATGCCCGATGTCTCGCTGCTTGCGCAGTCCGTCATCAAGGATGCCGTGCGCGCCGCATGCGAGGAAGATCGAGCCGTAGCGCTTCAATACGGGCCGACGGATGGTCGGGTTCAGACCAAGCAGGTTTTTTGCGACATCATGCGCGATACGGGCATTCGGTGCAAACCTGCCGACGTCATGATCACGACGGGTGCCCAAGAAGCTCTCGATCTGATTGCAAAAACCTTTATTAATCCCGGGGATATCATTTTGGCGGAAGGCCCGACCTATCTCGGTGCTCTCCAGGCGTTTTCCGCATATGAACCCGACATTCGTTGCATCCCTTTCGACAACGAAGGCATGCGCATGGACCTGCTCGAGGAAGAGCTGAAAAAAATTGGCAAGGGCGGGGCTAAGTTTCTCTATACCATTCCCAATTTCCAAAACCCCGGTGGCGTAACGATGATTTCCGAACGTCGTGAACGCCTGCTGGAGCTTTCGGAGGAATACGATTTCATGGTAGTGGAAGACGATCCTTACGGACGCCTGCGCTACGATGGTGGTCACGTGATCCCGCTGCGCGCTCGTTCCGATAAAGTTATTTATCTCGGCACCGTCTCTAAGGTGTTCGCTCCTGGGCTGCGTACGGGCTGGATTGTTGCTCCGCGCAGTGTGCTGGCGAAAATCAACCTGGTTAAGCAGGGCACCGATTTGTGCGGCAGCGCATTTAATCAGGTGGTGGTTGAGCATTACTTTACCGACACCCCGTGGGAAAAGACGCTGCAAACGTTTGTGAAAACCTACAATGTTCGTCGCGACGCTATGCTGGCTGCACTGGAAGAATTTTTCCCCCCTGAAGCTACGTGGACACGCCCCGAAGGCGGTTTCTTCGTGTGGGTTACCTTGCCCGAATATGTTGATACCGATGCCATGCTGGCCGTGGCGCTTGAAAAGGGTGTTACCTACACGCCCGGTGCGGGATTTTTCCCCGACGGCAAACGCGGTGGTAACAGCATGCGTATTGCGTTTTGTTTTGAAAGTCCGGAAAACATTCGCGAGGCTTGTCGTCGCTTGGCGATGGTCATCGAAGAACGCCTGGAACTGTATCGTGCATTTTTAGAGGCAGGAGCATTATGAAAGTAGCGGTTTTGATGGGCGGAAGCTCGTTTGAGCGTGAATTTTCTTTAGCAAGTGGCAAGCAGGTGTGTGCCGCCCTGGAAGAGGCGGGCCATAAAGTTGTGCCGCTCGATACCACCAGCGATTTGGTGCCCACGTTGCGCAGCGAAAAGCCACAGGTCGCCTATAGCGCTCTGCACGGCAAACACGGTGAAGACGGTACGATTCAAAGCCTTCTCGAATTTCTGGAGATCCCTTTCGTCGGTTCTTCTTCAGCCGTTTGTCGCAACACCTGGAATAAGGCAACGTTGCCTTCCGTCATGAATCAATACAGCAACGCTACGGGTGACGATCTGGTGGCTTCTTGGCCCCAGGGTGTCTGTATCGCGCGCGATGCGTTCAAGGATATGGGCGCAGCGACTGCCCTCGATCTGATCGAATCTCGTATTCCCGGAGGCTTTCCGCTTGCGGTTAAGCCTGCGTGCGGTGGTTCCGCTCTGGGTGTTCATCGTGTCGATGAGCAGGAACAGTTGGGTAAAGCTATTCTCGATGCTCTTGGCTATGATACCGAAGTCGTGGTTGAGCAGTGGGTTGAAGGTGTCGAGCTTGCCGTGTCCATTCTGGGCGAGGGCTGGGATGCCCACGCTTTGCCGCCGGTCGAAATCGTTCCGAAGCAGGGGTTGTTCAGCACGCAGGCGCGTATGGATGTCAATGCGGTCGATTATTACACACCCGTTCGCCTGTCTTCGCTCGCGGAAAAAGAAGTGCACGCCCAGGCCATTCGTGCCGAAATTGAACGCGCTGCCCTGGAAGTGTATCGTGCGTATGGTGTGCGCGATTTGGGCCGTGTCGATATGGTGTGGGACGGTGCTCGGGCGCGCGTTCTCGAAATCGATGTCTCACCGGGCATGACCGAACTCTCGTTGTTCCCCGCAGCCTGTGCGGCCGCCGGTCTCTCTTTGTCGAGTGTGTTTGACGCTTTGGTTTCCCGTTACTAAGTCGACCTGCTGCCTTGTAGGAGGCAGGTTTTTCGTTGTTCTCAATTGCGGAGGACGTAAAGCTTGCTTTGCGTCCTCCGCTTTTTGCGTTCTGGCTAAAAAGGGAATTTGAAAGTGCCGTTATTGTGCAGGTTTGTTCGGTGGATTTGTCTGGCAGATAACAAAAGGGCAACTTATGCTTCGCCATCGTGTCCCTTACGTTTATAATCAAGATATGGATAAAGAAACGAGGTCCCATTTGGACTTCATCGTAGCGGGAAAGATTCCGCCACGTCGTATCGAGGGAGGCAGTTATGGGTAGCAAAGGCATCGGTGCTTTTATCATTGGTGGATTGCTGGGCGCAGGCGCTGCGCTTTTGTATGCACCACGAGCGGGCGCGGAAACGCGCGCATTGGTTTCCGACAAGGTAAGCACGGCGTGGGGTGAGGCCCAGGAATTCGGTACGCAGGCGGGCGCAAAAGGCCAGCAGGTGTATCAAGAGGCCACCGCTCGCGGGCAAGAAATCTATCACGAAGTTGCCGCGAAGGGTCAACAAATCTACAGTGGAGCGTCTGCGCGAGCTCAGGAAGCTGCAGAAAACATCAAGCCGGTATTCGCTGAAAAAAACGATGAGCTGCGCGACAAAATTGAAGCAGCTCGTCAGCGTATCGCCTCTCAGGTAGCTCAAAATGCCGAAGCGGCTCACGCTACGGCTCACGAAAAGATTCCAGTAGCTGCTGAGGCTGCAGGAAAAGCGGTCGGCAAAGCCTATGACGTTGCCGTTGCGGCTGCCGACAAGATCGCCGGCGAAAAAGACGCAGAGGGCGAAGCCCTTGAAGGCGTTGTCGAAGCGGTCGTTCCTGCTGCGGCCGAGGTTTCTGCTGCTGTTGTGACTCCTGCTGAAAAAGCTGCTGAATAAAGAGACTGTAATCGTACCCGTAGAAATACTTTCGAATAAAAGGGCATCCTTGAGGGGTGCCCTTGGAAAATCGACATGACTATAAAAACTATTACCACCAAAGAATTGTTGAGCCTGCGCGTTGTGGGAGGAAAATCGGGCACGAAGCGTATCGGTAAGGTGCGTCGTGTTGTTTTTCATCCTCAGGAAAAACGCTGTGTTGGCGTTATCGTGAAGCGTCCTGACCTTCTCTGGATGTTTCGTCGAAAAGACCTCTTCGCGGCGCTTGATTCTTGCGATTTTGTCGATGGGCGTCTGTGTGTCCACAACGAATCGAGCGCAACCGACCAGACGGCATGTAAGCGATTGGGTATCGATTGGGATCGGTGCGTGCTGTGGCTGGGGCTGCCGGTTATCGATGAAAACGGGGAAGTATTCGGCGTTGTGGGTAATGTGACCCTCAATCGTCTGACCGGTTCCGTGAAAAGTATCGAAGCCGATCGGGGTTCGACGGCGAAGGCGCTCTTGGGATCGTGTGAAATTCCCGTTGCTCTGATCAAGGGCTTTTGTCGCGGTAAGGGGGTTGCTCTGTCTCAGACGGGTCATGAAAACGAACAGAGCGATACCGTTGAGACGGGGGCTCTTCTTGTTTCCAATGAAGTCGAGTCGCTGACGACCGAAGGCGGTCTGGCTGAAAAAGCGGGCGAGGCAACGGCTGTCATGGGGGAAAAAGCGAGTCAGGCGGTAGCTAAGGCAAAGCCTAAAGTTGATGAAGCCGTGCAAAAAACAGGGGCAGCCATCAATAAGGGCGCCTATGCCACCGGCAAGCAGATATCGAAAACGAAAGGTATGTTTTCGGCGTTCAAAGACGAATACGACAAAGCCCGTCACGATGACGATGCCTTAAAGCTTAAGAAAAAATAATAGGGCGGTCTTTGAGGGCGCGATGGCCGCTTGGCCAGGAATCCGGCACGATACCTCCTACCGTGAGGAACTTATGGGAAAATCCAAGAAAACGAAGCGGCATCTATCAAAGGTTCAACAGGGCACTATCTCTCAAGACGGGTCTGAAAAGCATACGATTCCTAAACGCGCCCACAGGGAAGTCAGCGTTGCTGGTCATGTGATGGAAAAGGCCAATATCTTTAAGTTTGTGGGACTGATTGCCTTTTTCCTGATAGCGGGTGTTACGTGCTATCTGTTGTGGCCGATGGTGGCCGATATCTTTGAGCCGGGTGGTGTCGATCGCGTTATCTCCGACGTGCGCCAGGCGGGACCGCTTGGCGTTCTTATTTTGTTTGCACTGCAATTTTTACAGATTGTGGTGGCGTTCATCCCCGGCGAGGTGACGCAAGTTGCGGCCGGCGTTTTGTATGGTCCCTGGTGGGGGACGCTTATTATTCTGGTTGGTTGCCTTGTTTCGAGTGGCTTTATTTTCTTTGTGGTCAACAAACTTGGCGCACCTTTCGTGAAATCGATGGTATCTGAAAAGCATCTGCTGAAATTCAGGGAATTCGAACAGACCGGTAAGCTCAATATCATCGTGTTCGTGCTTTTTTTGATTCCCGGTTTGCCGAAAGATACGTTTACCTATTTGGTTCCTCTGACCGATATGCGCCTTAAAACATTTCTCATACTGACTACGCTTGGCCGTGTTCCCGGTGTATTCATGTCAACGTACGCCGCGTCGGGGTTTGTGCAAGGGCGCATCTGGGAGAGCGTTGTCCTGTTTGCGGTTGGGACGGTACTGGCAATTCTCGGAGTCGTTTTCCGCAATAAGATCATGGCGGTTTTCAATAAGTTTTTCTCGAAAAAGTAGCGGCGAAAAACAAATCTAACGGTTGGTTAACCGGGGGTTACGGAAGCGTGACGGAATGCGCTTTTGGTGCTGCGCGGCACGTATGATAGGTTCATCGAAAAAATAACCGAGAAAGGTTTGTTATGGATACCAATACATCCGATGCGAAAACTCAAGATGCTTCTGAGTTCGTATCCGTTGAAGCGGAGCTCGAGGAAGTATACGCCCAGCTTGAAAGCGCCCGCCAGAAACTCGAAGAATTAAAATCTCACGCAACGATAAACGAGGCTTCTGCTGGACCTGACGGGGAAGAATCTGAGGTTGTGGCGGTTGTTGGGGATGGTGACGCCGCAACAGTTGCAGCCCCGGTTGAAGCGTCGAACTCTGCGGATCACGAAGATGCTGCACAATACTTTGAAGCTGCGGCGACAGGTGATGAAGGGACGGTTCCGCCCGCGGATTCAGCTCCGAATTGGGCTCCTTACGAGGGGACGGCAGCTGCCGAAGAGGTGGCAGACGATGCGTCGCCAACTGCTCCTGATGAAGGTTACCAGGTGCCAACGCCCGATCAGCAAGCGGCTTATGGTACTTCGATTCCGCCGCAGACACCACCGACTCCTCCTTATGGCACACCGACATATAGCCAGATGCCGCCGCAGTCACCCCCGCAGCAACCCTACTATCAGCAACCTTACTATCAGCCCCAGTATGTGCAGACGAAAGATCATGTGGCTGCCGGTTTGCTCGCAATTTTTTTGGGCAGCCTCGGCATCCATAAATTCTACCTTGGCTACAACACGGCAGGTTTTATTATGCTGGCGGTGAGTATTATTGGGTCCATTGTCACGTTCGGGCTTGCCGGGGCGGTTATGGCGTTGATTGGGTTGATCGAAGGTATCGTGTACCTTACGAAATCGCAAAGCGATTTCGAGCAGGTGTACGTATTCAACAAGCGTGAGTGGTTTTAGCGGTGACGTCGCAGACAGCTGGTTTTGCGACAACCGTATAGGGGGCAAGGCGTAAGGAAAGGGCAAGGCCTTTTGGCTGTTTTGCCCTTTCCTGTAAGGTTTTTCTGTCGCACGCGTCGGGGGCGGCGGTTGAAAAGCAGTAGTCTTACGCGGTAAATATCGTGCAGTGTCGTCCTTCTGCTTCCTGTGCCATATCCGCAAGCGATCCAATTTTAAGGGCGGCAGCGGGGCAACCGCTTACGCAAAGCGGCTCGGGGTTTTCGTCGTAGCAGGCGCGGCACTTGTCAAGAACTGGGGCGACAAGATGATACTGCCTCAGCTTTCCGTCCACCAATTGGGGATCTCGTCGAATGGTGCGCATCCAGTCCTCATCGTAGGGATAGCGGTGGGTTTCCCGGCAGGCCGCTTCGCAGCTGAAGCAGCCGGTGCAATCGTCTAGATCAAGAAGCAAAGCGATACCTTCGCCATTTACTCTTTTCGTCATTACAGATCACCTCTTCCTGATTCAATTTTGCATAAGGAGGATCTCATGGCGGTGGCGCCATATCCCGGTTCGGCAGGCGTCGAGGGAACGAGGATATTGCCGTTGGCCTTATCCCATCCGTAGCCGGGCAGCCCGAGTTCGGGGCATGCGTCGCGCCAACCGGGGCGCGGAACGGCTACGACACCTTTTTTGATTTCGCGGGTAACCTGTGCCTGCGAAATGATGTGGCCTCGCGGTGACGAAATGGTTATCCATTCCCCGTTGGTGATGCCGTATGTTTGTGCGTCGTCGGGATGTATGAGCGCAAAGGGATCGGGGTAGAGCTTGCGCTGTGCGGGGATATTGGTCCACGCCGAGTGGAAAAATGAGTAGAGACGATGACCCGTGATGACGGTCAGGGGATATTCTTTGGCAAGTTCGGGCTGGCTGCGCTGGCTTTCCATGGGCTCGGTGTAATCGGGTAAAGGATCGTATCCGAAGGAAGCAAGGGCATCGCACCAAAACTCGACGCGGCCGGTAGCTGTGGGGAATCCTGGCTGACCATCGGGTCGCATCAGCCCTTTTTCGTATTTCTTTTCAACGTATTCACCGGCGACTCCGCCGGGTTCGGTAGAACGAACCGGTTTGGACTGGAACTCTTCCCAGGTCATGTCCAGGCCATAGAATTCTTTGAAGCGCCACAGAACCATTTCTTTCTCGTTGTTCCAGGTCCAGTCGTCTGGCTTGATGCGCTTGCCCAGCTCGAGGAAGAACTTCCAGTCGTCCCAGCACTCACCCGGCGCCGCTACGGCCTGATCGAACGTCAGGATGTAGTTGCCGTCAATTTCTTCGTCGTAGGTGCAGCGTTCTGACCAGTCAGACGACGGCAGCACGATATCGGCCAACTGTGCGGTTGGCGAGAGGTAGAAGTCTTTAACGGCAATGAATTCAAGGTTGGGCGAGGTCATTGCTTGGTAGGTCAGATTCGTGTTTTCGTAGCACAAAAGAGGATCGTTCGCGATAGCGATATAGGCCTTAACGGGTCGTGGTTTGCCGGTAATGATGGCCTCGAATGTGGCATGGGGGTCGTTTGAGCGGCCAAAAGATTTATACAGGGGATGTTCTTCTCCGCCAAAGGTGAACAGGTCGGGGCGACCGGGATCCTTGTCGCTCCAGAGCGTGATTTTGTCGTCGAGCATTACGGCAAACGATACGGGGACGCTGACACCACCTTTGACATCGATCCATCCGAGCAATCCTTGCAGGCAGGCGACGGAGCGACCGTTTTGAATGGCGTTTGTATGCATACAGCCAGGTCCAAGACCAATTTTCATACCTACCGGGCCGTTTGTGCCCATGATTTTCGCGGCGATTCGAACATCGTCTGCATCGATGTCGCAGATGCCTGCAACTTTTTCGGGTGTCCAGCTTTCCACGCGTTCGGCCAACTGATCGAAACCGTAGGTCCACTTTTCAATCCACTCTTCGTCGTACCATTTGTTTTTTATGATTTCGCGCATAATGCCCAAAGCGAGGGCGGCATCAGTTCCTGGTCGAGGTTGGATGGCTAAGTCGGCATGTTTTGACATATCCTGGAAACGGGTGTCGATGACAATGAGCTTGGCTCCTGCCTTTTGGCGTTCATAGACGGTTCTGGTGATGGCCCGTTCCATGGCGGGGTTTTCGCCCCACAAAACGATAGTGTTAGAATTGGCAAGATCGCCGTCTGCGGGACTGAAGATGCCCAGGCTGATAGCGTTTGGGAGAATATGCGGCATGAGACAGACGTGCGTCGGGACGAGTGACCAGCCTTCGAGGCCCAGCGATGAGTTTAATCGGCAGTGCCAGTGATTCGAGGTTCGGCCGGTGCCCTGTCCGGTGATAATAGCTTCGGGTCCCTGTTCTGCAATGATACGCTTGCAATTTTCTGCAATAGTGTCGAGGGCTTCATCCCAGGTGATGCGCTCCCATTCCCCTGATCCGCGTTCTCCTATGCGTTTCATGGGATACAGGATGCGTCCTTCGGGGTTGTTGTGCACTTCGCGTTGCGACATGCCTGAGCCGCAGCATACCCCGTGTGACTTTGGGTTGTCGGGGTCCCCTTCAATCTTGAGAATCTTGTCATCTTCGGAGTATACAAACACTCCGCAGCGTGCATGACAGGTTGTGCATTGGGTTCTCGTTTTCTTGATTGCCATAATCACTCCTCTTGAGTCGTCGGAATGTCGACAGTGAAACCGCATCTCTCGATGCGGACGTCCGATCCAGTCGAGATGCCTCATTGCATTCAGAAGGCGACTTTTTCGAACAGTCTTTCTCTATGCTACGAAGTGCGTGCGCGTCCGTCCAGAAGATGATGGTTATGTATGTGCAACCAAAGCTTGCAAAGCTGTTCGGGGAGCGCCTTACTGTGCGGATGTTTGCCGATTTGCTATGATGAGTGAAGAGGAGAAAAAGTGTAGTATTGGGGGACGGGATGCGCTTCGAATCGCTGCAATACTTTTTGGAAGTCGCTCAGGTCGGCTCGTTTTCTTCCGCCGCGCGGCGACTTTATATTTCGCACCAAGGCTTAGGGAAGTCTATTCGTTTGCTCGAGCAGGAACTGGGGGTAACCTTGTTCGAGAGGTCGGGAAAACGGGTTCGCCTCACCGAAGCGGGTGTGGACTTGGTTCCTTTGGCGCGGAGGTGCCTTGATGACCAGAAGATTCTTATGGAGGCTATGAACCGGCACGTCAGCGTGACGTACGAGAGTAAACTGCGCCTGATCGCTGTCCCCTTCGTGGCTATCAGTTTGTTCAACCACATGAAAAGCCGCTTGAGCGCCTATGATCTGAGGGATGTCGTTCTGGTTGAAAAGGGATTACCGGAAATTGTGAGGGAGGTGACAGATCCTCGACAAAGCAAAGAGACGCTTGCGATGGTGGCGGTTCCCGATTGCATGCTCGAAGCATTGAGGGAGCAAGGCGATGTCGAATTTGTTCCCCTGTTCTCTTCTCAGCTGGGCATATTGAGTACTAAAGCACTGCTTTCCCCTCGGAAGCGTTCCGTCTCCATCGAGGAAGCATCCGGTCTCCCTGTCGCCTGCTACAGCGAACCCATTCTCGAATCGCTCCTGGAAAATACGTTTGCCGCATGTCCTTTGCGCGATGTCGTGACCAGCACGACGAATCTCCAGTTGATCAGCGAGTATGTTGAAAGCGGAGAAGCTGTTACGTTCGGGGATTCTCTGAGCGCCTACCTCGACGAAGCTTCAAGCGGAAGATTTTTTGTCCCCATTAAAGGTGCGGAGTCATTTTTGATAGGGTTTCTCCATTCCACCGATTCGGATTGCGAGGGGAGTGTGTTTTCCTACATGGCTCGGTTCAGGGCGTGTGTCGAGCAGACCTGCGGCGCATATTCTGAAAAGCATCCTTTGCCGACGGCCTTGGTGACGACTTCGTCCGAGTAGAGATGCGGGCAATAGCTGTTTTGCGCCGAAAACAGATCGTCTCGCGATGCAGCTAACCACGGTAAATACGTTCCGCTCGCGGGTTTTTGTGTGAAGGGGTCGTGGCTTATTTCTTCTTTCGGCTAAAATCGGAGTAACGTTTGTTTCCCAAGAAGGAGGAGTCATGCCCACGATCACTCATGATCAGGTGAGGGTGCCGGCTGATGTTATGCCGGAAAACCGCGAAGCATATATCGAAAACTACCTGAAGGCCACGCGTGGTACCGGCCGCTTGATGCTGTTCGCTTGCGATCAGAAGATCGAACACTTGAACAAGGACTTCTACGGTGAAGGAATCGACATCGCCGATGCCGAACCCGAGCACCTTTTCCAGATCGGTAGCCAGGGTGTTTGTGGCATTCTTGCCGGTCAGCGCGGTCTGATTGCGCAGTATGCCGCTGATTATCCCGAAATTAACTATCTGGTGAAGATGAATTCCAAGACGAACTTGGTCGGCACGAAGCAGGAAGATCCCTATTCGCCGCAGCTGCATGAACTCGAAGCGGTGTTCGCCATGCGTGATGCCGGCGTCAACATCGTCGGTTTGGGCTACACGCTCTACCTGGGTAGCGAATACGAAGCAACCATGATGGCTGAAGCGGGCGAGCTGATCGCTGAAGCTCACGCCAACGGGCTGCTCGTCGTGCTGTGGATCTACCCGCGCGGCAAAGCGGTTACGGCCGAAAAAGATCCTGCGCTGATCGCTGGTGCTGCCGGTGTCGCGCTGTGCTTGGGAGCTGACTTCGTGAAGGTCAATCCGCCTAAGCCCGATGACGGCACGTCTGCTGCCGATGCTTTAAAGATTGCCGCTCTGGCTTCTGGCCGTACCGGTTTGGTGTGCGCAGGCGGCTCTACCGTTGACGCCGAAACGTTTTTGACGCAGCTGCATGACCAAATTCATATCGGTGGTGCTTCCGGCAATGCTACGGGACGCAATATCCATCAGCGTTCGCTCGACGAGGCCGTTCGTCTGACCAAGGCTATTTCTGCCATCACCTTGGCCGACGCTTCCGTGACTGACGCGCTCGCTATCTTTAAGGGCGAAAAGGATTTCTCGCTGTAAAGCATCGTGGATACGGTGAAAATAAAGGTAACTGAAAGGATCCTTCGGGGTCCTTTCTTTCTGTCAAATATTTGTGTCACTAATGAGAATTATTATCATTAGGTATTTATTTCTATTTTATTCCGCTGTATAGTGCAGAAAATAAAAGACGTAAGCTTTGCGTACGGTTATTATACTTAATCAGATGCAAGCGATGCGCTCATTACTTTTCAAACGAGAGAGGAAATGAATAAATGGATACCACGAGATTAACCAATGAGGTTGGCAATCCGGTCGCCGATAATCAGAATACGTTAACCGCGGGCGAACGTGGCCCCATGATGTTGCAGGACAACTGGATGATCGAAAAGTTGGCACACTTCGATCGCGAAGTTATCCCCGAGCGTCGTATGCACGCCAAGGGATCCGGCGCTTACGGCACCTTTACCGTGACCGGGGATATCGAGCAATATAGCAAGGCGGCCGTATTCAAGAAGGGCGCTACAACTGAAACATTCGTGCGTTTTTCCACCGTTGCCGGCGAGCGTGGTGCGGCCGACGCCGAGCGTGACATTCGCGGCTTTGCGATGAAGTTCTACACTCCCGATGGCAACTGGGATTTGGTTGGTAATAACACCCCGGTATTCTTTCTGCGCGATCCCAAAAAGTTTATCGATCTCAACCACGTAGTCAAGCGCGATCCTCATACCAATATGCATTCGCCGCAGAGCAACTGGGATTTCTGGTCGAGTCTGCCCGAGGCGTTGCACCAGGTCACTATCGTTATGAGCGACCGCGGTATTCCGGCAAGCTACCGCACCATGCACGGTTTTGGCAGCCATACCTACAGCCTTATCAACGAAGACAATAAGCGCACCTGGGTGAAGTTTCATCTCAAGACCGAACAGGGTATCAAGACTTTGACCAACGAAGAGGCGGCGGCTCTCGTTGCGGGCGACCGCGAAAGTCACCAGCGCGATCTGTTTGAAGCCATCGAACGCGGTGATTTTCCGAAATGGCGTTTCTGCGTACAGTTGATGGACGAAGAGACCGCCAAAAACTATAAGGAAAATCCCTTCGACATAACTAAGACGTGGAGTCAGAAAGAATTCCCGCTGATCGAGGTTGGAACCTTCGAGCTCAATCGCAATCCTGAAAACTATTTCGCCGAAGTCGAGCAGGCAGCCTTTGCTCCCACTCATCTGGTGCCGGGCATCGGTCTTTCTCCCGACAAGTTGCTCCAGGGTCGCTTGTTCGCTTACGGCGACGCACAGCGCTATCGTTTGGGTGTGAACCACAATCACATTCCCGTGAATGCGCCGCGTTGCCCCTATGCTGAATTCCATCGCGATGGCGCGATGCGCACCGATGGCAATTTCGGTGGAGCGATTGGCTACGAGCCGAACTCTTATGGGCAGTGGCAGCAGCAGCCCGAAGCCGCCGAGCCGCCGCTCGATCTGTTCGGCCCGATGGATGCCTGGGATCCCAAAGATGATCCGACCGACGATTGCTTCTACCAGCCGGGTGATTTGTATCGCCTGATGGAAGAAGACAAGAAGGCCGTGCTTATTTCCAATACGGCGGGAGATATCGCACCGTGCACGGAAAACATCAAGTTGCGTCATGCGGCTCACTGCTACAAGGCGGATCCCGATTACGGTACTCGCCTGGCGGTTGCCATGGGTGTCGATGTCGAAGAAGTTACCAAGCTCGCTCAGCTTTCCCACGAGGATCTGATGGCGGCGACGGGTCAGCCGGTCGCGCCTCTTAAAAAGGGTGGCGCTATTAAATAGCTTGGTTTGACTCGGGACAACTACCGACAAAGAGACATACCACGCATCATTTCATGTGCTCTCGCCCGCAAGGGTGAGAGCACATTGTGCAAATAAGTTCCCGTTGCGGGACGGGGCTTTGTCCGTCGCAGGGGGGGGTGGAAAAGAAAAACAGCCCCGTGAATACGGAGCTGTTGCTTTTGAAATGGTGCCCGGAGCGAGAGTTGAACTCGCACGTCTTTCGACAACGGTTTTTGAGACCGCCGCGTCTGCCATTCCGCCACCCGGGCGCGAGATAGCATTATAGCGGATGAAAATGCTCCCGCCAAGGGCAGAATGAACATTCCCAGAAAAAGAGTCATTTCGCGGTATTTATCAGCAATTGTTGTACAATGGCGATAACGGTAGTGGTACATAGATATCGTGCTGAAAGGGGGTCGGATACCTGTCCTTTCGGTGTGAGCTCGTGGACGGTAACACTCAGAACTCAAAGGAGGCAGCAATGACGAACGAAGAACTGAGCAGTCGCATTGATGAGTACATCGAGAAAAACTGGGAAGCGATTGTCGGCGACATCGATACCTTGGTTCATATTGAAAGTACCGAAGATATGGCTCATGCGGCCGAGGGTGCGCCGTATGGCCCCGGTCCGGCAAAGGCTTTGGGTGCGGCGCTCGATCTTGCTGCAAGTATGGGTTTTGACGCGCACAACTGCGAAGGACACGTCGGTTATGCTGATTTTCAGGGAGAGAGCGAAACTCAAATCGGCATTATCGGACACATGGACGTTGTGCCGGCGGGCATCGGATGGACCATGGAGCCGTTTCAGGTCAATCGTAAAGAGGGCTATCTGATCGGCCGTGGTGTGCTTGACGACAAGGGCCCCTCTGTCATGGCGTTGCACGCTATGAAATTCTGGAAAGAGCAGGGAGTTTCCTTCCCCTATACGATCCGTTTCATTTTCGGGGCTAACGAAGAAAGCGGCATGCGCGATGTGACGTACTATCGCCAGCATTTTGCCGATCCGGCATTTTTATTTACTCCCGATGCCGATTTCCCTGTGTGCTATGGCGAAAAGGGCGGCTACGATGGGCACTGGACCAGTAAGCCGATCGTCGATGGTGTTATCGTCGAGCTCGAAGGCGGTACGGCGACCAATGCCGTTCCGAGCTTGGCTCACGCGGTAGTGCACGCCGACGCCTCCAAGCTGCCTGCAGCTGATGCAATCAAGATTGAGGCTGAGGGAGAAAATGCGCGCATTTCGGCTACGGGCAAGGGTGGTCACGCTTCGCGACCTGAAGGTACGGTAAATGCCATCGGTGTTCTTGTCGATTACTTGCTTGAACATAATCTGTGTAACGATGATGAACGCGCGTTTTTCGAACTGACCGCAAAGCTGTTTGCCGACTATTACGGTAGCGGGCTTGGCATCGACTCCGAAGATGAATACTTCGGAAAACTGACGGTTATCGGGGGCACCGCACGTCTCGAAGACGCTCGCCTGACCCAGACGATCGATATCCGTTTCCCCACTTCGATCACCGACACCGAAATTACGGAGCGGCTTACCGCTTTGGGTGCGACCATCGGTGCTGACGCTGGCAACACCTTGCTCATGGAGCCTTTTTTGGTAAAGCCCGATTCTCCGATGATACAGGCATTGCTCAATGCTTACAACGAGGCAACGGGCGAACATGCCGAACCCTTCACCATGGGCGGTGGCACGTATGCACGCGAATTCACCTCGGGTGCCAGCTTCGGTCCCAACCGCGCCTGGGTTGCAACGCCTGACTGGGTCGGCACCGAACATGGTCCCGATGAAGGCATCAGCGAAGAGTTGCTCAAGAGTGCTCTTAAGATCTACGCGTTGACTATCAACGAGCTGATGAAGCTTGAATATTAATCTTTTCGGTTCGCTGGTAAGTGAGCAAAAACGCATCTGTCTGCGCTCTCTCGTGAAGGTTCGGTAGAGAACGATGAAGTTTCGCGTTGCAGCGCGCGGGAAGTTTCGCTATACTACGTAACCGCGCTTCTTTTAGAGGTGTTTCGCCAACGTGGCTCAGCTGGTAGAGCAACGCACTCGTAATGCGTAGGTCAGCGGTTCGAATCCGCTCGTTGGCTCCATGAATGTTGCAGGTCAGCTAGGGAAACTTGGCTGGCCTGTTTTGTTTTAGAGCCGCCCAATAGCGGAAGGGTACCTCGTGCGCGCCCTCTCTATTCACTCAGATAATGCCGCAGCTTTCCCTGCGTTTTATTTTTGAATTCGATAGCCCCTTCGGGGCAGTGCGCGATGCATGCCATGCAATGGGTGCAGGGGTGCCCCCAGATGGGCCGAGCATCGATGAGGCGGATGGTGTTGAGGGGACAGATTTTGACGCAGGTAGCGCAACCCGTGCAGGCATCGGTTGCATAAAATCCTTTCGCGCTTGCCAAAAAGGGATAAAAGAGACGATTTCCCACGGCGGACATAAGCGGGTTATCGAAGCGCTCGGCGTCGAGGGGTTCACCTTGTTCGATCTTCTGGGCGATTCTTTTAATTTTCGGTTCAGCTATTCGTACAACTTTGTCGGCCTGGGGCTTTTCGAGGGTAGGATAACGTATGAGGTAGCTTTGCGGCATGTCCACCGAATTGAACCCCTTGAGGTCGAATCCCTTCTTGCGGCAAAGTTTCTCAACATAATGAACGGCGTTTGAGGGGTCTGCGAAGCAGGTTGCAACGAAATATGTTTGTCGGCTTCCCTTCAATTCGACCGTCTCGATAAAGTGCTCGACGACGCGGGGAATCCTTCCCGCATAGATGGGGCACACGAAGACGAAGGGTTTTGGGGAGACAATCGCGCTATAATTATGCTGTTTGATGCGCGCGTTCAGTGAAAGGATTTCATCTCCGGTAATCCGTTGGATTATTTTTGCGGCGTGGAGACTGTTGCCTGTTCCGCTGAAGCATAAAATCATTGCAGCTCACTTTCGATAACGAGACGAAGAAAAGCGTGTGCTTTCGCATGTTTTGTTCGTCATAAAGAAACATCGATCTTCGGGCGGAAGAATATGGTCGCAGTATAGCAATCGTCGGGTGGTATGTGACGGGCGATTTGGTATGCTGTTGCTGTCGCTTCGTGTCTTCCCGAAAATTAAGGTTGTCTTGAGTTTTTTGCAAAGTCGGCGATACTGAGGCCTTATCAAAAGGTTTTAACAAGTACTCTCTTACTCATTGCGCCAATAAAAGCTTCTACGTGATCGGAGGGATGATGAGCGAAAATACCCCGCACGAACAGTCGGGAGCCATTGGCCCTTTGCATTGTGGTGAAGTGAGGCTTGCTTTTGACGGGGAATCCCGCATCGTCTCGGCGACGGATGAATACTGTGCCCTGACAGGGTATTGCGTCTCGGATCTTTTGGCAGCTCCCCTGTGCGGCAAAGTTTGCAGCATCGTCTTCGAAGACGATCTCCGACGATTCGAAACGGAAATGGGCGAAATCGCCGCGGGTAAACGATTTTGCATTCGCTACCGCATACGTAAAAAAGATGGTTTCCTTGCGTGGCATCTGGCATGCGTAACGGCTCTCACGGTGGTTGAGGGAGCTGTTGTCGGTGATGTATTGGTGTTTGATATTACGGTTCCAACCGTCTTGCCGGGGGAAACCGACCCGGGTGACGCGACTGCTCCTTCTGATGCAAAAGCGCTTCCGCGCATGCTGAATGTTATTGTGACCGAGCACGATTTCGAAACGCAGATTATGAACATTCCCGATCAGGAAGGTCTTTGCAGTCTGGGAAGAAAAAGCATTGAGCCGATGTCGTGTGATGAGTTTATCGCTTCGGGGCTGCTTCATCCCGCATCGATTGCCGATTATCGTGCTTTTTTGGAAAGGCTCGAAACGGAAGACGCCGCAGATGTTACGGTGCGCTACCGCGTCGCTACGGAGGCATACCACTGGATTCACCTTGATGCCTGCGTGGTGAAACGGGTAGGGGGGCACGCTCGACGACGCATTGGGCTTATTCGCTTCATCGATGGGCCCCCTGCTGACGAGCTTTCCCGAGATGATGGCAAGGCGGGATCGCCTTCCGGTTTGGGAAGCGGCGTACATTCCCGGGGCACTGTCGGGGAAAACTCATCTCGATCGTTTCGGACGACGTGGCGGTCGTTTCTCCATTCGCGTAAGTCACTTTTGTTTACCGCGGCAATTTTCCTTGCGACGTGCTTGGTTGTCATCGGTATTTTTCTCAACTACAGCAACACGCTTCGTCACGAATTCTATCAGATGTCCATCGAGGGAATGAACGATTACACCGCGGCGCAAAAGGTCGAAGTGGAAAGCTCCATCCATGAAATCAAGACCACCATTGCCACCATGGCGATTTTGGCGGAAACTC
Organism: Raoultibacter sp.; assembly: GCA_036651575.1. Taxonomy (GTDB): domain Bacteria; phylum Actinomycetota; class Coriobacteriia; order Coriobacteriales; family Eggerthellaceae; genus JAVWGW01. Next base: position 10,454 of record JAVVXN010000013.1, on the reverse strand, counting down.
CCACCATCGATCCATCTGGTGAGGCGTTTGGACAATATCTGGCAGGCTGGAACGAAAAGCAGGCGTTCCAGATCGACTACGTTTCCCTCGAGCAATTGCGAGCCTCTTTGCTGGGCCCGAACGCTCTTCCCAGCGATGCGGATACTCTTGAGCGCATCGAGCAAGGCGAAAACATCATTTCCGAAGTGAGGCACTCGGATCGTCTCCAGGGATACTATTACAGTGTCGCCGAACCGATCGTCAAAAACGGACAGGTGGTCGGCGCGCTGCGCAGCGTTGTTGATGCTGCTGGTCTTTTAGAAACCAGTCAGGAGTCATCGCAGGTCTCTCTTGTGAGAGCATCGCTTATCAAGGGGGATGGCACCTTGATTCTCACCAACGACGGAGAGGGACAAAGCTCGGGTTCCCTCTACGAAGCCCTGCGTGCTGCGGGCATGTCGGAGGAGACGGTATCGTCGACGCGGGCGGTTGTTGAAAACGACGATACCGTTGCAACCATCATGTTGGGAGAGCGCGAGGGTCGCATGTTTTTTCTCACGGCGATTCGGTTGAATTGCAACGATTGGAATATTGTCAATATCACGGAGGAAAGTGGACTGGCTCAACATTCCGACGCGGTTTTAAAGAACACGTTCGTGACGGGCGTGGTCTTGATGGTGATCACCATCGGGGCCGCACTGCTGGTTTTCTTCTTCTTCAACCGCATGAGCCAAAAAATTTCTTACGAAACCGATCGCTACAACGTTTTGTCGGAATTTACCGATACGGTTTTGTTCGAGTATTCCTACAAGACGGACACGTTGACGTTGACGCCCAACGCTCGCAACATCTTTCTCCTAAGCGATCTGCGTAAAGAACGCTACCTCAAGGAGGATCTTCCTCTCGTCGCTATTCATCCCGACGATTATCACCTGGTGAAAAACCTTTTAGAGCATCCGGCTGCTTCGGGTGAGATGAACGAAATCATCTATCGCGCACAGGTTCTGTCGGGCGATTACCGTTGGTTTTCGTGCCAGTGCCGCTATGTGTACGAAGGTCTTGAAGTGTATACGGCGGTTGGCAAGATCGTCGATATCGATGAGCAGAAAGCCTACGAAAACCGCCTTGTCGAACAGGCGCAACTTGATGGCTTGACGAAGTTGTACAACAAGGGTGCAGCCGAGCTTCGGATCGATGAGGCGTTGACGCGGGGGACTCCGGGGTTTCTCTTCATGATGGATGTCGATGATTTCAAATTCATCAACGATGAATACGGACACGCTATGGGCGATCGCGTCCTGGCGCAGGTGGGTCGGGCGCTTATGACCGTCTTTCGCCAGGGTGACCCGACGGGACGTACCGGCGGGGATGAATTTATTGCGTATCTTTCTGACACCGATCGTCTTGAGGTTGCCGAAGAGAAAGCTCGCTTGCTTTCGAGTTACCTGGATAAGGTGTCGCTCGATTTGAAGGTGCCCCTTTCGCTCAGTATCGGTATTGCCTGCTTCCCCGCGGACGGGACAACCTATAAAGAGCTTTTCAAGGCGGCCGATGCCCAGATGTACGACAAGAAAAGCCGCGTGAAAAAAAGAACCCGCCGCTAAAAATACCAGGGAATTTAAGCTTTGTCGCGACGAGGGGCTAACCGCTGTCGGTGAAATCTTCGCGCTTAGCTGTGAGCCTTTTGATCGGGGGAGGAATCCTCGAGAAGCTCGTGGAGCTCGTTGCGACTGTGCACGTCGAGTTTCCGGTAGATATGGCTGATGTGCGCCTTGATGGTGCCCTGTGCGACGTAGAGGTCTTCCTCGATTTGAGCGACGGTCTTCTTGCGTGCCAAAAGCTGCAGCACTTCTTCTTCGCGGGGACTTAAGTCGTGCTCTTTCGCGAGAGACGACACGCGCAGGGAGAGCTTGCCGACCGAAGGCTTGCCCGGCTGGTCGTCGAGCGATTGCAGATTGAGGCCCCATCGTGCCGAAAGGCCCTTTTCCGTAAAGAAAATAATAATAAAAATAATAATCATAGCAAGGGTAATACTCGTGTAAATCACCGACGTGGTTGCCGGCGGTGTTTGTACGGAAACAAACGCGTAAAACGTCCACCCCATCAGCTCCACAATATAGCGAATGCCGCGCTCTATCCCGCTGATCCACACAGCGCTGATGCCGAACCGATACGTGATATTGCTGAGAACAAGCATGATAAACATCGAAAGCATGGTGTAGCCGGCTTCGTAGCACAGCGCCATGATCTCCGAACTTGCCGAAAGCGTTGGTGATACCAGTAAAAAACCGATGATGAACAAGGGGAAGGCCAGTTGGTAGATGGTATCGAAGTTAAACCATTTCGATGCCGAGAGTACTCCGAAAAACACCAAGGCCGTTACCAGAAGCGCCCCGATTGTATTTCCAGGAAGCAGCGTCGTGGCGGGCAGGGCGCCGAATCCACCCGCAAATGTACAGACCGACATCAGAAGAAGAGGCTTCCAAGGAAAGAGGTAGGTGTCGTGGCTGGCAGTTTTTTGGGGAAGGTCGCGCGTGGGGAGTCGGTGCATGCTTAAGCGTACCCATCTCAGCGAAACGAGGGGCAATACGATAGCGAAGAATGCGAGATAGGGTGCTGAAAGGCCCAGGAAGAGCCACTTGATGATTTCACCGAGAAAAATCGCAATCGCGTGATACAGGGCTACGCGCATCGGGTTGATTGATCCGTAAAACTCTGCCCACATCAGGATAAGGGACGCCAAGCCAACTCCTGCAAGCATCAAGCCTACCAACTTCAGAATCGTTGATTCTACGATAAAGCAGGCAAGAACGACCAGTGACGATCCGACAACCATGCACAATGCCGTAAGGCAACGTATCGTTTTGTTGGACCATATCGGGGCAATTTTGCGGGCTGAAAATGCGAGTGCGAGCGAGGCCACCCCGATTGCCCCTTCGAAAAAAAAGTAGTCAAACGTCCCGACGGTGGGGAAGGTGCCGTAGCGAAAAAAGATTGCGAGCCATGCACGGTAAATTCCCACGCCGAGAAAAACGACAGGAATAGCGGTTACGCGCGCGAAAACATCTTTCCATCGAGTGATAAATGCCTGCATGATGTCCTTTGCCCGGGGTGGAGATAGCCCTCTCCGCTTGATTGAAGATATTCGAAAGATGCGCGCGGTGATTCGCGGTGATTCGAGAATTACTATCTTGCGTTTTCCGATTACCTATGATACCGAAAGCTTATCAAGACACAAGGGGCACGAAGGGGGGTTATGCCACGGGTTATGAATTTAACCTTGCAGGCTCATGGACAGCCTCGGGTGCTCCTGGTACGTTATGAGCAGAAGTTCGAGCGGGTGTAAGTGAGAAAGCACCCATATTCATCAGGGGAAATACGTCCGAAAGCAAAGGTTTTTCGGACTTTCTTCGAAACTTGCAACAAGGAGGATCACTACTATGAGTCAAATTTCTCGTCGTAAATTTCTTACCGGATCAGCAGTCGTCGCTTTGGGTAGCACGCTTGCGATTGCCGGTTGTGCACCCGCGGGAAGCGACAAGGGCAGTGGAGCGCATGCTGCAGATGGCGCCTGGGTTGGAAGCGGCATGGGCAAACACGGCACCATGCAGATGGAAGTTGTTACGAAAGAAGGCGCGATCGAGCGCATCAATGTTATTGAGTCGCGCGAAACAAAGGGCATGGGCGATGTGGCGATCGAGCAGCTTTCCGATCTCATTGTCGACAACCAAACGCTTAACGTCGATGCTGTTTCAGGCGCAACGCTTTCCAGTATGGCTTTTTTGAGCGCGGTGGAAGACGCTCTTGGACAGTCTGGCGCAAAATCTTCCGAATGGAAAAAGCGTGACCATGCAGCACTTGCCCTCCCCAACGATTTGCCGCTGTCGGCAGATGTTATCGTAGTCGGAGCCGGCGGTGCTGGTTTTGCAGCGGCTATTACGGCGGCCACCAGTGGAAAAAAAGTTATTTTATTGGAAAAGATGGGTGTTGTCGGCGGCGACACTTCGCTTTCCGGTGGTGAAATGGCGGTGCCGAATAACTGGATCCAAGTCAAAGACGGCATCAAGGATAGCCCCGAGCTGCTTGCTGCAGATATGCTGAAAGGCGGCGACGACAAGGGTGACCCTGCGTTGGTCAAGGTTATTGCGGATGGTACGTTCGATAGCTCTCAGTGGCTTACGTACGAGGCCGGCGTTGCGTGGGAGCACGACTGTCTCTTCTTTGGTGGTCATGCCGTCAAGCGCTCCATCATTCCCTTGGGTCATACGGGCAGCGAAATGATTACTAAGTTGACTATGCGCAGTGACGAAATCGATGCGTTGACGGTGGTAAACAACATGCGGGTGACCGATCTTGTCAAGGACGCTTCGGGTAAGGTGACTTCGGTTAAGGCCAAAGATACGATTACCGGCGATCCATTCACCTTTGAAGGAAAGTCAGTTATTTTGACCAGCGGTGGTTTTGGATCGAATGTTGATATGCGCGTAAAATACAATCCGGCAATGGATGCCTCCATTCTGTCGACCGACTCCGTCGGTGCGACGGGTGATGGTCTTACCATGGCTTCTGCGCTCGGTGCGAATTTGATCGACATGGAATACATTCAGACCTATCCCACGTGCGATCCGCAAACCGGTGCTTTACTCTACGTCGGGGATATGCGCCTGGAAAGCCTTGCGATCATGATAAACAAGGAAGGCGAGCGTTTCGTCGAAGAGCTTGATCGACGTGATGTTTTGTCGAACGCAATCAAAAATCAATCGGGTGGAATGGCGTACTTGCTGTTTAATCAGGCAGGTGCTGACGAAACCGGTCTTTTGGTGACGCATGCCGATGAATACGAAAACCTGGATTCTCGCAAGGTTATCGTAAAGGGCGATACGCTGGAAGAGGTATGCTCTGCTTTTGGTATCGATGCTGCCAACGCTCAGAAAACCGTTGATACGTGGAATCAGTATTGCAAAGACGGAAAAGATACCGCCTTCAACTATCGCGGAACGCTGAATCCTATCGACGAGGGCCCTTACTATATTCTGTCGTATAAGCCTGCCGTTCACTACACGATGGGAGGGTTGCATATCACCGTAAATGCAGAAGTTTTGGACGACGCCGGAGCGGTTATTCCTGGCCTGTTTGCTGCTGGTGAGGTTGCGGGCCACAAGATGGGGACAAACCGTCTCGGGTCTTGCTCTATGGCCGATATCTATACCTTTGGCCGCATCGCGGGCAACAATGCGGTGGCGTTTATCGGATAGCAATCGTTTCGTAGCTTCGTCAAGCGGGGTCTGCTGCGGTGGGCCTCGTTTGACGGAATGTACCAAGGGGTATCCTTTCGCGCGGTGGAATCAGCCTTTCCCAGTTTTTTGGGGATTAATTTACTCGAATAAAGCGGATAAAGTAGACAATTTCCAAAGATTTATTTGATAAAGAGGCATAAGCACAGCATAATGGGACTCTGCTTGAACCCGGGACGTACCCGGGTTGTTGTGCGATAAGCAGAGCGAAAGGGAGGAAAGTAATGAAAATGAAAAAACTTGCCATCGTGGCGTGTGCGGGAGCACTGGTTGCGGCTTTGGCGCTTGTCGGTTGTTCTTCGGGCGAATCGTCGACAAAGACTTCTACCGATAAAAGCGGAAGCACCGCTTCTGGCTATGCGTTGGTGAATCCCGGTAAATTGACGGTTGCGGCATCTCTCGACTTCCCGCCTTTTGAGAGCCTTGATGGCGATAAGCCGGTTGGTTTCGCCGTCGAGCTTATGAAGATGCTTGCCGATGAAATGGGTCTTGAGTGCAATTATCTCACCACGGTGAAATTCGATACGATTGTGCCGATGATTTCTGCAGGAGGTAAAGCGGATGTCGGGGTATCTTCTTTCACGATCAATGCCGATCGTGCCAAGGAGATCGACTTCACCGAGGCCTACATGGATTCCAACCAAAGTCTTGTGGTAATGGGAAATTCGGCTTACGCGGATGTGGCGCAGCTGGAAGGTAAAAAAATCGGCGCGCAGTCCGGAACGACGGGATATGACTGGGCCGTTGAAAACATCAAGGGCGCAAACGTCATTCCCTACGATGAGGTAACGGCTATTTTTGCGGCGTTGCAGGCTGGTCAAATCGATGCAATTTCAATCGATTTACCCGTTTCTCAATCCTATATCAAGAATGCTTATCCCGATGCAAAAATTATTAAAGAGACCCCGACAGGCGAACAATATGGTATCGTGGTCAGCAAGGATAATCCGGAGTTAACCAAATCTTTGAACCAGGCGCTTGCCGCAGTGAAATCAAACGGTAAATACGAAGCACTGTACAGCACATGGTTCGGAGCAACTGCGTAATCCTTGTGGGTTATAGCGGTCTTTTGATGGGTGTAAAGCATGCAACGAATTGCGGTTTCGTATAAAAAAGTTATGGTCATCGTGGCGCTTGTATGCGCCACGATGCTTGTCGTCTCCTGTGTGTTTGCGCCCGTTACGGCGCAGGCACTTGAAGTGACAACGTGTACAGCCAAGTCGAATCAAGATAGCGGCAACGGTATCATGGGAGCTACGCCGACGCGACTTACGTGGGAAGCTCAGACAGCGGCGGATGAGAGTCTCAGCGAAATCGAGCTCCTTCTGGGAGAAGGAACGACGTTTAAGCCTGAAAATGTAACGGTTTTGGGCCTTGATGGGCTCAAGCGTATCGATCTTTCCCCGACGGTCACGGCACAAGATGCCAGTACCGTGACCATTGCGTTCGCCACTCCGACACCACCGAATCTCATCGTACGGGTTGAAGTCGCTGATGCTTTCCTGCCGGCCGAGGGTGGCCAGGTCGGTGTTACGGGAACCTATACCCTCTCCGATGGCGTGCAGGCAAATCTTCCCGAGGCGCCCAGCAAGATCGATGTGATCGGGGTCACTCCTCCTGAGCAACTTGCTTCTTGGCTCAATCAGCAGCCTTGGGTTGCGGCGTGGAATTCCAATAAGTTTTTGCATCTGTTCTTTGATCCTGCGATTATCGCAACATCGATTCCCTCCATCTTTCACGGTTGGCTTTCGGCCCTGGGCATGGTAATTGTCAGTTTTCCGCTTGCTATTCCCGTTGGTTTAGCCCTGTCATTTTTGCGCATGGCGAAGCATCGGATTCCTCGGGCAATCGGTTCGACTTATATCAATCTGGTTCGTGGTACGCCGCTGTTTTTGCAGATGTACATCGCGTGGTTTGGCTTGCCGCTTTTGGGTATCAATCCGGGCAACTTCATTTTGGCCGTGGCGGTATTGGTGCTGAACTCGAGTGCCTATTTGGCGGAAATATTCCGAGCGGGTATCCAATCGATTAGCAAAGGTCAGTTTGAAGCCGCACGTTCGCTGGGCATGAATGCTCCTCAGACGATGCTTTTCGTGATTATCCCCCAAACTATCCAGCGCGTGATTCCGACCATGACCTCAGAGTTTATCTTGATGTATAAAGACACCTCGCTGCTCGCGGCTGTTGGTGTGACTGAAATTATGATGTTCTCGAAGACGATCGTAGCTACCACGGGCAACGTTACTCCCTACATCGTGGCTGCCGGATTCTATCTCATCGTAACGATTCCGCTGACCAAGCTTATCAACGCGATGGAAGAGCGGATGTCGGGTGTCCGGAAGAAAAAGGGTAAAAAAGGATCTTTGCCGCCGACGAACATCGATCACACAGCTGCAGTTCAAAATATACGCTTGTCGGAAACGTTTGCCGCAGGTACTCCCGACGGAGTGAAATCTGACAGCCAACGTCTTGCGCGCGATTTGCGAGCCAAGGGAGTTGAGGGGGTGCAATGATGGCCGAGATGAAGGAAGCCGCACCGATGGATGAAAACAAGCCGATTGTGCGCATTTGCAACCTCTACAAGAGCTTTGATGATAATGAGGTTTTGTGCGGCGTTGACATGGACGTGAATCGCGGTGAGGTGGTCGTGATTTTAGGGCCTTCAGGGTCGGGCAAATCGACGTTATTGCGCTGCATCAACCTGCTTGAAACCCCGACCAGCGGTCAGATATTTTTTGAAGATACTGAAATAACCGCTAAGAAAACCGATATCAATCACGTTCGTGCAAAAGTGGGAATGGTGTTCCAGAACTTCAATTTGTTTCCCCATCTTTCAGCCAAAAAAAATGTCATGATGGCCCAGCAAAAAGTTTTGAAGCGGTCAAAAGAGGAAGCTGAAAAAATCGCCATCACCCAGTTGCAGCGCGTTGGTTTAGGTGATCGCGTTGATTTTTTGCCCGCACAGCTTTCGGGCGGACAGCAGCAGCGCGTGGCAATTGCCCGGGCGCTTGCGATGGATCCCCACGTGATGCTATTCGATGAAGCGACCAGCGCCCTTGACCCCGAATTGGTGCGTGATGTTCTCAGTGTTATGAAGGGGCTTGCGAAAGCGGGCATGACCATGATCGTCGTGACGCATGAAATGGGTTTTGCCCGCGACGTGGCGGATCACGTGATTTTCATGGATGGAGGCGTAATTGTTGAGCAAGGAACGCCTGAAGAAGTCTTCGATAATCCGCAGTCTGAGAGGACGCAGGACTTTTTGGGTCATATATCGTAAATCAGCAGCTGATTGCTGAATGCTTTGGTGCTTTTTTTCGCGCACTCGGCCCCAAGGGTCGGGTGCGCGTTTGTCATTACGGGAACCGCTCGCGGAGATATTCGCCCGTTGTAGATTTGGTTTCGGTGAGAATGAGCGGCGAGGTGCACTTCGGGGATGCTTGCGGTTTTCCCGAAGACACGCGGTAATAATTTTTGATTAACCTTCTGTGGTGGCCTGCTCTTTCGCTGTTTTCTTGCCGGTGGCATGGTGCGTATAATTCACAAAATTTAAATAATGCAAATGCACAAAAATAATCTCAAATTAATGAAAACACTTAAATCAAGGCCAATTTTACGTGTAAATTTGTTTTTTTCTTCTCTTGCAAGTGTCCAAAAATGCGCGTATACTCCGTGCCATAGCAAAGCAGATGTGAAGAAATATCAGCAGGGTCGCGGAAGTAATCGTAAGGTAATTTTCGCAACTGCACACCCCTGATTGATACCCTTTGTGTCTGCAAGCTGAAGCTTTTTAATGAATGGTCACGGAAGCATAAGGCTTCCACAGAAAGGAGAGCACTATGGCAAAAATCGTTAGCTCTTGGAACGACTGGGATCCGCTGAAGCGCGTCATCGTTGGTCGCTGCGACAACTCCATGATTCCTCCCGAGGAACCTGCCACCTCTGAAAAGGTGCCAGTCGATTCTGAGATGCGCGGCATGTGGGGCCTTCGTCCTGCTGCTACCGTCGAGCGTGGCAACGAATGCCTCGAAAACCTCGTCAAGATCCTCGAAGACCGTGGCGTCATCGTTGATCGTCCTACCCCTCTTCAGTGGAACCAGGCTATCGGCACCCCCGATTTCCGCAACGATTCCATGATGACCTGCATGCCTCCTCGCGACATTCTTCTCACCATCGGTAATGAGATCATGGCTTCCGCCAACTCATTCCGTTGCCGCTACTTCGAGTATTTGGCCTATTGGCCCCTCATGAAGCAATACTTCGACGAAGATCCCGAGTTCCTGTGGACCCAGGCTCCCCGTCCTCGCCTGACCGGTGCTTCCTACAAGCATGACTACTATGACGAGCGTATCTCTTTGGAAGAGCGCCTTGCGCGCACCGCTGCCAAAGACTTCGTGACCACTGAAGTCGAGCCGATGTGGGACGCAGCAGACATCATGCGTATGGGCAAGGACCTCTTCATCCAGCACGGTCTGACCACTAACCTGACCGCCATGGAATGGTTCCAGCGCTACTACCCCGAGTATCGCGTACACGCCGTCAACTTCCCTGGCGACCCGTATCCGATCCACATCGACGCGACCTTCGTGCCGCTTCGTCCGGGCCTGATCATCAACAACCCCCATCGTCACCTCCCCAAGGAACAGCGCGCTATCTTCGAAGCCAACGATTGGCAAATCGTCGACGCTGCTATGCCTTCTCATGACGAGCCGCCAGCGCTGTGCTACAGCTCTGTATGGCTGTCAATGAACTGCTTGGTTCTCGACCCGAAGACCGTCATCATCGAGGCTTCCGAGACCAACCAGCAGGAGCAGATGGACAAGTTGGGCATGAACGTTATCCCCTGCGACCTCCGCGACGCATATCCCTTCGGCGGCGGCCTGCACTGCTCCACCGCAGACGTCTTCCGCGAAGGCGATTGCCTCGACTACTTCCCGAATCGCGTCAAGGATTGCACCTTGATTCGTCCGGAACTGTGGAACGACTAGTTCGTTAACCGGTAAGTAGTTTGGTACCGTTGAGGTAAAAGAACTATTAGTTATTGGGGTTTGGTCTTTTAGCAAGGCCAAACCCCTCTGTCTTTTAATAAGGAGAATGTGATGTCGGTAGAGAACAATGTGTCAACCAATACCGGCCAGGCCACATCGGGGGAATATACAATGAACAAGCGGTGGGGGGCCA